>JBLIKP010000048.1:0-18815 GCA_047635375.1 Sphingobacteriales bacterium | reverse complement strand
CAATCATTGTTGAACTGATGAAAACAGTTCCATCCGCTTGAATTTTTTGAGTCAGCAATAAATTGAAAGCATTTGCATCCAGTGTAGAAACTTGTGGTAAAAATCTATAAACACCTACTGAAAGCTGAGGCTCTAATAGAATATGAACTCCAGGAATGTCCTTAATTTTTTCTAAGAAATATCTTGTAAGCCATAGCTTTTCACTTAATGCGCTTCTAAAAGGTTTAATACCGAAAAGCTTTAATGGAAGCCACATTCTTAGTCCTCTAAAGTGTTTGGTTAATTCTGGGCTTAAATCGGCCGGGGACCAATCGTAAGATTCTGAAATGGAATCTTGCATGTAGCTAGCCTGGTAGGAATGCGGGCCATTCAACAGCTTAACATCCCTAACCAAAACAGTCCCTAATCCGTAAGGTAAAAACAGCCCTTTATGCGGATCAATACTAATAGAATCGGCATTTTCGATTCCTTTAAATAATTCTTTTGTTTCTGGGGCTAGAATAAAAAAACCACCATAAGCGGCATCTACGTGGCACCATGCCCCTGAGTCTTTACAGATTTTTGTAATTTCATCAAGCGGATCAACAGCACCCACATCTGTAGTACCGGCAGAAGCAATAACCATAAAGGGTGTTAACCCTTGCTTCACGTCAATTTGAATTTGGCTTTTTAACTGCTCGGTATCCATACGGAACTTATCGTCCATACCCACATAACGAATATTAGCTTCACCTAATCCCGAAATGGTAATTGCCTTCGTAACACTGTGATGAATCTGCTTTGTAAGGTAGAAACAGGCTTTCTCGTAGTCTCGCGCCTTTAATCCTTTGGCATCTCTTGCAGTAACCAATCCAATCAAGTTGGCCATTGAACCCCCTGAGGTTAAATTCCCAGCAGCTTCCTTTGGAAAACCAATTAAATCGGCCATCCATCGAATTAAACTATTTTCCAGTCTAACAGCCCCTGGCCCACCAAAAAAGACTCCGGCATACTTATTTCCAACCGCTGCTAAATAATCCCCTAGCGCTCCTGGGAACACACCTCCACCTGGAATATAACCCAAATGTCCTCCACCTGCTGCTGCAATTCCGGGTTTATCAATTCTTTCTCCCACCTTTTCAAGTAGGCTATGAATATCTTCACCTTCCTCAGAAATTTGATCTCCAATAAAAGGGTTTTCACCTTCATGATCATAGACAAATGCGGGCGCATCATCCAATTTTTCTAGAAAATCCTGAGCATAAGTATCCACAGCAACAACCAACGAGTGGCGTTCGAGGGCATTCGGTTCAAGTTTTAAGGCTTCTGCCGAAAGGCTATTTAATTTTGATTCAATATTATCTAAGCTCATCTGAAAAAATTAATTCCATTGTTATGTCACATCGTTTGTAATCCGATTTTGAATAATCCATTACAAACTCCGTAAAACCTAATTTTTTATATAACTCTAAAGCAGTGTCTAATTTTCTGCTTGAATTTAAGAACAGGCGAGTAGCACCAAGTGCTCGGGCCATATTAATGGTATGGTTGCCCAACAATTTTCCAAGCCCTAAACCTTGAAATTTTGGATCAACTCCCATTTTAATTAATTCATACTCAGTGGCACCATGCTTTTCCAGGGCACAAGTTCCTGCAATCTCACCATCAACAGCCGCAAAATAAATTTCGCCCCCTTTTTCAAGAATAAATTCCTCCGGCTTATCTAGCAAATTAAGATCGATAGGCTCTACCTCAAAATATTTTTCTAACCACCTCATATTGATGGATTTAAAATATTTTTTCAGATCTTCGGAATAGGGTAAAATTTCAATTTTTCTCACGGCTGATTGATTAATTTGGCAATGAAAAGATTATCGGCATTATCTGCATAACCTTTAATTAACCTCATAGAATCCAAGGTTAACGAAGTATTTTGAATTAGCTTATCCACCACATCTTCATTTTCCATCTCAAAAACTGAACATGTAATATAAAACAATGGTTTTCCGGGCTTTAAATAAGGAACCATTTCCTTTACTAAACTAAACTGAAGCTCAGCAAATTCTGAAATCTCTTTTTCTTTGGCATTAATCATGTTCTCAGGACTTCTGCCCCAAGTACCGCTTCCAGAACATGGAACATCAGCAATTATGCCGTCAAATTGATTTTCTTTTACCTCGAATGGCGTGCCTTTTTTTAAATCAACAACTTTAGTAGTATATCGCCCAAAACCTGAACGGTCCATTCGGGCTTCATAATTTTTAAGGATACTTTTTCTTACATCTGTAGCTAAAAGGGTGAAATCTGGACATTTTGATTTTAGCATTAAACTTTTTCCACCAGCTCCTGCACAAGAATCCCACCAATATTCATCTGGCATAGGATTAATAAACTCTCCCGTTTGTTGACTTGCAAAATCCTGAATTTCAAAAGGAGAGACATTAAATTCCTCCATACCAAACGCCCAAATTTCATCTAATTTGGTTCCGTTTTTAAATTTTAACGTATTTCTACAGCCTGGTAGTTTTTTAAATTCAATTTCACGGTTTTTCAACTCACCAAAAAGCCATTCAGCATTAACATCTGGGTGAATTCGAATGAAAAGTGCGGGTTGAATTGCCAAGGATTGAATAAATTCAAACTTGTTTAAACTTGGACTTAAATTATCCTTTAACGGGAAAATATCTAATAGGTTAAAGTCTTTAAATGCTCCCGTTAAAAATTGAAGTCGTTGTTGAAGTGTAAAAGTTTTCTCGCTTCTTGGGACCTTAAAATAATCGGCGTAAATAGGAGAAAAAGACTCACTACAAAGAAAATCGGCTAGAGCCAAGCGAGCTTCAAGGGGTTGATTTGGAAAGGCATTTCCTAGTCTAAAATAATGGTACACAAGAGCTGAAGCTTGTCGCCTGTCTCTTGAGCCCATGTATTTATGGTCTTTATAAAATAAAGGCAAAAATCTGTGCAATGAAACGGAATAATCGTAGGCCTCAATAATTTTGGATGCATTTTGCACCACTCGTTGGGTATGCATTTAATGAACCTCCTTTAATTCGAAATTCTCAAACTTTAGAATTGTACTATTCCCATTATGCCAACCCGATGAAAAACCAAAATTAAATGTTGAATCTCCTTCTGCTGGCTCAAACTTAAAATTGGTATGTAATGCTTTTTGAGTATCATCCCCTAAGAAAAGGTCGAATCGAGTTCCATAAAGGAATAATTCACGGATAAAATACCTTGAAATATCATACCCCTTAATACTAAATTCAGTGGGCTCAGTTCTATATTTATTTCTATAACGTTTTACAAATTCAATTACCCTTGGATCAGAATAATTTACGTGATACGATGATGGAATATGGGTATTTAATTTCTGAAGCGTTTCAAAATTTAAATTATTCATTTTATACCAATTTGGATGTCCCATAAGAATCCAATTGTACTTTTTTTCATCCTTAATTAATTCATCATACCCTTCATCACCAGGCTTAAGATCTTTATTTAAAACCTTCCCCATATTCTGAATATACCCAATGGCTAAAGTAACAAAGGAGGCATCCTTACTAGGAATAAGTACCAAATTTGGGATTTCGGGGTAACTTACCGAATCAATCTTGTCAAAGCCTTTTTCAGCAATATTTACCTCATCCACAATAAATAAAGGGTCCATGTCTATAATCTCCTTTTTAAAAGCATTTAGGAAGGCTATTTCATCCATAGTGCCATTATGAACAATGCTTACTCGATAAAGGATATTGTATTTTTCATGTACAAAATCGGCCAATTTACGAGCGTCCAATTCGATTGGAGTGTTTGCTTTAATAAAATAAGGGTTTTTAAATTCGCTTAATGAGGCCGAAGTTACGGGAAGGACTAAAGGGATCTGGTTAAATTGAATGTAATTTGAAAGCGTTGCCGCTTGATGTGTGTAAAATGGACCTATCACTAAATCCATCTCCCTCAACTTATTTTTTAAAATAAGGTTGTCAATTTTATCATTATACTTATCTACATCAAAAACATGAAGATTAAACTTCACGCCTGTTCGCCCAAATTCATCAAGAGCCATTCTAACCCCATCATAAAAATCGGCGGAAGCCACAGTAATTGCTTGCAAATCCTTTAAATTAGTAAAAGTGCTATCTAAAGTACTTTCAACACATAAAGGCAGCAGCAATGCAATATTATAGGCTCCTTTTTTTGTAGTTAAATCCTCACGTAATTTTCCCGTTGGCTTTTCAATGGTCTTCTTCTCTAAAATATCCACTAAAACAGGATCGCTATTGATTGCTTTTTCAGGAGTTTTCTCCATTTTTTCAATCGACGAATTCCCTGTTATTAACTTGGAACAAGAAAATAATAGTGTTAGAGTAATAAAAAAAGCCAGATATCGGGTCAACTTGATTATCATTAAGGATGTTGGTTTATTAACATTGATGTGGTGAAATTAATTATTCCCACTCAATTGTTGCTGGTGGTTTTGAGCTGATATCATAAACAACCCTATTGACCCCTTTTACCTTGTTAATTATATCGTTAGAAACTTTGGCAAGAAAAGAGTGTCCTAAATCACACCAATCGGCGGTCATCCCATCTACACTTTCAACGGCGCGTAAGGCTACAACCTGCTCGTAGGTTCTTTCATCTCCCATTACCCCTACACTTTGAACGGGCAATAAAATTGTTCCTGCCTGCCAAACCCTGTCATAGATTCCTGAGGTTTTTAATCCATTAATAAAAATGGAATCAGCTTCTTGCAAAATAGCAATTTTTTCTGGCGTAATATCTCCTAAGATTCTGATTGCCAATCCCGGACCAGGGAATGGGTGTCTCCCTAATATTTTAGGATCAATGCCCAGAGCGGCACCAACTACCCTTACTTCGTCTTTAAACAAAAGTCTTAATGGCTCAACAACTTCCAATTTCATAAAGTCAGGTAATCCACCCACATTATGATGAGATTTAATGGTTGCTGATGGACCCTTTACACTTATCGATTCAATCACATCTGGGTAAATTGTACCCTGACCTAACCATTTAACGTTATCAATCAAATGAGACTCATCGTCAAACACTTCAATAAACACACGTCCAATCGCTTTTCTTTTCTCTTCAGGGTCAGAAATACCCTTTAAGGCATCAAGGAAACGGTCTCCAGCTTCGACGCCTTTAACGTTTAAACCCATATGCTGGTATGAGTCTAAAACTTCGGTAAATTCATTTTTACGTAATAAACCGTTATCAACAAATATACAATGTAGGTTTTCACCAATTGCTTTATGTAATAAGATTGCAGCAACGGTGCTGTCAACACCTCCCGAAAGACCTAAAACTACTTTATCAGTACCTATTCGAGTTTTTAGTTCAGAAATAGTTTCTTCAATGAATGAAAGTGGAGTCCAATCTTGTTTACATCCGCAAATATCAACCACGAAATTCTTCACAAGTTGCTTTCCTTCTAAGGTATGTGTAACCTCAGGGTGAAATTGAATTCCGTATGTTTGAGTTCCTTGAATTTGGTACGCCGCTACTTCTACATGCTCAGTACTTGCAATAACTTCGTAGCCTTCACCTAATACCTTTATTGTATCGGCATGCGACATCCAAACTTGGGAATCTGTGTGAATATTCGCTAAAAGCGGATTCTCAGAATTCACATACTTTAGGTTAGCTCTTCCATATTCTCTTGTGCTTGAAGCCTCAACCTTACCACCACCTTTTTGTGCTAAGTATTGGGCGCCATAACAAACCCCAAGAATCGGTAGATTTTTAAATGCAGAAAGATCAATATCAGGATGGTTTTCTTCACGAACAGAGTGTGGACTTCCAGATAGAATAATTCCCTGTACCGACTCATCCATCGCTGGAATGTTGTTGTAAGGGTGAATTTCACAATAAACGTGGTGCTCTCTTACTCTTCTAGCAATAAGCTGGGTGTACTGAGACCCAAAATCCAGGATTATGATTTTTTCTGTCATGCGGCAAAGATACGTTTTTTTGAACCTTTCAATAAGCAAAAAGTGGTGTCTAATTTAAACTTTTAAACAAAAAAAAGGGAGACGTAAACGACCCCCTTCAATTTTTAATTATTTATCTACTAATAATAACGTAAACGGCGTACTCCAGAAGCTTTTTTCGCAACGCGAATTACTTGGCGAGTATATCCATATTCGTTATCGTACCATACATAAAGTACAACACTCTTTTTGTCGTTAGCCATAATTGTTGCTGGACCATCCACGACTGAAGCGTGAGAATTCCCAACAATATCAGTACTTACTAATTCATTTGAAATACTGAATTCAATTTGATCAACCATGTTTCCGAAAAGAGAAGCAGACTTTAGACTTGCATTAATTTCTTCTAAAGAAGACTCTTTTTTCAAGTTCAGATGAAGGATGGCTAAAGAAACATCAGGAGTAGGTACACGAACCGCATTACCGGTTAAAATTCCTGCTAACTCAGGTAGAACCTTAGATACGGCTTTTGCTGCACCCGTTTCAGTAATCACCATGTTCATTGCTGCTGCACGACCACGACGAGACTTGCTGTGGAAATTATCAGCTAAGTTTTGATCGTTAGTGTAAGCGTGAACGGTTTCGATATGTCCTGAAATGATTCCGTATTGTTCTTTAATAATTTTAAGAACTGGAGAAATTGCGTTTGTTGTACAAGATGCGGCTGAAAGGATAGTTTCATCTTTCTTCATCTCATGGTCATTAACACCATAAACAATATTTGGAATATCGTCTTTTCCAGGAGCGGTAAGTAAAACTTGACCAATTCCTTTGGCTTTTAAATGCTGACCTAAACCTTCACGATCTCTCCATGCACCAGTGTTATCAATAACAAGGGCATTGCTAATTCCGTATTCGGTGTAATCAATGTCTGTTGGACTTTTTGCTGCAAGCATTTTCACAGTTTGTCCGTTGATGATTAAAGCTTGATTTTCGATATCTTCAACAATAGTACCTTTGAAAGGACCGTGGATTGAATCATTTCTTAAAAGATCAGCTCTTTTCTTAATATCTTCTGGGCTTGTGCTACGAGTAACAATTGCACGGAAGCGAAGTTGATTTCCATTTCCAGCTTGGTTGATTAACTCACGCGCTGCAAGACGACCAATTCGACCAAATCCGTAAAGAACTACATCACGGGGCTTAAGATCCATTTTTTCAAGACCTACACAGTCTTTAAGCTTATCAGCTACAAATGCATCATGATCATTGTTGTAGTTTGAAGCTTCGTTGTACCATTCATTACAAAGACGACCTAAATCAATTCTTGATGGTGCAACTTCAATTTTTGTGATCGCTATAGAAAGCGCCAAAGTTAAATCAATTGTGATTTCCTTTTGGATAATGTTTCTAGCATAAAGGTGGTGCTTTAAGATCTCTCCAGGTGAGGCATTTAACAATTGCTTTCTGAAGATGATCAGTTCCACCGATTTCTCATAAGCTAACTGACCTACAATGTTAATCAACTCGATCGCTGATTTCTCTTTACTAATCCAGCTACTAAGCTCGGTTTCGTATTGGTTGTTACCCATTATTGTTGAATTTGATGGTTTAAATGTTTGGCGAAAATAAAAAAAGATTGAAACCTAATAACCGATTCACGGGTTTAAATTTCAATCTTTCAATTCGATAGGCTTAAAAAATTAACCTAAATATGATTTCAGGATACGGCTTCTTGAGCTCTGACGGAGCTTCTGAAGTGCTTTGTCCTTAATTTGGCGTACACGTTCACGTGTTAAATTAAAGCGCTCTCCTATTTCTTCTAATGAATAACTATGGTTAGTTCCAATTCCGAAGAAAAGGATGATTATTTCTTTTTCACGGTCCGTTAAAGTAGATAAACTTCGCTTAATCTCCTTTCCTAATGACTCGTCAATAAGCATATTATCAGTCTCTGGAGTGTCTCCATTCTCAAGTACGTCTAACAAAGTATTGTCCTCACCTTGAACAAACGGTGCGTCAACAGATACGTGACGTCCTGAATTACTCATGGTATCGGCTACTTTATCAACTGTAGTTTCAAGAAGCTCTGCTAATTCTGCTGGAGAAGGCTCACGCTCAAATTCCTGCTCTAATTTAGAAAATGCTTTACTGATTTTTGATAATGATCCAACCTGGTTAAGTGGTAAACGAACAATACGTGATTGTTCAGCTATTGCTTGTAGAATTGATTGTCGAATCCACCATACCGCGTAAGAGATGAATTTAAATCCTTTGGTTTCATCAAAACGTTTTGCTGCTTTGATAAGTCCTAGATTTCCTTCATTAATTAAGTCACCAAGTGTTAAACCTTGATTTTGGTATTGCTTAGCAACAGAAACTACGAAACGTAAGTTTGTTTTTGTAAGGCGCTCTAGAGCGGCTTGGTCACCCTCTCTAATTTTTTGGGCCAGGATTACCTCTTCCTCTGCTGAAATTAAATCAACTTTTCCAATTTCATGTAAGTACTTATCTAAAGATTGACTTTCACGATTGGTTATGGATTGGGTGATCTTGAGTTGTCTCATACTGGAGCTGAATTATTTTTAAATTACATCAAAAAATGGATGCAAATATACATAAAAGGTAACGAACAAACCTAAGAAAAGGTTATGCCCATTATAAATTAATTTAATATTATATGAAATACCCGGACGATTTATCCCCTTTTGCCTTTTTTAAAAATTCTTGAGTGCCCTTCAGGTCTTCAATTACCTGATTTGATTGCTTTATTGCATGAAAGCATAAATCGTACGAATCTTTCAAAAGGCGATCTATTATTATTTGCTCTTTAGATTTTACCATAAATGTTAATTTTACAAGGAGGACCTTGGTAATATAGTGGCAATTAGCATACCAAAAGGTAATATAGTGCCAAAATAATCTTATGGCTTTGATATGTAGCTTACAAAATACTTGATAAATCCCCCTTATCACCTACTCTATAGCCCTTTTCAGTCTGAATAATAGTTGCACTTTCAATTATTGGATCATGCTCAAAAAACAGGATAGAATTGTTTTCAAACCCTCTCTCAAGAACCATTTGGCGCTCTTTCATGGTTAAAAGCGGCTGAACATCGTATGCTATCACCCAAGCCAAAGGTAAATGATGGGACGATGGAAATAAATCGGCACAGAAAATTATTTCACGGTCTTTATAATTAATTACGGGCAACATCTGCGCTTCTGTATGTCCGTTTACCGTTATGGCTGAAATCTGCGGCAAATCTGAAGAAGACTTATCATAAAAATTAAGCTGCCCAGACTCCTGAATTGGCAAAATATTTTCCTTTAAAAACGATGCCTTTTCTCGTGGATTCGGGTTTAAGGCACTTTGCCAATGGTCTGAATTGCTCCAATATTTTGCATTCTTAAACGCTGGCCGATATCCTGATTTCTCATTATTCCATTTAATTGACCCTCCTACATGATCAAAATGAAGATGAGTTAAAAACACATCGGTAATATCATCAGGGTGAAAGCCCTTGGTTGCTAAGGATTTCTCCAGGCTGTCATTACCATGCAAAAAGTAGTAACCAAAGAATTTATCTGACTGCTTGTTACCCATACCCGTATCAATAAGAATTAGTCGATCACCATCTTCTATCAACAAACACCGGGTGGCCCAGCTGCACATATTGTTTTGGTCGGCTGGATTTAGGTTATTCCATATAGATTTAGGTACAACACCAAACATAGCGCCTCCGTCTAACTTAAAGTGTCCTGAATTAATTACATGAAGCTTCATATTATCCTATTTTTTACTAATGTAATTTTCAATTTTTTCATTAACAACAATAAACCAAAAAAGCCTCCCATTTCTGGAAGGCTTTTCATTAATTAAGTATTTTATTATCCATTAAGATCGTTTTTTAAAGAAATCATTGATTTTTGAAACACCATATACATATCCATCCTCGGAGTAAACTTCATATTGGCATTCCTTGCTTTCTAAAACTCTAACGGCTGAACTTGCCTCCTTACTGTTTTCTATCTCATCAAATTTATCCATTGATAGAGCTCCATTTTTTTCTTCAATTCCTAAAAAACCAAAGCAAATATCTTTACCCTTTTTATTTTTATTCACAAAACTAAAACCAACAATCTTTGATGATTCCTTTGGTATTCAGATGTATAGTACTCTACAAAATGGACTAAAATATCATTGGTCGCAGTTAGGTTTTAACCTAAAGATTGTTCCATTCTTTCTAAGCGGACTAATTAAATTGTTTGGTTGGATTTTCAAATAAAACGAACTCGTTATTTAATACCTTAGCATAGGTTCACTTAGCTAGTGAGCCAACCTTATCTTGGGTCAGGCAACCAGTTTGAGAATAAACATTTACTGAAAGAGTTAGTTCTCTTTCGATAAGCTTAACTTTCTTAGGGTCATCATTTTTCTTTGCATAGGAACTTAATGAAGTTGAAATAATAAAAATTATTACCAAAATTAAGCTGAGAAATTGAGCTGGTTTTATTTAAGTATTATATGTAGAAATTAAAGTCAACTAATATATGTCAATTTCAATGCCATTTTTTTAATTTAGACTTTATGGAATTCCAACTCTGGTATTTATGGGTAATAATTGGCTATATCGTTGTGTGCGTAGCTATTTATTATTTTCAGGAAAGTTTTTTTTTTCATCCGGAAAAATTATCCCCAGACTTTCATTTTAAATATGATAGCGCCTTTAGGGAGGTGAATTTCGAAATAGACGGAAAAACCTCAATACATGGTTTACATTTCTATAGTGAGTATCCTAAGGGAATTATCCTTTATTTCCACGGAAACACCAGAAGCGTTAAAGGTTGGGGGAAATATGCTGTCGATTTTTTAAGGCACTATTTTGACGTGGTAATGATTGATTACCGAGGTTTTGGTAAAAGCACTGGAAAACGGACCGAAAAAACCTTATTCTCTGACGCACAGTGTGTTTACGATAAAGTAAAGCTTAAATTTCCTGAGAATAATATAATTATCTACGGCAGGTCAATGGGTTCCGGAATTGCTGCAGAACTGGCAAGTAAGAATAATCCCAGCAAGCTAATATTGGATGCACCTTATTACAGTTTCTTAAATGTCACAAAAAAATACGCTCCCCTCCTGCCTATTGGATTATTACTAAGATTTCATATTAGGACAGACATCTTTTTACAAAAGGTGAAATGCAATACTTTTATTATTCATGGATCTAAGGACCGATTAATACCCATTACAGCAAGTAAAAAATTACGAAATATTGACCCAAGTCGGATAATATTACTTCCCATAAAATTTGGTGGGCATAATAACCTTCCGAAATTCCCCATTTATCACCAATTTTTAGAGGATATTTTGAATGACAAGATTGATCCTAAAAACAAATTCGGTTTGGACGACGATGATTTATTTGAATTAACCTTACGAAACAATTAAATGCAATACATAATTATAGGATTAGTTGCCATTTACGGAGCTTTATGTTTTTCCTTTTATTCCTTTCAGGAAAAATTCCTTTTTCATCCATCTAAACTTGAAAAAGACTTTCAGTTTTCCCATAAAAGCTTCATAAAGGAGTATTTATTAAAGGATACGGGGAATGTAGAAATTTCATTAGCACATTTTTCAGCCTCTGACTCTCCAAAGGCGTTGGTTATTTATTTTCATGGCAACGTCCATAATATTGAACATTATAGTCAGTTCATCGATCCATTTTTGGAAAACAATCTCGATGTAATAATTATGGATTACAGAAATTTCGGCAAAAGCCAAGGAAAAACAACTCCCAATTCATTTTATAATGATATAAACCTAGTAAGTGATTTTATTGATAAAGAGTTTAAGCACCATAAAAAAGTTGCTTATGGTAAGTCTCTTGGGTCAGGAATGGCAACCTATTTTGCCTCAAAACAAAATACTGAACTAATAATTTTAGAAGCCCCTTTTTATGACTTTTCTAATACGGTAAATCGTTGGGGAGCTTTATTTTTAAGCAAAACTTTTCTAAAATATAAGTTTAATAATGCAACAAATTTAAAATTATCCAAAGCCCCTGTCTACATCTTTCATGGAGAAAATGATTGGTTAATTTCACCAAAGGCCCCGGGTAAAATAAAAAACGAATTTCATGAAAGAGTTAAGCTTACAATAATTAAGGACGGAAAACATAACGGCCTGCCCGATTTCCCAATTTATAAGCAAACAATGGATTCAATTTTAAAGGGCATTTAAATATCAACCTTTACTTTCTCTTTTTCATTTACAACCTTAACTTTGCACAAAGGTCAAACCAACAATCTATGCCATTTTTCCCAAATCACCTAAAGTCAAAACTCCCAAAGGTGGGCACCACCGTTTTCTCGATAATGTCAAAGCTTGCCATCGAACACGACGCTATCAATTTATCCCAGGGTTTTCCAGACTTTGATTGCGACCCTGAGCTTTTGAGACTTGCTAACAAATACATGGAAAAGGGCTATAATCAATATGCACCGATGCCTGGAATAATTGGATTGAGGCTAGCAATCCATGAAAAGGTAAAACATCTATATTCAATGGGTTACGATCCTGAAAAGGAGATAACCATAACCTCAGGTGCAACTCAAGCAATTTTCACGGCAATTTCGGCCGTTATTAATGAAGACGACGAAGTAATTATCTTTGAGCCAGCCTATGATTGTTATGGGCCTGCAGTTGAGCTTAACGGTGGCATTCCAATTTACATTGAAATGGAAGCCCCAGAATACTCCATTAACTGGGAAAATGTGAAAAGAATGGTTTCAGGGAAGACCAAAATGATTATTATCAACTCCCCTCATAATCCTACCGGTGCAACACTCAACAAATCGGATATGGAACAGCTTATAAAGATAACCGCCGATTCTGAAATAATAATTCTAAGTGACGAAGTTTACGAACATGTTATTTTCGACGGAAAAAAACACTTAAGTGTGAGCATGTACCCTGAACTCGCCGACCGCAGTTTTGTGGTGGCGAGTTTTGGGAAAGTTTTTCATATCACTGGATGGAAAATGGGTTACTGTCTAGGTCCATCAAACTTAATGGCCGAATTCAGAAAGATTCATCAATACAATGTTTTCTCCTCCAACACCCCTCTGCAGTATGCCCTAGCAGAATATTTAGAAAACAAAGAGCATTATCTTTCCCTCCCTTCATTTTTCACCGAAAAAAGAGATACGTTTTTAAAGGAAATGAAGTCCTCTCGGTTCAATTTCATTCCCACAAATGGCTCTTACTTTGTTTTGGCAGATTACAGTAAAATTAGCGATGAGTCGGACATGCAATTCTGTTCAAGAATGACCATTGACACAGGAGTTGCTGCAATACCTGTTAGTAGTTTTTACAGCAACGGGATCGACAATAAAGTCATCCGTTTTTGTTTTGCTAAAAAGGACGAAACACTTATTGAAGCTGCAAAATTACTATGCAAAATTTAAAGCTAAAGATAGTCCAACCTGATTTAATCTGGGAATCACCTCAAGAAAATCGGAACCACCTTGAAAAGTTAATGTCGGGCGGGCAATCGGCAGATTTAATAATCCTCCCTGAGATGTTTACTACGGGTTTTACCATGGATGCCTCAAAATGGGCCGAAAATCCAGATGAGGAAACCACTCAGTGGCTTCAGCAAATGGCAAAATCATTTAACGCTGTAGTCACAGGGAGTTTTATCATAAAGGAAAATGGGGATTATTTCAATCGGCTTCTTTGGGTCAAGCCCGATGGGGATTATTCCATTTACAATAAAAAACATCTTTTCAGATTAGCAAAAGAGGAACGAACCTATTCCCCAGGGAAAGGAAAAATAGTGGAGGAAATAAATGGATGGCGTATTTGTCCGTTTATATGTTACGATTTAAGATTTCCAGTTTGGTTAAGAAACAAGGAAGAATATGACCTTTCTATTTTTGTCGCCAACTGGCCCGAAAGAAGATCCACCGCCTGGAAAACGCTTTTACGTGCTAGAGCTATTGAAAACCTTTGCTATGTTGCTGGGTGCAATCGCTCTGGAACCGATGGAAACGATATTTTCTATTCAGGTGATTCAGCCTTGATTAGTCCAGATGGCGAGGCAATTGCTGAAATTTCAAAAACCGAAGGAATAATAGACCAAACTTTAGATCTTTATGATCTACAAGTTTTTAGAAGGAAATTTCAATTTCACAGAGACAGAGATTCTTTTACGATAAATTAAGCCTTAATGGAAGTATACAAGTTTGGTGGTGCAAGCATTAAAGATGCAACGGCCGCCCGAAATCTTTTAAACGTTTTAGCCAACAACCAAGTGAAAAAAATGGTTATTGTGCTTAGTGCAATGGGCAAAACTACTAATGCCCTTGAAGAAATAATTTCGGTTTACCTAAGCACAGGAAAGGCTACAGAGCTTTTATCAAAATTACGTGACTTTCACACCCAAATTGCCGGAGAATTAATTCCAAATCCACACCACCCCATTCATACCACGTTGAATTTTCTTTTCATTGATTTGGAAGATGCATTGGAGGAAGGTAAAGATTGGGAATACGACAAGTTTTATGATGCTGTTGTCCCTTTCGGGGAGATTTTTAGTACAACAATAATCAGCCATTTTTTAACCCTTAACGGCTTTCAAACACAGTGGATTGACGCTCGAAAATGGCTGATTACAAACAACAACCATCGCTTGGCCAAGGTCGACTGGGAAGAGACTTCTGAAAACTGTGACATGTTTATCCGTCCATTTTTGGACCAGAGAATAATTATAACCCAAGGATTTGTAGGAGGAACGATTGAAGGGATTCCCACCACACTTGGCAGAGAAGGCTCCGACTTTACAGCAGGAATTTTAGGAAACTGCCTAAACGCTTCAAAAGTTACTATTTGGAAGGATGTTCCTGGTGTACTTAATGCAGATCCAAAAGTCTTTGAGAAGACTGAGAAATTCGACCAACTTTCCTACGCCGAAGCAATAGAAATGGCATATTATGGCGCTTCTATCATTCATCCAAAAACGTTACACCCTCTTCAGGAGAAAAACATCCCGCTATTTGTAAGGCCATTTAGCCACCCAAATGAAGCTGGGACGCAGATATTTGGAAATGAACGTACCGCCCGTAAAATCCCCATTAAAATCATCAAGGACCAGCAAATCCTTTTGACATTACGGGCCAAGGACGGTAGTTTTATTTCGGAATCTGGGATTGGAAAGGTTTTTACTCTTTTTGGAGAATTTGGGGTTAAATTGAATATGATTCAGCTTTCGGCATTATCATTTTCCATCTGTTTTAACGAAACAGTTCCACACGTAAAAGAAATCATTCAAAAATTAAGCGACGATTTCAGAGTACTTTACAATTCTAACCTTCAATTAATTACGGTTAGAAATTTCAATGATGAGGTTCTAGCCGAATTAAATAAAGGCCGTATTCCATTAATTGAGCAGCGCACTAGGACCACCCTGCACTGGATTTTTCCGCAAGATTAATTAGAGTAATATTCCGTTGTTCCGTTATTTAAGAAGAAACGGAACGTAGCATTAATTGAAGTAATGTTTTCAGGGCCACGTTTATCTGGATGTTGATCGTATAATGGAATTGAGGATTTCAAATGGAAAGAAAAACCTAATGCTCGGTCTATTCTAAATGATAATCCCCCCACAATTTGCGCACCTAACCAACCGTACCCTTTCCCTTTTGCACGATCGGAAAATGTCACTTTACTATAGGATATGCTTTCTCCTGTATCCGAATCAAACTCTTGAAATTCTTTTTCGCCTGTCCTTTTCAGTTCAGTCACTGTCACAAATTGAATTTCGGGTCCAAACCCACCAAAAATGAATAATTGATTATTATAAGCTGGAGCATTCCCCAACACCAAATAATGGGCATCCAAAATGTAAATTGATTCTCTACTTGAAATATTAAGGTTGATAAAGGTGTCTCTTTCACCAGGAATTCCAGAAAAATCAGTTAGGTATTGATTTCCATACTCGCTAGTTCTAATAATTTGATAAGCATTCGAACCGAATTGTAGCTCTATTCTGTTTTTTGGAAAATAGGAACTGTAGGAAAACGCAAGTCCTTTACCCAAGTTTCTTAAATCTTCCTTAAAGAACTCCAAGCTTGGATTTTTAGGCATTTCAAACTCTGTCGTTACGTTATTACCCTTGAAATCAAAATCAGTGTAATAGGTGTTAAAATCTGGTCTATTCGGAAAATTCGCTTCATAAAAACTAACTCCCAAGCCATAGTAATAAGGTTGTGCTCCACCGGTATTTGAAAAAGTGGCATTTGATTGAGCATAAACAATTGTGCATCCGCCTAAGAGCGCAAAACAAAGGGAAAATATCTTTAACCGATTATTCATAATGATGAAATATAGATAATTATTCCAAACAGGGCACAAAAAAAGGGAGCCAAAATTGGACTCCCTTAGTATTTTATATGAAAAATCTTAGTTTAAAGACTTAACAATTGCTTTGAACGCTTCTGGTTGATTCATTGCTAAATCTGCTAAAGCCTTACGGTTTAGTTCGATGTTGTTAGCATGAATTTTTCCCATGAAGGTAGAGTAACTCATTCCTTCTTCACGCGCTGCTGCGTTAATACGTTGGATCCACAAGCTGCGGAAATTTCTTTTGTTAACCTTACGGTCACGGTAAGCATAGGTTAATCCTTTTTCAACTGCATTTTTTGCAACCGTCCAAACGTTTTTACGACGTCCAAAGTAACCTTTGGCCTGCTTCATCACCTTTTTTCTTCTGGCTCTGGCGGCTACTACATTTACTGATCTTGGCATTTCTTTTAATTTTTTGGTAGATAGCGTCCCCTAAATTGAGGCTCTTACTTACTAAATCCCTGGTTTACCTTTTTGTTTAACTAATGATTATTTACCGATGGTAAGAAGGCGTTTAATGTTTCCTTCGTCACTCGGAGCAACCACTGTCATTTTAGTTAATCGTTTTTTCTGAACCTTTGACTTTTTAGTCAAAATGTGGTTTTTGTAAGCCGATTTTCTTCTGATCTTTCCAGAACTTGAAAGCTTAAATCGCTTTTTAGCACTAGAGTTGGTCTTCATTTTTGGCATAACTCGCTCTTATTATTGTTGTTTTACTTATTTACTTTGCATTTTTAGGAGCCAACATTAGGTACATTCTTTTACCCTCCATTTTTGGCAAGGCCTCAACCTTTGCTAATTCTCCTAACTCTTGAGCAAATTTTAATAATAAAATTTCACCCTTTTCTTTATAAACAATCGCTCTTCCCTTAAAGTGAACATAAGCTCTTACTTTAGATCCATCTTCTAAGAATCCAATGGCATGCTTAAGCTTAAACTCAAAATCATGCTCATCTGTATTCGGGCCGAAACGAATTTCCTTAACTACCGTTTTAGCAGTTTTAGATTTAATTTCTTTTTGCTTCTTCTTCTTCTCGTAGATAAACTTTTGATAATCTACTACCCTACAAACTGGTGGATCTGCATTTGGAGAAATCTCTACCAAGTCCAGTCCTTGCTCATTGGCAAACTCCAAAGCTTTGTCGATTGGGTAAAGTCCCGGTTCAATATTTTCACCTACGACTCTTACTTCCCTTGCTCTAATTTTCTCATTATGACGAAAATAGATTACTTCTCTCTTTGGTGCTGGTTTTCTTCTGCCTCTTGCCAAGTATTTTTTAGTTTAAATGGATAATAAATTTTAAAACGGATTAGTTTAATAACTCAATCTCGTTTTTCAAAAGTTTGATAAATTCTTCTATTGTGTATGAACCTTTGTCTCCTTCGCCATGTTTACGTATTGAAACGGTGCCTTCTGAGCTTTCCTTTTCGCCTACAATAACCATATAAGGCACTTTTGACACTTCAGCATCTCTGATTTTCTTACCAATCTTCTCGCTTCTATGGTCAATAAAGGTGCGAATATCGGAATTATTTAATGAATTTAAAACTTTTTGTGCATACTCATTATATTTATCACTGATTGGAAGAATTGCAACCTGTTCTGGACTTAACCAAAGTGGGAAGTTTCCTCCGCAATGTTCAATAAGAATTGCCACAAATCGTTCCATAGAACCGAATGGTGCACGGTGAATCATTACCGGTTGATGCTTTTTATTATCGGCACCTATATATTCTAACGCAAAGCGTTCTGGTAAGTTATAGTCAACTTGAATAGTACCAAGCTGCCACTTTCTTCCTAAAGCATCACTCACCATGAAATCAAGCTTTGGTCCGTAAAAAGCTGCCTCGCCATATTCAACTACGGTGTCTAATTCTTTTTCTTCTGCTGCCTCAATAATTGCTGCCTCAGCTTTAGCCCAGTTTTCCAATGAACCAATGTACTTATCGGGCGTATTTGGATCCCTTAATGAAACCTGCGCAGTATAATTCTCAAAATTTAATGCCTTAAAAATGTAGAACACTAAATCAATAACGGCCTTAAACTCTTCTTTAACCTGATCAGGTGAGCAAAAAATGTGGGCATCATCTTGAGTAAAACCGCGCACACGTGTTAATCCGTGAAGTTCTCCACTTTGCTCGTAACGATATACCGTCCCAAATTCTGCTAGTCTTACTGGTAAATCTTTGTATGATCGCGGACGAGCATTAAATATCTCGCAGTGATGCGGACAATTCATTGGCTTTAATAGGAATTCCTCGTCCTCGTTTGGCGTTTTAATAGGCTGAAAAGAATCTTCACCATATTTAGCATAGTGGCCAGAGGTTACATAAAGTTCCTTGCTTCCGATATGCGGAGTGATTACTTGTTGGTAACCCGAAGTACGTTGTGCTTTACGCAGAAATTGCTCTAACTGCTCACGAAGCTCGGCTCCTTTAGGCAGCCAAAGTGGTAAGCCTTGCCC
>JBLIKP010000047.1:0-18986 GCA_047635375.1 Sphingobacteriales bacterium | reverse complement strand
CTCCGTATTACTCTTAAGCAATACCTTCTCTCCAAGCTTTTAACCCTTAACTTCAAACGCTCTCTCCGTTTCGGGAGTGCAAAGGTAAGTGGTTTATTTCAATCTCACAATTTATTTTAAACTTTTTTTCATTTATTTTTCAGAAGAAATAATTAACTTCTGATCAATATATATAATGTAAATCTTGCTTACAATAAACTCTCTTTTGAACGACCCATCCGCTGAACGGGAGTGCAAATGTAAAGCGTTTATTTAAATACTGAAAGTATTTTGAAGCTTTTATCACATCTTTTATTTAACTCCTTGTAAACAAGGCTAAAAAAATGTTTTTCAATAATTTCAGGTGATTTCTCATCTGTTGTTCAGAACGACCCCGTCTGTTAAACGGAATGCAAATGTAAGCCGAATATTTATATCTCGAAACCTTTTCCCTTCTTTTTTTTCATTTAATTTCAGTTTACCCTCTTTTTGTTCCCTTATATAATATTAAGGTAAGAATTACGCTTTACTTGGTATAAACAAATTTTTTAAATTACCTTTGCGCGATGTTTTTGAAACAGTATTCAATGAACCCTAAGTATTTACTTTTCTTCCTTATTATAAGTACCCTTGCCCTATCAGGGTGTAAGACTAAGTACCAGAAGCTTCTGGAAAGCCGCGACTTTGCTACAAAATACGATAAGGCCATTGAATTCTATGAATCCAAAAAATACGTTAAAGCCCTTCCTTTATTAGAGGAACTGGTTGGGATCTATAGAGGTTCGGCTAAGGGAGAAAAAGTCAATTACCTTTATGCTTATTGTAATTACAATTTAAAAGACCTTTATTCTGCCGCATTCCATTTTAAAAACTTCTCAGAAACTTACGCGAATAGTCAATTCGCAGAGGAATGCAGGTTTATGTCGGCGTATTGCCTTTATCGAAGGTCGCCTAAGTTTAGTTTAGATCAAACTGAAACAATAAAGGCAATTGAAGCGTTTCAACTATTCGCAAACCTTTATCCTTATAGTGATCGAGTTTCAAAATGCAATGAGTATATTGACTTATTAAGGAACAAGCTAGAAAGAAAAGCTTTTGAAAACGCAAAGACATATTATACTATAGGTGAATATAGAAGTGCTGTAATATCATTTGAAAACGCGATTGAAGATTTTCCAGATTCTAAATACATCGAGGAGATGTGGGTTCTATCAATCCAAGCTAACTATGAATACGCACATAATTCAGTACGTTCTAAGAAGGAGGAACGCTACCGTGAAACAATAACAACATATTTGAGCTTTATTGACAAGTTCAGAAATGAACAATATATCTCTGATGCCCAGGAAGTATATTCCACGACGGTTAAAGAGCTAGAGAATTTTTTGCAAAACAATCCATCAAAAATCAATTGACCCATGGAAACCAATTATTCAAAATCTAACGCGCCTACAACGACCGTTACAAGAAATCAGCTGGACTTAGCTGAAAAAACAGGAAACTTATACGAGTCTCTTGCTATCATTGGAAAGCGCGCTAATCAAATCGGCCTTGAGTTGAAAGAGGAGTTACACGCTAAGCTTGCTGAGTTTGCTACTACTACTGACAATCTTGAAGAAGTATTCGAAAACCGTGAGCAAATCGAAATCTCTAAGTTTTATGAGCGTCTTCCAAAGCCAGTAGCTATTGCCGTTGAAGAGTTTATGGAAGGCAAAATCTACCACCGTAACCCTGCAAAAGACAAGGAGACGAAATAATCCCCACCCATGAAGGGTAAAAAAATACTCCTGGGCATCTGCGGAAGCATTGCCGCCTACAAATCTGCATCGCTAATTCGCCTTTTGGTGAAGTCTGGTGCCGATGTTAAGGTGGTTATGACCTCTGATGCCCGGGAATTTATCACACCACTTACCCTTTCCTCACTTTCAAAGAATCCTGTCGCATCTTCCTTTGTCAAAAACGATCAAGGAGAATGGCAGAACCACGTCGAACTAGCACTCTGGGCCGACGTTTTTTTGATAGCTCCAGCAACAGCAAATACTCTTGCGAAGGCTGCAAATGGGAATTGCGACAATCTACTAATGGCAACCTACTTATCGGCTAAATGCCCGATCATTTGGGCTCCAGCCATGGATTTAGATATGTACCAACATCCTGCAACCTTAAAAAACCTATCTTCTTTAAACGCTTATGGTAATATCGTCCTTGGTGCCTCCCACGGGGAGTTGGCCAGCGGACTAATAGGTGAGGGAAGAATGCAAGAGCCAGAGGAACTTCACGATTTCCTGGAGGCCTTCTTCAATAAAAAAAAAAGTAAACTTCAAGGCCTAAAAGCAGTCTTAACTGCTGGACCTACCTACGAGAAAATCGATCCGGTTCGTTTTATTGGCAACCACTCTTCCGGTAAAATGGGAATAGCGCTGGCGCAGGAGTTATACTCACGTGGAGTTCTTGTAACGCTAATACTGGGACCATCAAGTCAACCGATACCTAAAGGCATAAACACAATCCATGTACAATCCGCTGAGGATATGTTTAAAGAGGCTAATTTGGCATTCACCGATGCTGACCTAGGAGTAATGACTGCAGCTGTAGCCGACTATAAGCCTAAACAGATGGCCGATAGAAAAATCAAAAAGGAAAACACTGAGGACATCAGCCTTGAGCTTGAAAAAACAGTGGACATCTTAGCCACTCTTGGGAAATCCAAAAAGTCTAATCAACTGCTTGTGGGTTTTGCCCTTGAGACGGACAACGAAAAACAAAATGCCAAAGGCAAATTAAAACGAAAAAATTGCGATCTTTTGGTCCTAAACTCATTAAACGACAAAGGCGCAGGATTTGCAGGAGACACTAATAAGGTTACTCTGTTTTTTAAGAATGGTACTGAAAAACCATTTGAATTGAAATCTAAAACCAAAGTTGCCGCTGACATTATTGACGCTATTGAATCTTTACTATAACATGCCGAAATTAATCCTCACCCTTCTTCTTTTTATTTGCACGCCTCTCACGATGATTGGTCAAGATTTACTTTGTAACGTACAAGTACTTTCACCACAAATTCAAGGAAGTGACAAACAGGTCTTTGAGACTCTCGAGCAAACTATACGCGAATTCATGAACAATCGTAAATGGGCCGATGATGTTTTTTCAAATGAGGAACGCATAGAATGCAATTTAGTAATCAATATCACCTCTCGTCCTTCGGTTAATGAGTTTAAGGCAACTGCCCAAATCCAAACAAGTCGGCCCGTATTTAACACATCATATAACACCACGCTTCTCAACTTTACAGATGAAGATTGGTCTTTTAAATATGCTGAGCTAGAACCCATCGAATTTTCAGAATCAGGAAGTAATCCAAACCTAGCAGCAATGCTTGCGTTTTATGCCTATACAATAATAGGAATGGATTACGATTCATATTCACTTGAAGGTGGAAGTCCTTACTTTCAAAAAGCACAGAATATCGTAAACAATGCCCAGCAGACAAACAGCCCAGGTTGGAAAGCTTTCGAAGGCAATCGAAATAGATATTGGGTGTTAGAGAATATGCTAAATCCACAATTCAAACCGTACCGCCAAGGGATTTACGAATATCACCGCCTAGGACTTGATTTGCTCTATGATGATTTGGAAAAAGGCCGTCAATCGATGTTTAACGCAATCACACAAATGAATAAGGTTAGTAAGGGGAAGCCCGGAGCTTTCCTTCTTCAATTATTCTTTACTGCAAAGTCTGATGAGATAGTAAGTGCGTTTACTGAGGCCGCAGCTGATATTCAGCAAAGAATTGTGCCAATTCTTATCCAGACAGACCCAACTAACTTAACAAAATATCAAAACATAACTCAAAACTAAACTTGGGTTTACGCCTGATTTGTTATTTTTAATATCCACTAAGGAATTATGCTAAAGTCCCTATCCATAAAAAATTACGCCCTCATTAACGGGCTAGAAATTGACTTTGACACCAATATGAATATCCTTACGGGAGAAACTGGTGCTGGAAAGTCAATTATCCTGGGAGCCCTAGGCTTAATTCTAGGTCAACGTGCAGACAATAAGGTATTCTTTGATCCATCCAAGAAATGTATAATGGAAGGGACCTTTGATGTTTCGGCATATCAGGTAAAACATTTTTTCAATGATCATGATTTAGATTATTCCGACACTACTTTCTTACGAAGAGAGATTACCCCGGAGGGGAAATCAAGAGCGTTTATAAACGATACCCCATGCACCCTAGCTTTATTAAAAGAGTTGGGTGCGTCGTTGGTAGATATCCATTCCCAGCATGAAAATTTAAAGTTGAATTCAGAGTCATTCCAGATGGAAGTGTTGGATTTATTCAGTGCTCATAAACATGAGTTGATCACTTACAAGGTTTCATTTAAAGAGTTAAAAAACCTTGAACAGCTTTTAACCGATTTAAGTCACAAGCAACAAGACAACACTACCGACCTTGACTATATACGTTTCCAATGGGAAGAATTGGACAAGGCGGCACTGGCACCTGGGGAAATTGAAAGCCTAGAAGGCGAGTTTAATAAATTAAATCATGCCGAAACAATAAGAGAGTCCCTGTCCAAAGCATTGTTTTTATTCGACAATGACGAAAACGGTGCTCTTTTGAAAATAAATGACGCTAACATTGCCATGGGCTTACTAGGCAGTTTTGGGGAAGAATTGGATGAAATCTCCAAGCGTATCGGCAGCAGCCTAATAGAGCTAAAGGATATACACAGCGAACTTGAACGTATTTCTGAAGATACAAATGTAGACCAAGGGAGGCTCAGTGAACTTTCGGACCGTTTAAATCTTTTAAATCATCTTTGTCAAAAGCATAAAGTCTCAACTACTGACCAGCTCATTGAGCTACGTGAAAGTTTCAATTCAAGCTTATCGGGGGTGGAGAATATGGATGAAGAAATACAGAAGCTTAAATCTCAAGTAACAAAACAACGTAGCGATGTCATTTCGAAGGCCAAAGAGATTTCGGCGAATCGAAAAAAACAAATTCCATCGTTGGAATTAAAAATAAAAGACCTCCTAAACAAGATGGGCATGCCAAATGCCATGGTTAAAGTAGATCAGCAAAAGAATGAAGAACTGCCAAATCAAAATGGTATTGATAGAATCTCATTTCTTTTTTCTGCGAATA
Organism: Sphingobacteriales bacterium; assembly: GCA_047635375.1. GTDB lineage: Bacteria > Bacteroidota > Bacteroidia > Sphingobacteriales > Sphingobacteriaceae > JBLIKP01. The sequence goes on along the minus strand of JBLIKP010000047.1, from coordinate 13,840 downwards.
AAGGGATGGACTTTAGAGAAATTGGAAGTGTGGCTTCAGGCGGAGAGCTTTCAAGACTTATGCTTTCGCTGAAAAGCATCATGGCTGAATTTAAAGCTTTACCGACTTTGATTTTTGACGAAGTTGATACTGGAGTTTCTGGTGAGGTAGCTCATAAGGTTGGCTTAATAATGGAGGGCTTGGCAACCAATCACCAAATCATCACTATTACCCACCTTCCGCAAATTGCCAGCAAAGGGAATTCGCACTTCTTTGTGTATAAAGAACACGGAAAGGATAGAACATCCACCAACATTAAAAAATTAACTGGGGAAGAGAGAATAACCGAAATAGCAAAAATGCTAAGCGGTGAAAACCCTACTCCTATTGCATTAGAAAACGCGAGTGAATTACTTGGTCATTGAAAATGACATTTAATTCCTTAATATTGCTTCATAAAATAATTTACACCGTAAAAACCGGATTATGTCTAATAACATTTTAAAAGGAAAAAGAGGTATCATCTTTGGTGCCCTAGACGAAAACTCAATAGCTTGGAAAGTAGCTAAGAAGGCTCATGCCGAAGGTGCTTTATTCACGCTTACAAATGCTCCTATTGCTTTAAGGATGGGCGCAATAAATCAACTTGGTGAAGAGTGCAATGCAGAGATTATTCCTGCTGATGTAACTAACATGGAAGACCTTAAAAACCTTTTCACTAAATCACAAGAGATTCTTGGTGGGAAGATTGACTTTGTACTTCATAGTGTTGGAATGTCCTTGAACGTGCGTAAGGGAAAGGCTTATACTGAGCTTAACCATGAGTGGATGCACAAAACACTTGACATCTCGTCAATGTCGTTACATCGTGTACTTCAAACTGCATACGAAATGGATGCCATAAGCGAATGGGGTTCTGTTGTTGCTTTGACTTACATTGCAGCACAAAGAATTTTCCCTGACTACAACGAAATGGCTGATGCTAAAGCATTACTAGAAAGTGTAAGCCGAAGCTTTGGTTACCATTACGGAAAGAAATGTAATGTTAGGGTAAATACAATATCGCAATCTCCAACTAGAACCACTGCTGGATCTGGAGTAAAAGGATTTGATGCTTTCTTCGAATTCGCTGATAAGATGTCGCCTCTTGGAAATGCAAGCGGTGAGAATTGCGCAGATTACTGTGTAAGCTTATTCTCTGACTACACAAGAATGGTTACGATGCAAAACTTATTCCACGATGGTGGTTATTCCTTTATGGGAGTTAGCCCAGAGATTGTGGAACAAATGGGGAACTAATTCCAGAATTCAGCTCATAAAAAAAGCCCGTTACACTTGTAACGGGCTTTTTTATTTTTATTTCTTCCCCTCTTCGGAGGATTTCTCATCCTTTTTATCCTCTTTCTTCTCGTCTTTCTTCTTTGCAGCTCCCTTGGCTTTCGCTGAAGGTTTTGCAGGTTTAACGATTATCTCAGAGGTTTCTTTATTATATGATACTGTAAGTGCATCACCTTCTTTGATTGCTCCTCGCAGAATTTCTTCGGCAATAGGGTCTTCAAGGTATTTTTGAATAGCACGTCTCAACGGTCTTGCGCCATAATTAACATCATATCCTCGCTCAGCGATAAAGTCTTTTGCATCTTCATTTAATTTAATGGTATAGCCTAAATCTTCAACTCGAGCAAAAAGATCCTTTAATTCGATGTCAATAATTTTGAAGATGTGTTCTTTTTCAAGTTGATTGAATACAACCACATCATCTATTCTGTTTAAGAATTCAGGTGCAAAAGCCTTTTTCAAAGCAGTTTCAACAACTAACCTTGAGTGATCTCCAGAAGCCTGAACCTTTGCAGAAGTATTGAAACCGACACCTTGCCCAAAGTCTTTTAATTGTCGTGACCCAATATTGGAGGTCATAATAATTACAGTATTCTTAAAGTCAACCTTTCTTCCTAGGCTATCCGTTAATTGACCATCGTCAAGGACTTGCAGTAAGATGTTAAATACGTCTGGGTGAGCTTTTTCAATCTCATCAAGAAGAACCACACTGTATGGTTTACGTCTAACTTTTTCAGTTAGCTGTCCGCCTTCTTCGTACCCTACGTATCCCGGAGGTGCACCCACCAATCTCGATACCGCAAATTTCTCCATGTATTCACTCATGTCAATACGGATTAAGTTTTCTTCACTATCAAACATGAAGCGAGAAAGCTCTTTAGCAAGCTCCGTTTTACCGACACCAGTTGGGCCTAGAAAAATGAACGATCCAATTGGCTTATTAGGATCTTTTAATCCAGCACGTGTTCTTTGAATTGCTTTTGTAAGCTTAATGATTGCGTCGTCTTGACCAACAATTCGATTTTTAATCTCGTCGGTCATGTTAATTAATCGCTGGCTATCACTTTGTGCAATTCTAGTAAGCGGAATCCCGGTCATCATCGCCACAACTTCGGCAACATTTTCTTCGGTTACTTTATATTTCTTTTGCTTTGTTTCGGCTTCCCAAACAATTTTAGCTTGGTCTAACTGCTCAAGCAATTGCTTTTCTGTATCACGAAGCTGTGCAGCCTCTTCATACTTTTGGCTTTTTACTACCTTATTTTTCTCAACTTTTATCTCCTCGATTTTCTTTTCGATTTCAATAATGCTTTTTGGAACGTGAATATTGGTAATATGCACGCGTGATCCAGCTTCATCCAATGCATCAATTGCCTTATCTGGCAAGTGACGGTCTGAAATGTACCTTGAGGTTAATTTCACACAAGCTTTTATTGCCTCATCATCATAAATTACATTATGGTGTTCTTCATAACGGTCTTTAATTCGATTAAGAATTTCAATAGTTTCATCAGGCGAGGCAGGATCAATAATGATTTTTTGGAATCTACGATCCAATGCCCCATCCTTTTCGATGTACTGACGATACTCATCTAATGTTGTAGCACCGATACATTGAATTTCTCCCCTAGCTAATGCAGGCTTTAACATATTTGATGCGTCTAATGAGCCAGAAGCGCCACCAGCTCCAACGATAGTATGCAGTTCATCGATAAAAAGGATAACGTCCGAAGATTTCTCCAACTCATTCATTACGGCTTTCATCCTCTCTTCGAACTGTCCGCGGTATTTTGTTCCAGCAACTAAAGACGCAAGGTCCAGCGTTACGATACGTTTATTAAAAAGCACACGAGATACTTTACGTTGAACGATTCTTAATGCAAGACCTTCGGCTATAGCCGATTTACCCACACCAGGCTCACCAATTAAAATTGGGTTGTTCTTTTTTCTACGGCTAAGGATCTGGCTAACACGCTCAATTTCCTTTTCTCGCCCAACGATTGGATCTAATTTATTTTCTTCGGCGGCTTTAGTTAAATCACGGCCAAAATTATCTAAAACTGGCGTTTTCGATTTTGCATCGCCTACCTTCTTAGTAGTTCCAAATTCTTCTTCCTTTCCGAATTCATCTTCCGGAGAATCTGGTGTGGAACGCGCTTCTGGAGTTTGGTTTGCCAAATCTAATTGAGACTTGAAAATATCGTAGGTTACGTTAAACTTTCTTAGAATTTGAGAGGCAATATTGTCCTCATCACGAAGAATACTTAACAATAAGTGTTCAGTACCAATCACCTCACTTTTAAAAATTTTCGCTTCTAAATATGTGATTTTCAGTACTTTTTCTGCTTGTCTCGTTAACGGAATATTACCTAAAGTGATGTTTACCACCTTATTGGTTTTAACAGCTTCTTCAACCACTTTTTTAAGCTTTTGGGTATCTACTCCCAATCCCACTAAAACAGTAATTGCAATGCCATCTCCTTCACGGATTAGCCCAAGCAAAAGGTGCTCAGTTCCTATATAATCGTGCCCTAAGCGCAATGCCTCTTCCCTACTGAAGGAAATGACATCTTTAACACGTGGTGAAAATTTAGCCTCCATTATTTTATATTTATTCGGGATACACCCGGTAAAAAATCAACGATTTCAGAGAGATTTTGTTTTATTGGATCTCTCGGTTTTTCTGAAAGTAATATTATTAACTATTACGTATTCAAACAAGTATTTGATTGCTTAAATTACTATAACCTTTAAACAAAACGTATTTTTCATTTCCTATGGATGAATTAACTTACTAACATTCACCCCTTCGTCACCAACAATCAATTTACAAAAAGCTTATATTTAAGTAGTTATTAATTCACAACAGGTTTTCTGACAATTAATCTATAACACTTAGAACATATGATTTGGAGAAAGTTTAATGGAGATATTATTTTAAACTCCATTTATAACGAGGTTGAAACCATCATTCTTCGAGAAAAGAAGAACGACCAACGCCTAAAAGTGTGTATTGGGACCGACAGTCAGGTGAAAGGAGCCCTAACTCACTTTGCTACGGTAATCGTTTTTTTAAGGGAGCATCAAGGGGGATTCATGTTGATTTCCTCAGAAAAAACTTCCCGCAAAATGAAAATCAAAGAACGTATGCTTGCAGAGGTGTCCAAAAGCATTGAAATTGCCTATCAAATTTGTCCGCTATTAGAAAACTACAATATAGAATTAGAAGTCCACGCTGATATCAATACCGACCCTAACTTTCAGTCCAACGTTGCTCTTCAAGAAGCGATGGGCTATATATTAAGTATGGGTTTTGTATTTAAAGCTAAGCCGGATGCATTCGCAAGTAGCAGCTGTGCCGATAAATACGTCAATTAACACCCCCAATTATCCCGAAATTTTGGCTAAATTTGCCTTGCTTTTTTATTAAACATGGACATTAAAAATCCACAAAACGCTAGCAAAGACTTATGCAACAAGCTGAAATTTACAAGCCAAAAAATAAAATCAGAGTAGTAACTGCAGCCGCCCTTTTTGACGGACATGATGCGGCAATAAATATTATGCGCCGAATTATTCAAGGCTCAGGAGCCGAGGTAATCCATTTAGGTCACAACCGTTCTGTTCAAGAAGTTGTAGACTGCGCAATTCAAGAAGACGCCCAAGCAATAGCAATCACCTCATACCAAGGTGGGCACACAGAATATTTCAAATACATGCACGATTTGCTTAAGGAAGCAGGCTGCGGACATGTGAAATTATTTGGTGGCGGAGGTGGAGTAATCCTTCCGGAAGAAGTAAAAGAGCTTCATGAATATGGAGTTACCCGTATTTACTCTCCAGATGATGGAAGAGAAATGGGACTCCAAGGAATGATTAACGACATGCTTACCCAATGTGATTTCCCATTAGGAGAAACATTGAATGGTGAGGTAAAAAATATAGGAAAGAAAGACAGCAAGTCAATAGCTCGCTTAATTTCAGCAGCTGAAAACTATCCCGAAAATCATAAAGAAGTATTAGAAGGAATTAAGGCTTCCGCCGATAAATTAAAAACTCCAATAATTGGTATTACAGGAACTGGTGGAGCTGGTAAATCTTCTTTAGTAGATGAATTGGTGAGGAGATTCCTTGTCGACTTTCCAGAAAAATCCATTGCAGTAATCTCGGTTGATCCTTCAAAACGTAAAACCGGTGGTGCTCTTTTAGGGGATAGAATCAGAATGAACAGTATTTTCAGTGACCGTGTATATATGCGTTCATTGGCTACTCGTCAAGCAAACCTTGCACTTTCTAAGCACGTTGAAAAAGCGTTGAATATTGTTAAGACTTCGGGCTACGACCTAATTATCCTTGAAACTTCAGGAATAGGTCAGTCTGACACTGAAATTACAGATTACTCAAATCTTTCCCTTTATGTAATGACTCCGGAATATGGAGCTGCTACGCAATTGGAGAAAATTGACATGCTTGACTTCGCCGATTTAATCGCGATAAACAAGTTCGACAAACGTGGTGCACTTGATGCATTGCGTGATGTTAAAAAACAATTCAAACGTAATCATCAGCTTTGGGAAACTAGCGACGATGAACTTCCAGTTTTTGGAACCATTGCTTCTCAATTTAACGATCCAGGAATGAATAACCTGTACCGTAAATTGATGGATACCCTAGCCGAAAAAACAGATGCTGACTTAAAATCAAATCTTGACATCTCAGAAGAAATGTCCAAGAAAATCTATATCATTCCGCCTAAGCGTATACGCTACCTATCAGAAATCACAGAAAACAATCGTGGTTACGACCAATGGGTTGACGTCCAAGCCGACATTGCTCAAAAAATGTACGGTTTGAAACAAACCATGGAAGCCGTTGCGGATGATAAGGGATTAATCTCTCAGCTGGAGCAAAAATATGTGACCCTTGAAGAAACATTGGACAAAGATTGTCGTGACATTCTAAGAGGTTGGGAAGAAAAAGTACAAATGTACAAGGACGAATTTTATGTTTATAAGGTTCGTGACAAAGAAATAAAAGTAAAAACCCATACCAAATCTTTATCCCAACTTGAAGTTCCAAAAGTGTGTACACCTCGCTATAAAGCTTGGGGTGATATATTAAGATGGGTATTAACGGAAAACGTTCCGGGAGAATTCCCATATACATCTGGAGTATTCCCTTTCAAACGTGAAGGTGAAGATCCTACAAGAATGTTTGCCGGAGAAGGTGGCCCAGAAAGAACTAACCGTCGCTTCCACTATGTAAGCAAGGGAATGGACGCAAAACGACTTTCCACAGCGTTTGATTCTGTTACACTATATGGAAACGACCCTGATTACCGTCCAGATATTTTTGGGAAAATTGGTAATGCTGGGGTAAGTATTTGCTGTCTTGATGATGCAAAGAAGCTTTATTCAGGCTTCGATTTAGCGGACCCAAAAACATCGGTTTCGATGACCATTAACGGACCTGCAGCAATGCTTGCTGGTTACTTTATGAATGCGGCGATCGACCAACAGTGTGAGAAATATATTCTTGAAAACGGATTAGAAAAAGAAGTTGAAGCTAAAATCGATGCTTTCTATAAAGAGCGCGGAACATCACGTCCGAGTTACCAAGGACCAATTCCTGAAACAAATAGCGGATTAGGATTGATGCTTTTAGGTATTACTGGGGACCGTGTTTTACCGAAAGATGTTTACGAAAAAATTAAAACAGACACCCTTAGCAGAGTTAGAGGTACCGTTCAAGCGGATATCTTAAAAGAAGATCAAGCTCAGAACACATGTATTTTCAGTACTGAGTTCTCACTTCGTGTGATGGGTGATGTTCAAGAATTCTTTATCGATAACAATATTAGAAACTTCTATTCGGTTTCGATTTCTGGTTACCATATTGCTGAAGCTGGAGCGAATCCAATTTCGCAGCTGGCTTTCACATTGAGTAATGGTTTCACTTTCGTGGAATATTATTTAAGCCGCGGAATGGACATCAACAAATTTGCTCCAAACTTAAGTTTCTTCTTTAGTAATGGTGTAGATCCTGAGTATGCGGTAATTGGTCGTGTTGCTCGTAGAATCTGGGCGAAGGCGATGAAGAATAAATACGGAGCTAATGCACGTTCGCAGATGCTTAAGTATCATATTCAAACTAGTGGCCGTTCGTTACACGCTCAAGAAATTGACTTTAACGACATCAGAACCACTGTTCAAGCATTGTATGCGATTTACGATAACTGTAATTCTCTTCATACAAATGCGTATGACGAAGCAATCACCACTCCTACTGAAGAATCAGTAAGACGTGCGATGGCTATTCAGTTAATTATTAATAAAGAACTTGGATTAGCAACAAACCAAAATCCGCTTCAAGGTTCTTTTATTATCGAGGAACTTACGGATCTTGTTGAGGAAGCTGTTTACATCGAGTTCGATAGAATCACTGAACGTGGCGGAGTATTAGGCGCTATGGAAACCATGTACCAACGTGGGAAAATCCAAGAAGAAAGCCTTTATTACGAAACGTTAAAGCACACAGGAGAGCTTCCAATTATTGGAGTAAATACTTTCTTAAGTTCAAAAGGTTCGCCTACCGTAATTCCAGGTGAAGTTATCCGCGCTACGCAGGAGGAAAAAGAATACCAAATAACAATGGTAAACGAACTACAAAAAACCTTCACAGATGAAGCTGAAAAGTCTTTGAGAGAACTTCAATTGCTAGCATTGAACAATAAAAACATCTTTGCTGGTTTAATGGAAGCTTCTAAGCATTGTTCTTTAGGACAGATCACACATGCATTATTTGCAGTTGGTGGACAGTACAGAAGAAATATGTAATCGTATTTCAATAAAAATAAAAAGCCATTCCGTAACGGAATGGCTTTTTTTATGTCAAAAAAATTGGGCGCAAAAAAAAAGCCGCTTCGTGAGAAGCGGCTTTGTTATTTTAAGATTTTATTCTCCTAAGAAAGGGTAACGGTAATCTACAGCTGGAACAAATGTTTCCTTGATAGTACGCGGAGAAACCCAACGTAATAAGTTAATCATTGAACCGGCTTTATCGTTAGTTCCCGATCCACGAGCACCACCGAAAGGTTGTTGTCCTACAACAGCACCTGTCGGCTTATCGTTGATGTAGAAATTACCTGCTGCGTTACGTAGACGGTAAGTTGCTTTTTCAACAGCTGCACGATCTTGAGAAATAATAGATCCTGTTAATGCGTAGATTGAAGTGTTGTCTACCGTTTCTAAAATTAAGTCGAAAGACTCATCCTCGTAAACGTAAATCGTCAATACCGGACCGAAAATTTCTTCGCACATTGTAGTGTAAGAAGGATCGTGTGCTAAAATTACTGTAGGCTCTACGAAGTAACCTTTAGACTTATCGCATTTACCACCCATAATAACTTCGGCGTTTTCAGCTTTTTTAGCTCCTTCGATGAAGTTAGAGATTTTATCAAAAGATTTTTCGTCGATAACAGCGTTAATAAAGTTTGAGAAATCCTCAGTTGGACCCATCTTAATTGTCTTCAAGTCACGCTCCATGTTAGCTTTAACGGCTGGCCAAAGTGACGCAGGAACATAAGCTCTAGAAGCTGCTGAACATTTTTGTCCTTGGAATTCGAATGCACCACGAACTAAAGCAGTACTTACCACATCGGCTTGAGCTGTAGGGTGAGCAACTACGAAATCCTTACCACCAGTTTCTCCAACGATTCTTGGGTAGGTTTTATATTTATTGATGTTGTTACCAATGGTCTTCCACATGTATTGGAAGGTTGGCGTTGATCCTGTGAAGTGAAGTCCTGAGAATTCTGGGTGATCGAAAACGATATCACCGGTAGTTTTCCCGTCAGTTAAGATCATGTTAATTACTCCTGGAGGAACACCAGCTTCGTTGAAAACTTCCATCAACACTTGTGCTGAATAGATTTGCGTGCTTGATGGTTTCCAAACTACTACGTTACCCATCATTGCTGGTGCAGCACAAAGGTTACCTGCAATCGCAGTAAAGTTAAATGGTGTTACCGCGAAGATAAATCCTTCAAGTGGACGTTGCTCTAAACGGTTCCAAATTCCTGGAGAAGATTCTGGCTGTTGTGCGTAAATCTGAGTCATGTACGTTACGTTGTAACGCAAGAAGTCGATAAACTCACACGCTGCGTCAATCTCAGCTTGGTATGCATTTTTTGATTGCCCTAACATTGTAGCGGCATTCATTTTATATCTGTATGGTCCTGCTAAAAGATCAGCGGCTTTCAAGAAAATGGCAGCACGTTGCTCCCAAGCCATTACTTCCCAATCTTCTTTTGCTGCTAAGGCCGCGTTGATCGCTTGATTAACATGCTCAGCAGTTCCTTTATGGTATGAACCTAAAATATGTTTATGATCATGCGGAGGAGAAAGAGTTTCGGTGTTGCCGGTTCTAACTTCTTCTCCACCAATGTACATTGGGATGTCAACTTTAGTTGCACGAGCTTCTTTTAAAGCTGCTTTTAGCGCTATTGTTTCTGGAGATCCTGGTGCATAATCCTTTACAGGTTCATTCTTAGGAATTGGTAGATTGAAAAATCCTTTTAACATATTATTTTGCTATTGTTTCTGTTTGAATTCGAATTCCGCCAAAGATAGTGGTTTACTTTTGGAGGTGAAAATTTGGGGTTTTTTAAAATGTTTTTTTTCCTTTCTCTTAATAAAGTAAGGGGAGTTGTTTTTTTAAGTGGTGAGGGGATTGGAGATATGAGGATCTTTTGGACCAGATGAAATTCTGCTCCTCAACATGGTTTTTTTCCTTTTGGCTTGATCCAAAAGAAAGAAAAGGCCTGTGGTGAGGCCACTCGAACCATCAAGCTTGATTTTAAAACGCAATTTGTCAGCCAAAAGCAAGGCTTCCCGCGCAACCCAAGCGCGATAGATTAAAGGTTTTTTTATAACTTATTCTGCGGAAATTATCACCCTCCTCCATCCCACTCTTCATCTTAAGGGTTGCTAACGCCGTCCTCCCACGCCTTGCTTTTGGGGCAAATGAGCTTTTTAAAATAAGGCCGGATTGTAAAGGATGAGATTTTTGTTCTAATTTGGAATATCAACAGGCTAGCCCGACCCGAAGAAGGTGGGGCAAAAATGACGAAGCCTGTCCGACACAAGTAGGCGTGGCTTGTCCGACTCATAGAGGCGGGCCAAAAACCCCTTTTGCACTTTTTTACTCTTACACTCTTGCACTTCATTTAATCTGGAATGGCCGAAAGGACAAAACCATTTTAGTTCTTTATAATTTTAGCCGAAACACTCCCCTTTTCATTTGAAAATGTAAGGAAGTAAATTCCTTTGGGATGGTTGTTTATGTCCAGTTGAATAAGGGTTTCACCAGCAACTTCTTCCGACCTCACCAAAGCACCATTTAAGTTATAAATTTTAAATACACCCGTATTATTGTCTTCGCTTAATTGTATCGAAAACAATCCGTTTGTGGGGTTGGGATAAATGAGTATGTTTTGTTCTATCTCATTTTTTGATACTTGAGTAGCAATACCTTCAAGTTTTCCGGAATATAATCCATCATTAAACGTAGATAACCAAAGGGTTCCATCATCCGTTATTGTTATATCCGTAGCACGGTAAAATAAACTTAGTCCTTGATCCAATTTCTTAAATGACTCCCCAAAATCCCTGCTAAGAAACACATGATATCTTGAGTAATCTAATGCGAAAATTAAGGAATCTCCAATCCCTTTTAACTTTAACGAACTCTCTTTCAACGGATAAGACACCCAGCCATTTCCATCATCACTATTACGATAAACTGAATCAGTAGATTTAAAAATTAAGTATGCCTCATTACTGATTAAAGATCCTATGGAAAGAAACGATGATAAATTTTGAGTGTACTCTTTCCAACTCCCGTTCTCCAGCCTAAAAACAAATCCCTCTCCGGCAAATCCATTTGAAAAATATTGATTTTTCCACTTTACAATTTCAAAACCATATTTATATTTAATTGGAAAAAACGTTGAGTCTATTTCAAATGAAACTGCTTTATCTTTTGATAAATAAATGTCTTGATCAACGGGATCATAAAAATATAACGAATCTCCAATTTGCCCACTAAATTCAAACCTTTTCTTTCTGAAATCATTAATAAAGCTTATATCCAATTTTCTCCATGTCACCCCATTATCCGAAGAAACATAATGCTCTAAATCAATATCGTGGTATGGGGAATAGGCAATTCTAACCCAGATAAGGGAGTCCTCGGCTTTAAAATCCATATTACTTATAAGGTGATTAAATGGGAATTTTATCGCCTCCCACTCAATCCTACCTTTTCGTAGGACATTCAAACCTAAAGGGTAACTATAAGTATATAGGTTTCCGACCCTATCTGTCTCAATAAATGAATGATAGGCTGCATTTATATTTTTGGTGATTTGATTAAACTCCCTAGATTTTTTGTTGTAAATCACTGGGCCAATTCCATAAACAATAAAAATTATAGAAGAGTCATTATACGATATCCCACCAGCAATAAAATGTCCTGGTAATGAACTTATAGAAATGGAATCCCAGTTTAACGATGAGTTTTGAGAAAACGAAAGCTTCCATTGAAGTGGCTCTTGATTTTCAGCGCGCATTACAAAAAAAGTAGAATCAATAAGGGTTAATTCTCTATAACCAGTTGTAGGATCTTCTGATTTTCGTTCCCATAATGTTGAGCCTCTTTTCAATTCATAAATATTTGGAAAGAACCCCTGAAAAATCATTATTTGAAATAAACTTTCTCCGTCAGAAACAAAGCCTGCCACCTCGTTTCCATCTATGGGTGTAGATTCACTAATTTCAAAATTAACCAAATCTGTACTCCAATAAACCGTATTTTTATTCTCAAAAACAACCCAATTTTCACCGCTTTTTATTTCCTCTGGAAAAGGAAAGTTGTTCATTTTAAATAAATCCCATTTCCTTTCAGACGGAGCATACTTATAGACCCATGAATTACTTAAGTTTCCATTTATTAGATATACATCAGATTTAAATTTGAAAATCTGCTTATTAAATAAGGAATCTCTTGGTAGCCCATCCACAACTTTAATCCATTTATCTCCATCATAGAAAAGTGGCAGGCGACCATTAATCATCACCATAGTTCCAAAGGAATTGACTAACAATTGGGAAGCATCTAAGGACGAAAAAAAGCCTTCTGAATTAACCAATTCATGTAAACCCTCCGATTTGGGAATCCAGGATGAATCCAATGAATTAAAATGAAAGGGACCTACGTTATCAGCAAATAACCAAATATCGTCTTCTAAATTATCAATGATTGTTTTAAAAGAAGCCACAGAGTTTAATGGAGGAGATTGGTCTTGCCATTGGGCAAACAATCCTAATGGGATAAATAATGCAATAATTATTAACTTTTTCATCAATTAATTTTTAATAAACATATTAGAAACCCTTTCCCCATTTTCGAAGATTGTTTCAATCGTATAGACGGAACTTGGTAAGTTATGCACTTCCATTTTAAAAGGGAAAACGGGTTTAAACACTTCAGAAATAACCACACCTGATAATGAATAAATTGAAATTTTATCTATTCTTGAATCATTGGCACCAGTTATTGTTAAATTTCCTCTAGAAGGATTGGGGAAAATCTGAAGCCCACTTTTGGCAAGTGTAAAAGATTTTTCAGCAACTACGGAACTTTCTTTATTTGATGTGACAAACCTGATTGAATTTTCAGATGGTCTAATTTTGTTTTTTTCAATAAATAATTCACTTTCAATTATATCTCCATTTGAATTATACCATTTAAAGTTCCAAAAAATATTAAAAAAAGCATTAATATCTTTTAACCCTGCCATTGTCAAATTTGGAATCAAATAACCTACAGGAGATAGGTAAGTTTTATCGTCAATTTTGAATTCTGTTAGGTCAAAATTACTGGGTTTTAAAATTAGATTCTTATCCCAGTCTTCCAATCCACATCCAACGTTTGATGTTAAATCTGGTAAAGCTTGTCCTACTAAAAACTTTGCCAATGCACAAATGTCGGCAGGGCTAACTATTACAGGAAAGTCTGGGATTGCTAAGGTGTTTAATAAGAACACACCGAATTCACGATTTGACGAGCAACTGGGCCCTAAATTTGTTTTAGAATCTTCAAGTATAACTTCACTTGTCCAAGAAAAATTTCGAAATTTTGCATCTGCATTAATATCGGTTTCACAAATTCTAAAATATCTATCCAAACTTTGGTTCACCAAAACTTTCTCCGCGCCATGAATATTGTCAATTGATTGCATTGTTTCACCATCTTCCGCAATTGCACAATATTGAAATTTCACAGTTCCATCAAATGGAAAATTAGGAATTATGGTTTTAATATTTACCTCGTATGGCAAGTCTAAATAAGTTGTTGGAACTTGGCATTTAAACTCATCGTCTACGCAAATAAATTCCTCGGTACTATTTATACTATAGTTTCCATTTAAATCACGAAAAGAATTAATAAAAGGGTAAGGCGT
>JBLIKP010000046.1:0-19178 GCA_047635375.1 Sphingobacteriales bacterium | reverse complement strand
CAGTTTTTGAGGGCTTGCTTCGAATGAAGGACGAAAAAATTACTCAGTATAAAAACCCATCACTAAATGTCAATAGTGATATAATAAACGAAATAAAACCAGGCCCGTTTGGTAGAATTTGGATGGGCACGGAGGATGGAATAATAATTTTCAATCCAAGAACCGAAAAAGTTGAGATGAATTTCTCATCAAACGACACTGAATTACCCCATCCCCAAGTTTTTTCTTTGTTTATTGACACCATCGGCCAAACTGCTTATTTTGGCACATGGGGCGGTGGCTTAGCAATCTGGGAATACGGAAACGACCCAGAATTTATGGCTGTTATGGCCACAGAAAACACACCTAAAAATGAGTTTTCGTTTGAACTTTATCAAAACGATAAATCCTTAATATTCAATTTTCCATTCCCTAGAAATGAATCCATTTTGGTTGAGGTATTTTCGCTGAATGGGCAGAAAATTCTTTCTCAAAACCTAAATATTAACTCGCACCAAATACGACTTCCAACTGACTTACCAAGTGGCGTTTACTCCGTTGTTGTTAAACAAGAAGGAGTTATGGGCACTAGGAAAATTATTCTACGGTAAAAAAATGGAGTCACAATAAAAATGCTAGATAGCTTCTTGGCTTAAAAGCTTGACCGCTTGAAAGAAAACTTCCTCGTTCTCTTTCTTTTTAGTACAAAAGTTCAAAGTGCATAAGTGCAGCGATGCTCCTGTACCGAATCCCTTTTAATAACCCCTGAACTTCCCTCCGGGTCTCTCAACGAGGACCCTGAGGGAAGTTCAGGGGTTCAGATGGTGGGCGTAATTCACTCAACTCTTTTACATCCCAAATTTCCTTCACTAACTTTTCCTTCTTAATTTGCACCAATTCCAACTATGCCGAGCTTAAAAAAAATAAAAGAAGACCTTCCACACCCTAGCGAAATCATGCTAAGGGACAGGGAAGATGCAACAGGTGCCTACCTCCTAATGTTTGCCGCCATGGGCATTGGCATTCCCCTGCCAGGAATTAATTTGGTCGCTAGTTTTATCTATTACCTAATCTATAGGTCTGGAAGTAGGTTTGTGGCCTATCACTCCCATCAGGCATTCATTACTCAAATTCCGCTTACCATGATTAACGCCATTTCAGTCTTTTGGATGATACGGGTGGTCTTCTTTTTCGCTCCCCTTTCCCCACCATTTATCACTTTAATTGGAATGATGGTTTTCCTTAATATTTTCTTTCTTACCATGAGTATGGTAGCAGCCAGCAGAGCAAGAAAAGGGAAATTTATTTTCTTTCCCTTATGCTCAAAAATCTCTCTTCATAGGTATTACGTACGTCTAAAGAAGTTGCGTGAATCGCCGCTTTACCGTTAATATTTTTTTTCTTAACGCACCCACTTATTTAAATTTATTCTAAATAATATAGGAGTGACAATTCAATGACAATAAAAATGCGCCTTTTAGGCATTTTTGCATAGGTTTTAAACGTATACCGCACTCTTGGAACATTTTCACCAATTATCTTTCACTCACAAACACCTGGATTTCAGATCTATTGGACTGTTGGTGCTCGACGAAGAGCAAAAACTTTCCCGACTTGAGGCCCTAAAAGAGAGGTTCGAGCTGAAAGAGCTTTTTTACCTTAGCACATGCAACCGTGTGGAAATAGGCTTAGTTGGAGATTTCAATCTAGATTGTTCACAAATCAAAGAAATTCTAACCTGCATAAACCCAACCCTTACCCCTGAAGAAGTTTCCATTTTGGTGAAGGGGACCATGATGTACAGAGGCATTGAGGCTCACGCACATTTCTTCCGCGTAAGTTGCTCGTTGGACTCTATGGTTATAGGAGAAAAAGAAATTTTCGGACAGTTTAAGTCGGCCTACTCCTTTTGCAAGGCAAATAATTTTAGCGGAGACACGCTTCGATTATTAATGAAAGGCGCCGTTCAAAATGCCAAAGAAATTTACAGTCAAACCGAAATCGCAAGAAAACCAGTCTCTATAGTTTCCCTAGCATTCCGCCAACTTCGTGACAATCTTCCCCCTGAAGGTTCGCGAGTGTTATTTATTGGCGCTGGAGAAACCAACCGATTGATGTCTAAATACCTTATAAAGCATGGGAATTATAGCTATGCAGTTTTCAATAGGACGCTAAATAATGCGCAATCTTTCGCTGACGAAATCGGAGGAAAAGCTTTCAACCTGGACCTATTAAGAGAATTCACGGGCGGATTTGACATCATCATAAGCTGCACTGCAAGCGCACAGCCGCTTATCGACCTTGAAATGTTGAGAAAACTTAAGGGTACTGATACAAATGCGAAATTCATTGTGGATTTAGCAATCCCCAACGATGTAGTTCCAGAGGCTTCCACCGAGGCTACCCTAATAAGCATAAACCACCTTAAAAAAATAGCTGCCGAAAATTTAAATGCCCGTAGAACTCAGCTTACTCAAGCCGAGGCTATTATGGATATTAACTTTGAAGAATTTAAACAAATTCTTCGTCAGCGAAAAATCGAGCTTGCAATGCGTGAAGTCCCCACACGTATTAAGCAAATAAAGGCCAACGCCATTAATGAAGTATTTGCCAATGAACTTACTTCACTTGACCCAGGGTCACGTGAGGTTCTTGACAAGGTGCTTAATTACATGGAGAAAAAATACATTAGCGTTCCTATGGTCATGGCACGCGACATTCTTTTAGATCAAAAATAAGCCCGCAAAGCTTTACCTATGCGAAAAATCATTATTGGCTCACGAGGAAGTGACTTGGCATTATGGCAAGCACGATTTGTTCAAGACGAACTAAAAAAACTCGGGCACCCATCCGAAATTTCCATCATAAAAACCCAAGGAGATAAAATTCAAAACCTAAGTTTCGACAAGCTTGAGGGGAAAGGTTTTTTCACTAAAGAGATTGAAGATGCCCTACTTTCAGGGACAATTGACGTGGCTGTGCATAGCCACAAAGACCTTCCTACTGAAAACCCAGAAGGACTTGACGTGGCTGCGGTTTCTTACCGCGAAGATCCCGCCGATCTTTTGGTAATCAATCAGCATGCTTATGAGGAAGGCTCACCTTTAAATATCCTTCCTGGATCACGAGTGGGAACTTCGTCGTTCCGTCGTAAATCGCAATTACATGCCGTTCGCCCTGATTTAAACATCGACGACCTTCGTGGAAATGTACCTACTCGTCTGCAAAAATTGCGCAACGGCCAATACGACGCTATTATTCTTGCCTTAGCAGGTGTTACTAGATTGGAATTAGACTTAGGTGAATTCGTAGCGGTTAGGCTTGACCCAAGAGATATGGTTCCGGCGCAATCTCAAGGTGTTTTAGCATTCCAAGTCCGAGCCGATAATACCGAAGTAAAAGAAATTTTCGCCAAAATGAACCACGCCGATGTGGCTGAAGTTATTGGTGTTGAAAGAAGAATTTTAAACAAATTAGATGGAGGATGCCTTCTTCCCCTTGGTGTTTTCTGCGAAAAGCAGGGGGATACCTTCAAACTTTCCTGCTCATACAGCAAAGTTTGGGAAGACTTTCCTCAACGTGCAACTCTGCTAGGAAATGACCCGCACCAACTTTCGGCGGAAGCCTTAAAAATCCTTACCAAAAAACCGGCTAAGCAAACCGTATTTATTAGCTCCGAGCTAAGCCGCCACGGGCTATTGACAAATGGTGCAAAGGCTTATGGATGGGATCTAAATGGTGAATCATTCATAAACACAGAGGTTGTAAAAGTCGAGTCGATTCCAGATTCAGATTGGATTTTCTTTAGCTCACCCTCTTCAGTAAGTTTATTTCCAGACCTAGACCTATTGGATGAACGCAAGATTGGCGCCATGGGTGAAGGTACAGCTGCCGTGCTAGCCGATCTAGGATTCCATATTGACTATACTGGAACTGGCGTAACAACCGAAGAAACTGCGGCTGAATTCGCACTTTTTGCAGGTGGTGACAAGGTACTTTTCCCGCATTCAGACATCAGCCTTCAGCGCGTCCAAGCCTTAGTAAAGGATGAATTAGAGGTTATCAACCTGAACACATATACAACCAAAGCACGCACGGATATGGGACTACGAACCGAGGAAACAATTATTTTTACAAGTCCTTCAAATGCAAGCGCATACCTCGCTGTTCATAAAATTGGTGATGGTCAAAAAGTTATTGCCATTGGACCCACCACCGGTGATACCCTTAACGAGGCTGGAATTGCTCATGCCGTAGCAAGAAAAACCAACGACATTGCTTTAATTGACGCATTAACAACTTACACGTTTTAACCATGAACCAACGTCCGCGAAGATTGAGAAAAAACGCCCTTGTGCGTGATATGGTACAGGAAATTAGGCTTAGCGCCGATATGTTTGTGTACCCTTATTTCGTGACTTACGGGACGGGAGTAAAAAAACCCATCCCCTCAATGCCTGGCATCAATCATTTTTCGGTTGACACCTTGCTAGCTGATGTGGCAGAATCTGTCGCACTTGGACTAACGCGAATACTACTTTTTGGTGTGGGTGAGGAAAAAACCGCTGATGCAAAAAGCGCTTACGCAGATGGCAATATTGTAGCCACAGCAGTAAAAGCGTTGAAAGATAAATTCGGCGACGACCTATACGTGATTACCGACGTTTGTGTTTGCGCCTATACTGACCATGGTCACTGTGGTGTTGTACACAATGATTACGTGCAGAATGATGAGTCGGTAGAGATACTTAGCAAAATGGCACTTTCTCACACTCAGGCTGGCGCCGATATGGTTGCTCCTAGCGACATGATGGACGGTAGAATCGGACACATGCGAGATACCCTTGACGCCGAAGGCTATGAAACTACGGCCATCATGAGTTACTCCATAAAATATGCAAGTGCCTATTACGGTCCTTTCCGCGACGCTGCTGATAGTGCACCGGGAAAAGGAGATAGAAAAAGCTACCAGATGGATTTCCGCAACCGCAGCGAAGCCATGCGTGAAGCATTTCTAGATGAGTCTGAAGGCGCTGATGTGCTAATGGTTAAGCCTGCCCTAGCCTATCTTGACGTAATTAGCGACCTCCGCCGACAAACAACTCTTCCTGTAGCGTGCTACAACGTGAGTGGGGAATTTAGCATGGTCAAGGCCGCTTCACAAAACGGTTGGATCGACGAAAAAGCCTTGGTAATGGAAAACATGTATGCTTTCGCACGAGCTGGAGCGAACATCATTATCACCTACCACGCCAAAGAAATTCTAAAAAATAACTGGCTGTAATTAATTTTTTGGTCCGCCAAGGGAAAAAAACATAAAGGGTTTCCACCTTAAAGGAGTCAAAATAAAATGTTCCTTTTGTTTTTGCTGTGAGCGGATAAATACCACACCCAGATGGAATAAATCTAGGGTAACAGTAACTTTTGGATGAGATTTTATTTGACCCCAGACTTCTTCCCTATCCTTAATGGAATGAATTTCATCGAAAACAAAAACAGTTTTGTCGTGGGCTTTTGACAGGCATAAATTCAATACATCCAGCAGATTTATTTTCTGAGTATCACTCCCTAAACGCACAAAATCAAGCGTTTTAATTCCTTCGGTTTTAGTTTTTACCTCCTCCAGAGTTTCGGCAATTATTAGGGGATTAGAATCATTGTTGATTGGATAAAAAGCCGACAACTTATCTGAGCAAGCAATTTCAAGGAAAGTCTTGGGTGAATAAAAATTGACAATCCGCACAATAGTCTTTTTCTTCCAAGATCCTGAGCGTAGTTTTTTTAATCCAGGATTATTTTGATCTTCCGGCTTTTTCAAGTCCAGTACCCTGAGAATAAACTCAAAAACAAAAGGCGAATGAACCTGATACCTCGTAGCAGCGCGGAAATAAAATTTTATAAAACGAAAGACTGATTTTATTATTCTCAATGAAGGGAAGCTTATATAGATGATATTTATCCTCAATAATACAGCCCAAAATTAGGATAATTTTTCCTTTTAATTTTGGCGAAGGTTTTACCAACCGCAACTAAATTTGCACGATATTTCCAATAAAATCCCAACAAATTCATAATTCATATCAATTCTCCTACCTTTAAGGACACTGTAACAAAGTATGTCAAAAAGAAACACGCGGGGTGGAAAGGATAAACCTTTTTTCTCCAACAATTCCAAAAGCTCAAAACCGAAAAAACACCGCAGCCCAGCTCCAAAAAAGCGAGGTTCGATTAAAGATCTTGTAATTCAAGCCTTTGAGGAAACTCACCCTCGCCCAATGAACTACAAGCAGGTTTCTGCCCATATTGGGATTGCTTCAAAAGAAGACGCAGAAAAAATTGAGGATATCCTTATCCTTGAAGAACAGTCGGGCTTGCTTAAGCAGGTTTCTCGCGGAAAATACCAACTTGTTGAAGTGAAGAAATCCCTTACTGGGGTCGTTGACATGACTTCAAGCGGATCTGGCTACATTGTGTGCGAAGGCTCTTCAAAAGATGTTTTCGTAAATGAAAACGACATGAACGGTGCCATGCACGGTGACACTGTGGTTATCGCGCTAAAAGATAGGCCGGGAAGAAAATCCAAGGATGGAAAAGTAGTTGAAATTTTAACGCGAGGAAGAGATGAATACGTGGGAACACTTTCCATTACCGACAAAGGTTTCGCCTTCCTAGTTGCCGATTTCAAGAAAATGTCGACAGACATTTTCATTCCAGAAAGCAGTATAAATGATGCCCAAGACGGGCACAAAGTAAAAGTAAAAATCACCGAATGGCCACGTGAAGGGAAAAATCCTGTGGGCGAGGTGGTGAAAATATTTGGCCCTCCAGGAAACAACGACACTGAAATGTCGAGTATCCTTGAAGACCGTGGGTTCTCAGAAGATTTCCCAGCAGCAGTGCTGGAGGAAACGGAAAAAATTCCTTTAGAAATTCCTTCAAGCGAAATTACGAATCGTCGTGACATGCGTGCCGTACTAACCTTCACCATTGACCCAGAAGACGCAAAAGATTTTGATGATGCCATCTCCTTCCAAAAATTGGAAAATGGAAATATCGAACTTGGTGTGCACATTGCTGATGTGAGTCACTACGTGAAACCAGGATCAGAATTGGATAAAGAAGCTTACGAACGTGCTACTTCGGTTTATTTGGTAGACCGTGTGGTTCCTATGCTTCCTGAGAAATTGAGTAATGGCGTGTGTTCGCTAAGACCCAATGAGGACAAACTTTGTTTTTCAGCGATTTTCGAGCTTGACGCCGATGCCCAGGTGAAGAATGAATGGTTCGGGAAGACCATTATCCATTCCGACAAGCGTTTCGCTTACGAAGGAGCCCAGGAAGTCCTTGACGGATTAGAAAGCGAATATGCTGAGCCTCTGTTCGCAATAAATAAATTGGCCTACAAACTACGCGAACGCAAATTCGATGCAGGAGCCATAAGCTTTGAGAGTCAGGAAATAAAATTCCGCCTCGACGAAAACAAAAAACCTGTTGGCGTTTACGTGAAAGAACGTAAAGATGCCCATAAACTTATTGAAGATTTCATGCTTTTGGCAAACCGCCGTGTGGCTGAATTCATTGGGAAAGGCGCAAAAGATAGCAAGGCCAAGACCTTCATTTATCGCTCGCACGAATCTCCAAATCAAGAAAAAATCGAGACTTTCTCACAGTTTGCTGCGAAGTTCGGCTATAAAATACAAACCTCCACACCCAATCAAATTCAGGAAAGCCTGAACAAAATGATGGTGGATATCGAGGGAACCGCATATCAAAACATGCTTAGTACCATGGCTATTCGTAGCATGAGCAAGGCGACTTATACCACCACGTTGACCAGCCATTACGGGCTAGCCTTCGACTTTTACACCCACTTCACCTCTCCTATCCGTCGTTACCCTGATGTGATGGTGCACAGATTATTGGAGCATTATTTAGACAAGGGTAAGTCGGTGCAGGCTGCAGAGTACGAGAAATTCTGTAAGCATTGTACTGAAAAGGAAATCGAAGCCTCTCGTGCTGAACGCGATTCTATTAAATTCAAACAGGCAGAATTCCTTTCTGAGTCTATTGGCGAAGTTTTTGACGGGACCATTTCTGGCTTGACCGAATGGGGAATTTTTGTGGAAATCACAGAAAATGCCTGCGAAGGGTTGGTGCGACTGAGAGATATGGGCGACGATCATTATTTCCTACTCGACGACAACTGCGTTATAGGGCAAAGGAAGAAGAAAAAGTTTATTTTTGGCGACAAAGTCACCATAAGAGTAAAAGCTGTCGACCTTGGAAAAAGACAAGTCGACTTCGAATTCGTAGACAAAGAAAAATAATTCCAATACATGTATTCATTTGGCGAGTTACGCGAAATCATCCTTAAAGAAATTGAGGATTTTAAACCAAGTGGAAAGCCCTCAGAGCTTTTTGATCCTATAAATTACATCATGCGCTTAGGCGGAAAAAGGATGCGTCCGGCTTCTGTGTTAATGGGTTGTAATGTGTTTTCAGATGACATTTCTGAAGCATTAAAACCAGCGTTGAGTGTAGAAGTGTTCCATAATTTCACATTGGTGCACGACGATATTATGGACAAAGCTCCCTTACGTCGAAACATGCCAACGGTCCACGAGAAATGGAATAACGACATTGCCATTTTAAGTGGTGATGTAATGATGATTTATGCCTACGAGCTCCTAAAAGAACTTCCAACTGAGCTGCTAAAACCCTGCATGGACGTGTTTAACCGCACCGCTATTGGCGTTTGTCAAGGCCAGCAGCTGGACATGAACTTCGAAACCAAGGACAAGGTTACCGAGGAAGAATACATTGAGATGATAAGCCTTAAAACAGCAGTTTTACTGGCAGGAAGCTTAAAAATTGGCGCATTGATAGGTGGGGCTTCCACCGAAGATGCCGACCATCTGTACAATTTCGGTTTTAAATTAGGTACCGCCTTCCAAGTCCAAGACGACATCCTTGACATTTACGCCAACCAAGCCGATTTCGGCAAGCAAGTTGGAGGTGATATCATTAGTAATAAAAAGACACTTTTGCTTATTACCGCCCTAAATAACGCCGATTCAGCCCAAAGAAAATCGCTTGACACTTGGATTGCCAAAACTGATTTCAACTCAGAGGAAAAGGTAAAAGCCATAACGACACTTTACAACGAGATGGGCATCCGTGATGCCGCGACACAACACATGGAAAGACTAACGGATGAGGCTCTTAATGAGTTGGAACAAATCTCCGCTCCCCAAGCGCGTAAAGCTGTTTTAAAGGATTTTTCGCGGATGTTGATGAAACGGGTGAAGTAGTGTTAAATTTCACCAAAACGTCATTTCGAGCCCTGTCAAGAAACGATGCTGCACTGATTCCAGTTAAACAAACCGTTTATCTTTCGACAATCCATTAGTTTATAATTTTAACTTCAATGGTTTTTTTTAGAATGATAATCTGAAGAACCAAAAGGGAGAAATTACCGCAAACTTTCTAATAAAATGGCTTTTCACCAAAGTGAGTCTATAAAATTCCTATTAATTTCTTATTATAAAGAAAAATCTTAATTTTGGTTTTCCTCCGGAATAAAACTTTATGAAAATTCACTTTTAACAATCTTTAATAATGAAAACACTTAAAATCACCCTAATAGCTGCTCTCCTTTATGCTTTTTGTGGACAAACAACTGCACAAGTAACATTTGATTTTACCGGTGATGTGCAAACATATACGGTTCCCGATTGCGTTTATGGATTACAAATTGACCTAAAAGGTGCAGAAGGAGCACCTACAGCAAATGGCTGTTTAGGAGGCCAAGGAGGCCGTATAACAGGAATTCTATCTGTAACGCCTGGTGAAACTATCAATATTTATGTTGGTGGTAAACCAGCTGATTTTTCACCTGGATTTAATGGAGGTGGGCAAGGTGGAGCAACTACTGGAGGAGGCGGTGGTGCCTCTGACATCAGAATAGGCGGGACAAATTTGAGCAACCGTGTGGTTATTGCTGCTGGCGGTGGTGGCGGAGGTGGTGTAGGTGCAACCTCTAAATATGAAGGTGGTGCAGGCGGTGCTTTGATTGGGCAAAATGGTAATTATGGTGGCGACCGATCTGATTCAGAGGTGCGAGTTGGCAAAGGCGGCAAGCAATCTCAAGGTGGAGCAGGTGGAGTAGCTTCAGTTGCAAATGGAAGTGCTGGCGAATTAGGTGTTGGTGGAACAGGAGGAGAATCTGCCGGCGGTGGTGGCGGTGGCGGCCTATATGGTGGTGGCGGAGGCAGTTCTTATGGAAATGGCGGCACAGGTGGTGGTGGTGGTAGCAACTTTGCAAATAAAGATTTTGCATTTGATGTTTCCCATACCAGAGGCCACCAATCTGGGAACGGTCAGGTAAAAGTCACTCCACTCGGGAATGGCCCTCGAACGCCAGGAAATATTTTCAGTTTAGATACTGTTTGTAATAAAGGACAATTTTCGTTTAAAATCGATTTCATAGAAAGTGCTGATTCCTACGAATGGATTGGACCCGAAGGATCTACAATCCTTGCAGGTCAGGGATCTGATTCTGTAGTTTTCATTTTTGGAGACTCTTCAGGTAATGTATCGGTTACGGCAACCAACGGGTGTGGAACGAGCGAGGCTTCAATTAAAACTATAGTTGTTATTACCGAAGGTGGTATTTGTGATTCAACCTTTGGTGGTGGAAACGTTAGGCCTCAAGCTAAAGATGATGCAGTTTCTACTAAAATGGATAGTTCCATCATCATAGATGTTCTTTCCAACGATATACCTGGTGATATAACCATAGATGTTTCGTCTGTTGCTGAAGTTACTACTGTAAGTAACGGATCACTTACGAATAATGGCGATGGATCATTTGATTATTTACCAAATGGCGGATATCTAGGAGATGATATGTTTACATACAAAGCATGTGCAGGTGGTCAATGTGATACTGCAACAGTTTTTATTACAGTTTACAATCCAGATGATGGCAATGTAAAACCATCCGCTAACGATGACAAGGCCAATACACCAATAGATGTTTCGGTTATTATCAAAGTAATAGAAAACGATAACGATCCGGATGGTTCATTTGATTTGTCTAGTTTAAAAATCACATCTGAACCCACCAATGGAATTGCATCAGTTGACAATACAAATGGTAATATTGAGTACACACCCAGCTCAGGTTATTTAGGTGCAGATCAATTTAACTATGAAATCTGTGACGATGGTTCCCCAGTAGAATGTGATGGTGCAATTGTTACGGTAAATGTTGGTGAACTTGTTGGAGTTTCTAATTCGAGTACCGAAGCCATATCCGTTTGGCCAAATCCGGCAAGAGATCAATTGAATGTATCTTTTGATTCTGATGTGAATATTTTGAATGCTGAAGTAATTGGACTTTCTGGTAATGTTTTGATTAACAAGCCAGTTAATACTAAACAATCCTTGCTATCTATTAATATACAAGCAATACCTCGCAGCATGTATGTTCTTAAGGTATATACAAGCAATACGATTTTAACTTATACCTTTATCAAGGAATAAAATTCTTAGAAAATATTGGCCTTCAATTTGGGTTTTGCCCAATTGAAGGCCTTATTTTTAACTTGTTAATTTGGGGTTTCACTAGAATCATCTACATTCCACAATTCTAGTCCATTAGCAATGCTTTTCAAATTCAGGTCCGTTATCCATTCTTATTTTTGCTGGCCTACCCTGTTTGTTAATTAAGTGTTTTAATACCCAAAAAACTCTACTACTCTTGATTGAGTAATCTGTTTCAAAAAAAAGTACTTCTCGATTGAAGTCATCAATCCGCATTTAAATAATCAATAAAGGTTTGTTTATGTTAGCATTATATAATTCTTTAATGATAAAACCGTTGTATATAATTTGGTAATAAATAATATTATGAATATTAAAAACCTTTTAGCGGTACTCGTTTTTAAAACAATAGTTTTAACGTGCAATGGACAATCATATTCAATAAACCATTTTCAATCTACCTATTATTCTTTATCGAATTACAATTCCTTGACTCTTGAATTATTAAATTCAGGTGAGGATCCAATATTCTGGGACCACAAATTTGAACTAGGATTTGATTTCCCCTTTTTCAACGAAATCCAAACGGATATTAATGTTACTCATGATGCTCTCGCGTATTTCGAAAATTTAGAAAACTATAACTTCTTTCTTTTTTCATCCGATTTTACTATTGGTAAGAATACCGATACTTCAAATATGTATTCAGAAATAAGATATATTTATACCACAATAAACAATCAAAAGGCTCTTGCAATAGAATACCATAACGTATTCAATTATGATGAGCTTATGGAAAATGGTGAAAACCATACAGTAAACTTTCAATTTTGGTTATTTGAAAATGGGACAATTGAGTTACGATTTGGGGAAATTGATTTGTCAAATTGCTCATATTATTTCCCGGGCGAAGGTTTTAGCTTTGATAACACTGATCCAAATGGAAATATTTATGGCCCATTTGTTTCAATAAATAATTCTGATATTACTAAAGGAGCTTGTTTTTTCGGAGACCACACAAATCCCGGAATTTTATATGACGAAGATGATAATTGTGATGTTTTAATGTCAATTCCACCTAAAGGCTACGTTGTTCAATTTGAATACACAAGCATTACAAATATTGCAGAAACGTATGAAAAAGCGAATAATTTTTTTGTAACCCAAATAAATGAAACAATAAGATTAAACGGTGATTTAAAAAACTATAAGGGAGTGAATGTTTATGATATACTGGGCAAAAGAATAAAATTTAGTGAAGAAACTGATTTTCAAATTAGTAATCAAAAAAACCAATTGTTAATTGTTGAAATAATTACTGAAAAGGGAACGGAAAAACATAAAATTTTTATGGAATAGGAATTAAAATAATTTTTGACAATTTAAAACGTAAATCATTAAAAATAGGATGAGGCCACTTACTTTTTATTAATTTCTGCATGAAATATCGCATAATAACATGTATCGAAATCTATAATGTATGATAATTTCATTCAATGGAATTTCCATTATAAAAGTATCAAATCCGGCTAAACTTAGTTTTTCTAAAAAATGAACACGAGTCAAAAAAAAGAGCGAGAGCAATGATTTTCAGGTTTCTTTTTTTCCTCGCTCGAACTCTCCCGCACACCGAACTCCAATTGCTGCTAGCTAAAACTTCCCAACTTCCGCCCAAACTCGTTCCATCGGCAATCCCACAATATTGGTATAGCTACCCACAATTTTATTTACAGCTACAAACCCAATCCATTCTTGAATTCCGTAAGATCCAGCCTTATCGAAGGGGTTTCCGTTTTTTATGTAGTAGTTGATTTCATCGTCGGTAAGGTTGTTGAAGTAGACTTTCGTGCGTACGGAAAAAGTCTTTGTTTTCTTTTTGGTTTTAAGACATACTCCTGTGATTACTGTGTGCATATTTCCGCTAAGGGCTTTTAGCGTTTTGCGTGCTTCTTTTTCGTCGGCGGGTTTTCCTAGAACCTCTGACCCCAAATACACCATGGTATCTGCGGTAAGCAGGATTTCATCATCGGCGATTTCTTTCACGGCTTTGCTTTTCAAACGCGCTAAAAAGCCTGGAATTTTGAATGGGGACATGTTGGGCGGGTAAACTTCATCAACATCGGTGTAGACCACACGGAAATCAAAACCAAGGTCTTTAATCAGTTCAACACGTCGTGGAGACTTGGAAGCAAGGACAATCTTTTTCTCGAACATGAGACAAAGATATTAACCCCAATAGTAAAGCGCAAATGTAGAGAACAGTCCGGTGAGCATAATCCCCTTAACCAGAGCGCTGGCATAGGAAAAATCTTTTTTCTCGCTTGCGCGAAAAAGGCTAAGTAATAGATGAATCAAAGGAAATTGGATTAATACCAATATATACCCAAACACCTCAACACTCCCTGTTTCGTATTGCAAATACTGCACATACCCCAGTAAGGTAATAGTTACCGTAGTAAGTGTAATTAAGCTGATTTTAGCGCCTAAAACACCCCAAACTACTGGAAGGGTGCGGCAATTTTGAGCTTCGTCACCTTCAATGTCTTCGGTGTCTTTAATAATCTCGCGGATAAGGCTCAATAAAAATGCAAAAACAGAATACGCAGTGATAATTTTAAATATCGCAGCAACCATTTCTGGCTGTCCGTTTCGCCAAAGCATAGGAAGTGCTGGCTCAAAAAGCGGAATCATAAAAACCACAAGCGCCGAAATTAGTGCCACAACCACATTCCCCAAAAGGAACATGTATTTGTAGATATAGGAATAGTACCAAAGTAAACCGGCAGTGAGCAGGTGAACCATGCCTAGCATAGGAATTTCGGTTTTCATTGCCACCCAAAAACCCATTCCTACTCCTACTCCACTTAAAACAAGCGATAATGTTTTTCCGCTTTTTGCAGAAAGGCTCTTGCCGATAATGTTTTTTGTGGGTTTATTTATCGCATCAATCTCAGCGTCAAAGACATCATTTATCACATATCCGCCCGCAGCGACAAACACCGTGCTCATCACTAAAAGGAAAAAATTCATCTGCGACAAGTACACACTGCTATCAAAATACCCCAGAAATGGAATAAGCACAAAATTTCTAATCATGTATTGTGTAAGCACAATAATGAAAAGATTTACGGGTCTAAAAAGTCTAAGAAATTGCAAGGGGAAATTATTTTACCAAGAGTAAGCTTGTTCGTTCATCCATTGGCCTTTAAGGCGAAGGATCATCTCTAGCACTTCACGCACGCATCCTCGTCCGCCTTCTTTTTTGGAAATATAATCGGCTATATGTCTAATTTCGTGCGCCGCATCGGCGGGACAGGCCCCAATTCCTGCCATCTCCATCACTTTATAATCAGGGATATCGTCGCCCATGTAAAGCACATTTTCAAGGGTAACGCCAAACTTCTCTACCACCTCTTTTAAGCGCTCCTCTTTGTGCGCCACACCTAGGTGGACTTCGGTGACACCTAATTTCTCAAACCTCAAACGGGCTCCCTCGCTTGAGCCCCCTGAGATTATCGCAATATTTAAGCCTGATTTAACAGCATGCTGCAAAGCATAGCCATCTTTAATGTTCATAATTCGAAGATGGTCTCCGCTTTCATTAATCAATACCGATCCATCAGTTAAAACACCGTCCATGTCGAGGACAACGGTATTTATTTGTTCTAACTTATCTCCAAATTCTTTCATAATTATGCTTCTAAAACTTCGTCAAGTTCTCCTTTTGCGGCAAGAAATCTTTCCGCGTCAAGCGCAGCCATACAGCCCGTTCCAGCAGCAGTAACTGCCTGACGGTAGATGTGGTCTTGAGCGTCACCGCATGCAAAAACACCTTCGTAATTGGTTTTTGTAGACCCTGGCTTTGTGATTAGGTAACCAGTAGCGTCCATATCAAGGAATGGCTTGAAAATATCTGTATTGGGCTTGTGACCGATAGCCACGAAGAAACCAGTACAAGGAACGTCTTGCACTTCGTTGGTTTGGTTATTCTTTACTCTAACTCCTGTTACCCCTTTGTCGCCAAGAACCTCTACAGTATCGTTGTTGAAAAGGATTTCGATGTTTTTGATTTTCTCAACACGGTGTTGCATTGCCTTTGAAGCACGGAAATGATCCTTACGCACAATCATAGTCACTTTTGAACAAAGGTTACTCAAATAAGCAGCTTCCTCACATGCTGTATCACCAGCACCTACGATTGCAACTTCTTGTCCCTTAAAGAAAAATCCATCACACACTGCACAAGCAGAAACTCCGTAACCGTTCAATCTTTTTTCTGACTCAAGACCTAAATATTGCGCTGATGCTCCTGTAGCAATAATCACTGTATCAGCAGTCATTTCTTTTTCGTCATCAACCATAACCTTATGCGGGCCACCGTTTTTGTCGAAGTCTACCTTGTTTACATATCCAAAACGGATATCAGTTCCAAAGCGCTCAGCTTGTTTTCTGAAGTCTTCCATCATTTCAGGACCTTGAACTCCTCCGGGGTAACCTGGGTAATTCTCTACATCTGTTGTCTGCGTAAGCTGACCACCCATTTCAATTCCTGTAACCATAACCGGTTTTAAATCGGCACGAGCTGCATAAATTGCCGCTGAATACCCTGCAGGGCCAGAGCCAATAATTAAGGTTTTTACGTGTTCGATAGTCTTCTCTTGCGTCATTATTGAAAAATATTATATGTGTAGTAGTTTTTTTAAGTTTTATTTCAGAACAAAAATAGGATTTTTAAAAGGAAGCTCAATAATTAATTATTATTTAGCAATTAAGGTGTCATAAAATGCATTGTAATCGCCCCATACACCTATGCCGCCTTGTACATTTGAGTTTACAACAGTTACAGGTGCAAAAGGGTTTCCGACATTGTTTACCTGAGTTTCATAAGTCCTCCAAAAATTAAAATGAGGCTTACTAATATGCGCCCATTTTAAGTAAATGGTGTCTCCAGGATTAAACAAGCCAAAGGTTTCGAACCCAGCATTTTCAGTGGTATCAGCCAGACCGACGCCATTTAAAGGTAGATCAAGGGTTTTTCCGTTTATGAAATTATCGTCAAAAACTGAGTTATTCTCTGTATCAAACAAATCCTCGCTGTTCTTTCTGGTGAAATAGCGATAATGATTTCCAACAGGATCAGGCTCACTAAACTTTACCATAAGCCTATAAAATGTATCTCCTTTAATAACTTCTGGTTTCACATACACACTGTCCAAGCCGATTTTTGACTGAATAGTAGTACTTGCTTTTACTTCGTCTCCGTTGTAGGTTGTTTCAATGGTGTAAGTAAGTCCTTCCTGAACTTTCATTTGCTGATTCGTTACAAAATAGAGAGGAAAACCAGGTGCCTGAGTCATCTTAATTCTTTGGGTTCCATCAGAAATGTAGACATCTGCCCCTGTTACTCCCGACTCAATAAAAGCAGTGGTATCTATTTTGGCGAAAAAACCTAACGACTGGCTCAATATCACATAGGGGAATTGGCCTGATTCCACAAAACCCTCCATCACCAGCACACGCTCGCTTTCTGGAAAATCTACGTCAATAACTTCCTCACACCCTCCAATAATAAGGGCCAATCCTAAAAAAAATATTGCGGTTAACTTTCTCATTATTAAAATTTAAAATTCCAAGTGATGGATGGGATAATTGGGAATATGGAAACTTGCTTAGGGACAATTGAAATGTCTCCATTGTTTAAATTCCCATCAATATCAGTATAAACGATAAACTGGTTTTTACGATTATATACGTTGTACACTGCAAACACCCAGTTAGACTCAAACTTTTCGCGTT
This sequence comes from Sphingobacteriales bacterium, assembly GCA_047635375.1. Lineage (GTDB taxonomy): Bacteria > Bacteroidota > Bacteroidia > Sphingobacteriales > Sphingobacteriaceae > JBLIKP01. Next base: position 1,856 of record JBLIKP010000046.1, on the reverse strand, counting down.
TTTTGGCGGTATAGCTGAAAGAAATATCGGCGCGATGGTAAGGCTTGAACCTTGCATTGTTTTTATATCCCGGACCGTAATATTGTGCAATATTTCCGTTGGTAAGGAATAGCCCCGCCGGTAAAGAAAATGCACTTCCTGAGCCATAAACAAAGATCGCACTAACCGACCATTTCTCATTAATTTCGTAAGTATTTACTACACTTAAATCGTGACGTCTATCGTACCGAGCGAAAAACTCCACCCCACCGTTAATATCCTCGAACTGACGGGTAGTGCGGGAGAAAGTATAGCCAATCCAGCCGTTATATTTTCCAAATCTACGTTTGATAAACAGCTCGGCACCGTAGCTTTTTCCACTACCAAAGGTTAGCTTGTTCTCAAGATTGTCGTTAATTCCAGGCTGTTCGTTTTCCTTAAACTCTACAAGGTTATTCATGTCCTTGTAATACACTTCGATAGAGGTTTCGTAAAGATCTTCTTTGAAGTTCTTGAAAATCCCTACAGCGTATTGGTTTGCCGTTTGAGGCTTAACAAAGGTTGAGCTTGGAATCCAAAGGTCGCCGGGCAAGTTCCCACTTCCAAATGCAGCTTGGTGCAGGTATTGTTGGGTGTAGGTATAGCTGGCTTTCGCCGAAGTTGTTTTATTTAGTTTATATCGAAGTCCTAACCGTGGCTCCAACCCCCCGTAGGTGACAATGCTTTCTAAGGATTTGTATCGGGTAGTGTCAGTTGGATTTCCCTGAGCATCAACATTGTACAAATCGTAGGGTCCAATCTGTTGGAAGCCTGAATAACGAAGTCCTGCGTTTAACCTTAGATCATCAGTAACGTCAAAATCGTCCGAAACATAAATTGCAGCCTCGTTGCCATATTGCTTGTTAATTTTATCTGGGGATAGCACAACTTCTCCCACACGTCCCTGCGCGGTAGATGGCGTAAATACATGAAAAATGTATTGCCCACCGAACTTCACTCTATGCCTGATGTGCGGAAAATAGTCGAAATCTACCTTTAAAGTTTGGTCTTGAACACCAGAGAAAAGCTTGAACGAAAAATCCTCTTGCCCCGCACCTACCGAAAACTCGTAATTACTATAAATCAACGAGGTATTCATGAACATTTTGTCGTTGAAAAGGTGATTCCATCGTAGAGATCCTGTTTGGTTTCCATAAGGAAGCTCAAAGCCAAATCCCCCATCCTCACTTTGAAAAGAAAACTCATCCTTCCCAAAATACCCACTTAAGAATATCCTATCCTTATCACTAAATGTGTAATTAAGTTTGGTGTTGAAATCGTAAAAGTAATATCCTGAATTTGCAAGTGCTGTGTTTCCTTGACGGAATGGCTTGGTTAACACATCAATGTATGTCCTTCTGCCTGCGAGCATAAAAGAGCTCTTATTTTTTTGAATTGGACCTTCTACCGTAAGCCTTGAACTAATAAGTCCTACTCCACCTGTGGCCTCAAATTTCTTATTATTCCCTTCTCGCATGGTGACGTCCACCACTGATGAAAGTCGGCCCCCATATTGCGCTGGCATACCTCCTTTTATTAGGGTAACATCATTAATTGCATCGGCGTTAAAAACAGAGAAAAATCCCAAAAGATGACCAGTATTATAGACAATGGCCTCATCTAAAAGCACTAGGTTTTGGTCTGGACCGCCACCGCGCACATAAAACCCGCTGCTACCCTCTCCCGCCGACTGCACACCGGGAAGTAATTGTAAGATTTTTAGAATATCGACCTCTCCAAAAAGCACGGGAAGCTTTTTTATCTGCTTGACATTAACCTTTTCAATTCCCATCTGGGTGGTTTCGGTATTGTCTTTTCTATCGGCCTGGATAACCACC
>JBLIKP010000045.1:0-19197 GCA_047635375.1 Sphingobacteriales bacterium | reverse complement strand
TAAGTTAAAATTTCTAAATAAATAGCCTTTTAAATTTTTATTCGTAGCAATTTTGGGAATTCATGTTCCTTTAATTGGAATGACGATGTTTATGTTTGCCTCGTTTAAAACAACAAATGACTGGTTTAGCATATTTTTATGGCTTCTATTTTTTACCCTATTGGCAACAGGAATTGCACTATACTTTTTAAATAAGCGGTTAATTCCATTAATAAGAACTGAAAAAGGGTTAAAAGGTTTTTATGAAAAAGGGATAATCCCAGATCTTCCAACCTATTTTACGGATGGAGCGGTGACTTGATGCGTAGGGTGAAAGAAAATTTAGAATCAATGGAAAGCGGTTAAAGTCAAGGGAAGATTTAATCACCCTCTTAAGCCATGATTTTAGAGCTCCATTAGGAAATTAATTGGGCTAATTGATATGATAAAGATGGAGGCGCAAACACCAGCCATCGATAAACAGCTTGGATTAGTTAGTGAGTCTGTCAAGCATCAATTAGATTCACTCGATTCTATTATGCACCGATAAATTAGTGCTCTAGGAAGAAAATACCGAAAAAGTTCATTGTGTTACATTATTGAATATGGTTCAGGATTATTTTATAAAGGTAATTGAATCCAAAGGATTGAAAAATAGATGTGCAAATTCCTGAGGACTTGTACGTATTGGCAAATCCAGAACTTTTTGAAAAAGTAGGTCAAAATTTAATGTCTAGTGCCGTATAATTCTCATTCCCTAACCAACCTATAAAAATAATTTCTGAGGAATTAGAATCGAATGTAGTGTAAAGATTTATTGATTCTGGAAAAGGATTCGATATAAATGGCGAGGAAATTTTTAAACGTTTCACCAAACAAAGGCGGATTGGAGCAGCAGGGGAGAAGTCGACCGGTTTGGACTTTTACTTATCTAGAAAAATATTAATTCGTCATGGTGGCGACCTTACAGGTGAAAGCCCAGGAAAAGATAAAGGTTCTGTTTTTACATTAACCTTACCTAAATAAAAAAAGCCGATTCGTTTGAATCGGCTTTTTTTTATGAGTTTAAAATTATTGTTTATTGCTTAATCAATCGTTGTGTTCTAATGCCATTTTCTGACATTACTTTCACAAAATATATTCCCTTAGATAATTTGTCTGTTGGGATTTCAATTTTGTGCATTCCCGATTTAATAGAGACTGAAGTTGCCCAATGGATTTTCCCTGTTAAGTCAGCCACATGGATGATTAAATCATCTTCAATTTCAGAGCCTACAATGATTTTTGAATCCCCTTTTGTTGGGTTAGGAAATACAATTAGGTTATTAATTGTGTTGTTTTCTTTAATCCCCACTGAGGTTTGATAACATTTTTTGTTATTTGTTAAATCAAAATCATTTGGAAGAAGCATTCTTACACAAAAACTTTCGTACTGAGTTTTTGGTGCATTGGGGCGTTTAGCTTTGATTGTAAAGGTGTATTCCAATTCTCCACCTATAGGGATGTCCACATTTTCAATTAATTCATTTATTTCATCATTTGCATTTGCCATGAAATAAACATCAATAGGTCCTGTTACGGCTTGTGGTCCAACGTTAGTCATTTTGATGGTAACTGTGGCATCTTCAGTAATTACATCGGAAGGTAAGGGGGAAATGATTTCAGTAAGTTCTAATTCAGTTACTTGGTCCTCATCACCCTTTGTGACATCCATTCCTATTACGAAATCTTGAGTTTGCCCAAAACGGAAAGGGCTAAAACTACCTCCTCTGAATTCTAAAGATCTTCTTGACGGCTCCGTACTTGTTCTAGTAGCAAAGCGTTGGTTTCTTCCTCCCTGAAGGGTGGTTAGATAAACTCCACCTGAATTAATTTGAATTTCTTGGTCAACCTCAATTTGGTTGTAGGTTCCAAACGCATATTCAGTAGGAATAGCCTCTTTTTGCCAAATCACATCACCCGGGGACCCATCTTTTTCACCAAATACGTTTAGTCCATTGTCGTCAATAACCTGAAGCATTACATTGTCAGTAGGCTGTGGAGCTCCACCGGTTCCGCCAACCATAAAGTTAAATGTTTTAATAATTACGGGGTAAAATGGTGGCTCATAATACATTGCATTTCCACGTTGGTATGGAACTGTAGTAGTCCAAGAAATGTCTGACCCTCCAATTTTTGCAGTATAATCAAGGTTTATTACGTCTTGGGTTGTGTCAACCACGACAAATAATTGTCTTTTTTGATTATTAGGTTGGTATTCATCTTCTTCATAGTCAAAAACTGTTTCAAAGCTAAAACGGCCCAATTCATTTGGATCAAATTTACTTGGAAAAAGGATTGTTGCTTCCATGTCTTTTTCAATTGCTGGAGCAAGCTTCACATTATTTACAATTTCGGCGTTTCCTTTTCTTACTATTCCATTTAACTGAATAGATCGGGATTTTTCGATACCGTAATTTTTCAATGTGGTTTTAAGAGGGAGTTTTGGACGGTCCTTACCAAAAAACAAGCCTTTTGTTCCTTCCGAAAGAATATCTTTAATTCCTAAGTCAGTAGTAGTGTAGTTCATGTTTTCTACATCTGAAGGAAGATAAGTTATGGTTAAGGGATCAGCTGCAGTAACTCCAAGGAAAACGGTTTCGTCATCGATGCTATGCAATAAACCAACTTGACCGCTGTTGTTTTCTATTCCAATAACTTGGCAATTTTCGTCACCAGCAGGGTTAAGTGATTCACAGCTTGTGGCATTAAAAGAACCTTCTTTTTTGTTATAGTTAAAAGAGATTTCACCTGTTTCTCTAACCATTACCACTTGGAAGTTGATTGCTCCAAAAGGATCGTCATTTGGTGAGGAGTACCTCATTTCATTCCAAGTAACAATGATAGAATCCTTAAAGTCACTCCAAAAAACAATGTTTGTAGCTCCTTCTTCCATTTGAGTAATTCCCAAAAATGGCGCAATTATGTCGTTCCCTTGTCCTCCTGTTTGAGGGATTGGATCAAATCCAGCACCTAAAGTGTTTTCTTCAAAACTCACATAACCCGTTCTCGAAATGTAAAAGCTGTTATGAGTATACCAGTAATATGGGAACTCAAAACTGAAGTTAATAGGGCCAACGGCCTTGCTTCTGGAAAGGTTTTCGGTAATATCAATTGCTCCTGGTCTAAGGGGCTTTACAATTTCGATCCATTTTGATCCTGTGGCCGCCCTTTTTTGAGCCCAAGTATACCCATAGGCATCTGGCCCTCCAGTTTGTGCGGTTGCTGAGCCGATAAAAAGAACGGCTAAGAATAAGAAATTAAGTAAGATTGATTTTTTCATTTTTATAATGAATTAAGGTATGGTTTAATTGGTTTTTATGAATTGTTTTGAAATAAGCCCTTCATTGGATAAAACCGTCGCAGTATAAATCCCAGGTGCTAAATTATTAATTGGTAAGTTGAAATTTTGGGGACCAGGATTCATTTTTCCTAAGTCCATAAATTTTACAATCCTGCCGCTGAAATTAACGATTTGAATGGATATATCACTTGCAGATCTTAATAAAAATCTACCGTTGATGCTTTCATGGGCTGGATTTGGATATACATCCAAGGACAATACTTCATTAATTTGGCTAGCTATCCCGGTTGAAGTTTGGTAGCAACTAAAGTTGTTGTTTAAATCAAAGTCATTACTCAAGTTTGAGTAAACACAAAGGCTTTCATACTGAGTAAGTGGTGCTGATGGTCGTGCAGCTTTTGTTTTAAAGGTATAGGTTGCGGAGCCGCCTATTGGAATAGAAAGAGGGAAATTTTCAATAACCTCATCCCTAGTGTTTACTTGATATACTACATCAAATCCTCCAGGAACTTCCTGCGGGCCGAAGTTGGTTAATTCAATTTCAATGGTTACTGAATCTGTTAATTCATCTTCTGGAGTAGGCGAAATAATGGAAGAAACTCCTACATCGATTACGTCGTTTATGTTACCTGCTGCAACGTCAAGGCCTAAAAGGAAATCGGTTGTTCTGAAATCACGGTAAGTAAAAAACACGTTAGAATTAAAAACCTCATAGCTTCTAAAGGATGCAGGAGGAGCATCATTACGTTGGTAAAACACGGTTGCTCCACCTTGCATTAGCGCTAAATATACTCCGCCAGAATTAATTTGAATTTCCTCGTCTATGGATGTGGTATTGTTTCCACGAACATAATCAGTTACGGGAAGTAGATCCTTTGTGTAGAGAAGGTCGCCTCGGCTACCATCCTTTTCACCGAAAATGTTTTTCCCATTATCGTCGTAAATGTTTATTCGAATTGGATCCGATGGGTTTGAAACTCCATCAGTTGAACTAACCCCAAAATGGACGTTTTTTAAATACACTGGGTAAAAAGGCGGTTCGTAATATTGCCCTATTCCAGAGGTGAAGCTTGCTCCACCAAGCCATGTAAATGCTGATCCAGCAGAAATTCCACCAGAATAATTCAGGGTTCCTAAATTACCCGTTGTATCCACCACACCGATTAATTGTTGAAGGCGGTCGTTGGTTTTGAATTGATCATCGTCGAAGATGATTTGGGATTGAAATCCGTAAATATTTTCTTCGGTAGTTGGAACCTTATCGTTAAAAGTTAATAATTGTGACTCGCCAGCTTTTAGGGCTTTGCTAAAAATATTGCTTCCTGCGGTAACGTTAGTGAATCCTTTTTTGACAACGGCCTCCACAATCATTTTTGGTAAGTCCGTTGTTCCTGCATTTAAAATATTGGCCTTCATCACAGGTTCTGGGGAATCTTTTAAAACGAAAAACCCCTTTGAACCAACGGTATTATTATAATCAATTGTTCCGTCTTTTACTTGCAGATTTTGCGATGCTACAGCTTCGGGGGTAAATCTTATGCTAAGCGGACTTGCTTTTGAAATTCCAAGAAATGCTTGTTGGTCATCTATGGTGAACACCGAACCTACGTTTCCATTTCTATTTTCAATACCTACAGCTAAGCAAACTCCTTCTCCGTTGTTGGTTTGAGCTACTCTGCATGTATTAGAAATAACCCCAACTTGCTCAATATAATTAAAGGTGATAGAGCTGTCTTTTCTTGATAAAATGGCTTGGTAGGTGTTTGAACCTTGTCCATCGTCACCGTAAGTCATTTTATTCCATGTTACTATTAGGGAATCTTTGAAATCTGTCCAAAGGTAAACGCCTGCGCCAATTCGAGCAGAGTCAATTCCCTGATCTGATGACAGAAATGGGGCAATAATATCATCGGCTTGACCGCCAGCCATAGGCATCTCATCATAAGGAGGGCCTAATTGTCCGGGACCAAAAAGAATGTATCCCGCATTGTTAACTGACAATTGAGTTCTATTGTACCAATAGTATGGGAATTCAAAATTGAATTTTATGGGGCCGTAATAGCTACTTGAAAGGACTTCAGAAAGGGCAATTGTTCCTGCACGACGAGGCTCAACAATTTCAATCCAATCAGCCTTTGGCCCTTCGGGATCTAAGCTAGTCCTCCAAACATAACCGTAAGCATCTGGATCACTTTTGGTTTGAGAAAACGTTGTTTGAAAAATGCTTATGGCTATAATCGCGAGTAGTAATCGTTTTTTCATTGAGTAATTTGAGGTCCTTTTACAATCTTATTAAAGCTAGGTATTGCTTCTGTAATTTAAAGACCCCTAAATTGCGAAAAGGTTGCTTCATAATAAAATGAAATAACTTAAAGTCACAACTTTATCAGTTGAAACATATTTGTTTTTGTGGTAGGTGAATTATTTGACTAGCAAAGTAGTCTTCTTGTCATTTGTTCCTCAACAAATGAACAAAATATGGAAGGGTTAAAGTTCCTCCAGCTGCAATCGTGTAATTCACCTCCTAGATTGATATAGCTATCAATGTTATTGGCCTTGAATTCCTCCATGACATGATCCAGAAAATTAACTCCGGTAATCCAGCCATCTTCGCCCAAATTGTCAAACCACTCTTCGTAATAAAGGTCATCGCTTCCGTGAAGGTTAAGCACATTCTCGCCGATAAGGATAAATTTATTCAAACCCTCGGCCATCATAGGCTCAATAACTTCATCTCGCATCATCATTATGTCGTTATGGATGCAGTCATTCCATTCGCCTATTAACTCAATCACCCCGAAACCGCTTTCGTAATCGGCGTAAATGATTTTTAGATAAAGAGTAGGTGAGCCAAAGTCATCCCATTGAGGGTGGATGAAGTAATTATAGATCTTTTGGCTAAACTGAAACTCGCTATACTCACGCCCATAAAAAGGGGATGCCTCATCCTCAGATGAAACATAATAATCGCGCCAGTTATAGAAGGGTTCAATTTCGTGCATTGTCAGTAGCTCTTGTATTACCTCTACCTAAAGAAAGGACTAAATGTTTTATTTTTCCCGAATATTTTTCAAAAATCAGCTGCCTGAATAGCATTCCTAACACTACCGTGTTTCTCCAAAAGGTCTGCGGCTTCGCTTTCGCGGATGTTTAGCTTTTCCATCAGCATTATTATTCCGCGCTTTACAAGTTTATGATTGCTTAACTGCATGTCGACCATTTTATTGCCGACTACATGACCCAATCCAATCATTACTGATGTACTGAGCATATTAAGGACAAGCTTTTGTGCAGTTCCTGATTTCATCCTGGTACTACCCGTTACAAATTCAGGGCCTACTTCAATTTCTATTGGGAAATCAGAGTTTTCGGCAATTTCACTACCCAAGTTGCACACAATACAACCCGTAGTAATATTAAGCTCTCTCGCTTTTTTTAAGGCGCCAATAACATAAGGAGTGCGGCCCGAAGCGGCAATCCCCACAATTACATCCTTATTGTTGATGTTGTAATTTTCAAGGTCTTTCCAAGCTTGCTCGAAATCGTCTTCAGCGAACTCAACCGCCATTCGTATTGCAGAATCCCCTCCGGCAATTAAGCCAATTACTTTGTCGTGGGGGACACCAAAGGTGGGCGGACATTCACTTGCGTCAACAATTCCTAATCTACCTGAGGTCCCTGCTCCCAAATAAAAAAGCCGACCTCCAAGCGCCATTTGTTGGGTAGCAGCGGTTACTAAAGCAGCTATTTGAGGAATATGTTTTTCAATGATTTGAGGAACTTTTTGGTCCTCACGGTTAATGTTTGAAAGCAACTCAACTACTGACATTTTTTCAAGGTTGTCGTAGAGAGAATCTGATTCGGTGGCGGTTTTTTTACTCATTATTAATGAGGATTGTTTAGATGGTAAACCACTAAATTTTCAATAGGGGTTTGAATGATGTAGTTTAGGTTAAGCTCTTGTTTATCAACTGCTTCTTTTAAGAATTGGTGGAAATGGAAGCCAATGCTCCCCACAAAATTTAAGGGCATGGTATGATGACCCTTAAATTTAAGAATATGTCTTTCAAGGAAGAGATTAAACCCTTGGGTCATTACTCTTTGTGCGTACGCGGTGTTTATAATGTCTTTAAAGAAAGTTGAGAAACTCGCGAAATAGCGATTTGGTTTCTCCTCTTTGTAAATTTTATTTAAAATATCATTTGGATCAGGTTTGAATTTTTGTGTGAATGCATGCAACACATCAGATGGAAGTTCCTTGTTAAGGAAATCTGTAATTAGTTGCTTCCCGAAATACGCTCCACTTCCTTCGTCGCCAAGTAAATAGCCTAGGCTGCGGGTTTGTGAAATGATTTCTGTGCCGTCAAATACACAAGCGTTTGATCCCGTTCCTAAGATGGCTACAAGCCCTGGTTCATTTCCACATACCCCTCGTGCGGCGGCAAGTAAATCGTGGTTCACTTGAATATATGCTTTTGGAAAAATCTTGGCTAACGCTAACTCTATGATTTCGTTGCGTTCTAATGAGCTGCAACCCGCTCCGTAAAAGTAAACTTCATCCACAGCTTGGGTATATTCACCTAATTTAGGCATCAATTCGTCAATCATTTCTTGTGTTGAGACAAAGAAGGGATTGAACCCCACGGTTTTTATGCTTTTTACATGGGACGGGTCTGAAACTAGTCTCCAGTCGGTTTTTGTTGAACCGCTATCTGCTATTACAATCATTATTAGCGTTATTTGACGACAAATATAAACATCTAATGCAGTTTTGCGGTGCTATTTTAGTTTCAAAAAAAAATCCGATTACCTACTATTAGGTAATTTGAAATTTTGGCTTCTTATTATTTGGACTTAATCTAAATAAAGATCTATTTTTGTGCCAACGAAAAAGATGAAGAATCAAATGGCAAATATTTTAAAGAAATTCAAGGCAGTCCTTTATGGTCCGCTTTTTTGCTTAGTTCTTGCTTTACCACTTACTCTTGTAAGCTGTGAAGACGATCCTATTCTGGAGGAAATAGATATTCGCACCAAAGGAGGGAGTTATGGGAAAATGAGTTTCAGTGATTCTACGGAGTATGCAATCAACCCAGAGGAAAACCCCGAATTGTTTTAACCATGCGTTTGCTCCTCGTTGGAATATTATTTTTATCAATTATAGGAGGAGAAAGCAGTTTTGGACAAAAGGCTTCTCTTAGTGGAGTAGTTTTTGATAATGTAACTAAGGCGCCTATTCCTGGCGTTACCATTATTTTACTTGACTCAAATCAAAAGCCTGTTTCAGGTACTTTTTCCGATTTCAACGGAAATTATAAGCTAACCGATATCGACCCGATTTTAACCAAGGTTCAGTTTAGATTTATTGGGTATAAATCTCAAGTTATATCCCGTGATTTTAATAATAGTTTAGAAAAAATAATATCCGTCGGCCTTGAGCCAGCGAATTACAACCTTTCTACAGTTGAGATTCTTGGTACAAATTCCAATGTAATCCGCAGCTTGCCAGGCACGGCAACCAAAATCGATAAAAAAGAAATTGAGCTTTTGCAACCCATGGGAACTCAAGAGCTTTTGATCTACACCCCCGGTGTGCAAGGTTTTGCAGATGATGGTATGGGAAACAGCAAACTTAACATAGGAATTCGAGGATTAAACCCACGACGTAGTTCCCGTGTTTTAGTACTTGAAGACGGAATTCCAATTCAACCCGCACTTTATCTTTATGCAAACATGTATTACAATCCGCCTATTGAGCGAATTGACGATTTAGAATTAATTAAAGGGAGTGGCGCAATTGAGTATGGTCCACAAACTATGGGTGGAGTGATTAACTACATTACTAATAAGCCACGCAAAGAGTTTGGTGGAGATTTCTCGCTAATAGGAGGTACCAATAACCTTAAAACATTGGTGGCAAAGGTCGGCGGATTTGGAAATGAGCGCTTAACCCCGGAGGTGCAGTTAATTTATAAAGCGGCCGACGGTTACCGAGAGAACAATCATTTCGATCAGATTAACGGTACGGTTAAGCTTAATATTCTTGCCTCGCAAAAGCAAAGTATTTACATCAAGGGAAATGTAAACTATGAGCTTAGCAATGCTACCTATACTGGATTAACGGAATATAGTTTTAATGAAAATCCCAATTTCAACCCCAAGAAATTCGATGAATTTGAGGTATTTAGAGTGTCCTTGGATGTGATTTCAGTAAGGGAAATAAACAGGGACGTAACCTCTATAACTAAATTTTACACCAATTCATTTTCAAGAGATTGGTGGCGCGAAACAGATGTGTTTGTTGATGCGGCAACATATAATGGAGACACCGTAATACCTGTACCCTATTTTTACCAAAATTATGAAGCCGACTTAATTAGAGTTGGGAATGGAAAAGATAATTATGGAATTTTAAGAAATTTCTTTGTGTTTGGCCTTGAGCAGAATTACAATTACGATTATTCACTTTTAGGAAATAAAAGCTCCTTAAATATTGGGGCAAGAGTTCATTTCGAACGATTTACTGATGATTTCAAAAAAGGATTTGCTCCCGATGCGCGCTCGGGCGTTTATTTCGTAGGAACACCAGGGGAAGACGGATTTGAAATCCTTGGACAGAGTCATAATTATGAAACCAAAGCCCTTTCAGTCTTTGTAAGTAATAAATATAAAATGGGAGACCTTGTAATTGTTCCGGGTATTCGATTTGAAACATTCGAACAGACAAGAGTCGACCGATTAAATAATAACCGCTATGACGATAAGGTTTCGGCGGTGGCATTGCCAGGATTGGGCTTGAATTACCAGCAGGGAAAAAATAATTTTTTTGGAGGTGTGCATAGAGGGTTTACACCCCCCAGTAGTGGAACGTTAAAAGTTTTGCAGTTCGGTCAGGTTTCTACTCCCGGATTAGATTTAAAGGCGGAAAAAAGTATAAATAGTGAGTTAGGCTTTCGCCGAAACGTAAAAGCAGCCAGGGTTGAGGTGGCGTTGTTCAGTGTAATGATTACCGACCTTGTTGCCGCTGGAAGAGGAACGGTATTTAAAAACCTTGGAAAGGTTCAAACCCGTGGATTGGAATCGGCAATTAGTTTGGACTTGGCAAAAGGGTTGAAGTATGAAGGGCTTCCAACGCTGCATTTGGTTTACACCTATCTTGAAACAGAAATAAAAAAGGGGACAATCGCATCGGCATTAAAGCCTGTTGACGTAGATATTTCAGGCAATGAACTCCCATACGCACCAAGGCATACTTTAACAGCAGGGATTTCAAAAGCTTTCCCTTTCGGGTTAGAATTTAGAACTGATATTAATTACGTAAGCTCAATTTATACCGATTACGAAAATATTTCCTACACCTTAAATGGAGGGTATCAAGGCCCAATTGATGGGTATTATCTTCTGAATTTCGGAGTAAAATATAAGCCAAACGTCCAATGGTCTTTCAATCTTAATGCAAAAAACTTACTTGACAACGTCTATGTTGGAAGTAGGCTTCATAGTTCACCTGGCCAGCCCGAAGCCAACCTCAGCTCAGGGATTATCCCAGGAGGCAGGCGACAAATTAACTTAGGAATAAACTACACATTTTAATCAGTCAATAATAAATATACGATTATGAAAAGCATAAAAATCGCTATTCTATTAGGAGCGCTCACCGTATTAATTTCAGCGGGATGTGACAATACAAAAATCGTTGACTCACCAACTAACGAGTACACTGTGCCTACAAATTACAGTTTCTCAAATGTGGCATACCCGGGTCAAACGGTAAGAATTCTTTTATTACAAGATTTAGTTTCCAAAATTGCTGAAGCCGAAACAAAGCATGTGACGGAATTGGAATTGTTGGGGATTTATGAAAATACCATTAACGCATATCCAGAAATTGCATCCGGAAAAAATTTAAGCGGAAAAGTAACGGCAGGCGTTGATTCTATGGTGCGTAACTGGTTCCAAGAATTAGATACATTGAGTCAGAATACTGGAGGCTTCGTTACTCCAGATAAGCGTGATTTGAAACAACTAATCGAGAAGTACTTGATGGGTGGGGTTTTCTATAACCAAGCCACAGTTGTTTATCTGAATGACATACTTTCCGATAAAAACACCGACCCTGTTGTAGGTCAAGGTACAGAAATGGAGCATCACTGGGATGAGGCATTTGGGTATTTTGGAGCTTCTCGTGATTATCTAAACATGAACGATGAAACTCGTATTACCCCCGGTGAATCAGATGCAAATGGGGATAATGAAATAGACCCTCAAAGTGAAAAGAATTTCTATTATTCAGTAACTGCTGCAAAACGTGATATTGGCTCCGCTAGCATGGCTGCGGAGTCTCAAACAAACTTTACTGATGTGCTTATGGGAGCATTTCTTGAAGGCCGTGCGGCAATAAGCAACAACGATTTTACCACACGCGATAATTCCCGTTCAAGCATTTTATTCAATTGGGAAGCCTTAATCGCTGCAACCACCGTGCATTATGCATTGGAAGTTAAAGCCGATTTAAAAACTGGTGGCGAGGATATCGCTAAACACTGGTCTGAGCTTAAAGCTTACGCCAGCATGTTAGGACAAAACCCTGACGGGGTAATTTCAAATGACGAATACGATGTGCTAATGATCAGAATAGGAAATAATCCGAGCGAGGTGACCGTTCAAAATTTAGATCAGATTAACCAACAATTAAAATCGATTTATCAATTCACCGACCAACAGGTGGCTGAATGGTAATAAACTTATACTTTTAAGCCTCCGGTCAATTTTGGTCGGAGGCTTTTCTGTTTCTATGAAAAAGCTTTTAGAAAATAAATGGTTGGTTCCTGTCGTCGTTTTTGTGGCGATTATAGCCTCGCGTCTGGCGAGCACCATTTACTATTTAGAAGATCCAGATTCACTTCGTTTTGCCTTGGGTGCCATACGGTTTGATTTAGTAAAACTACAGCCCCATTTCCCGGGTTATCCTGTGTTTATTGCCTTGGTCAAGCCTATATACGCTTTGCTTTCAAGTTTTGCCTTGAGTTTTTCGATCATTGGCGCACTATCCACTTTTATCATCATCTGGGGTATCAAGTTTTTTGTGAAGAATCAAAACTCCACATTGTGGCTTTTGCTGCTAACCTTTTTTAATCCTTTAATGTGGTTAATGGCAAACCGTTACATGCCAGATTTACTGGGGACTGCTATGGTTTTTGGGGTTTTTGGTTTGCTTATCCAGATAAATAAATGGAAAGAGGCAAAATTCCTGCTGCTACTTTTGGTAGGACTTTTAGCAGGAACGCGCCTTTCGTACCTCCCTATGGTATTTCTACCCACCGTTTACACCCTTTTTTGGTCTGGTGATAAATTAAAAATGTGGATTGTTTTAATTTTTAGCAGTCTAGTTTGGCTTGCACCGATGGTTTGGATTACGGGATTTGAAGAATTAGTAAAAGCCGCAGTAACCCATACCGACGGTCATTTCAATCAGTGGGGCGGAGCAATTTCTGAGGGTGAAAAATATTTCATTCGCTTTACCGAAACATTAGAGAGTCTTTGGGCCGATGGATTTGGTGCCTATTGGTGGCCCAGAAGCTGGCTTACGGTTATTGTGGGATTTGGGGTTTTGGGTGGTCTTGTTTTAGGAGTTTTCCAACAACGATTTAAACTGTCTTTTGCTGAGCGTATGCTGCTTTGGTCAGGATTTATTTATTTGATTTGGATATTTTTCTACCAAAACGTGGTGTATAAGCCACGTCATGTGCTTCCGTTAATCCCATTAATAATAATTTACTTAAGTCGCGGTTTTCAGCGGGTCTGGGAAAGCGGAAAAGTGGGGCAGGTGATTTTGGGAGTTTTCTTTGTCGCTTATATCAGCGTTAGTTTAAGCCTTGTAATTGCCCATAAAACCCCTTCGGCTGTAGCCGAAAGTGCTGAATTTTTAAAAGAAAAAATCAAGCCTGGTGCCTTTGTGGCGAGTACAAACCTGGTTAACGAATACTTGCAGGCTTATGATTTGCCCGCTACTTTTGTAAATATTGAGGAAGGAACAATTTTAATGGATAGCCTTATTTTGGCAGGAGAGAAAGTTTTTGCCGTAGGAATTTTTGACCGTGAGTTTCCCATAATAGAAAACGATAAGAAAGTGTTTTATCATAATCCCTACGTAAATAGGATGTGGCCAAAAATGGAAGTGAGGATATTCAATGATTAAGCAGCTAACCATATTAGGCGGCGGACCAGCCGGTGTTACGGCCGCATATTTCGCTCAAAAAAACGGATTGGATTTTTCCTTAGTCGAAAGAAATAAAGATCTAGGCGGTAACGCGCGAACCTTTACCATAGGCGAATTTCGGTTCGACACGGGAGCGCATAGGGTTCATGATAAAATACCGGAAGTAACTCAGTTGTTAAAAAGTCTTTTAGGGGAAGATTTAAAAGAAATTGAAGTCCCAAGTTATATAAGTATTGGCGATAATTTCCTCGATTTCCCCCTTTCTCCAGGGAATTTACTGAAGAATATGTCGGTGCCTAATATTCTTAAATCTCTGGGTAGTTTTCTTTTCCGC
Source organism: Sphingobacteriales bacterium (assembly GCA_047635375.1). Lineage (GTDB taxonomy): Bacteria > Bacteroidota > Bacteroidia > Sphingobacteriales > Sphingobacteriaceae > JBLIKP01. The sequence goes on along the minus strand of JBLIKP010000045.1, from coordinate 5,322 downwards.
AAAGCAATTCCTGTGAAAGGTGGAGACTTCTCGGCGAAAGCCATAAACGCCTATGGGGATGTGATTGCGCAAAACCTATTACTTAGCTACTCCCAAAAATTATGGGGCTTGCCCTGTGAAAAGCTGGACCCCATTGTTGCCGGCAGCCGATTAAAAGGCCTTGATTTTAAATCCTTGATTTTCGATTTTTTAGGAAAAGACAAGTCACGAACGCGCCACCTCGACGGAAGTTTTTTCTATCCAACATTCGGGATAGGAATGATAAAAGACGCTTTTGAAAACACATTCGATAAGGCATCAGTAAGTACAGATAGCGAAGTGACTGAAATCCGCCACGACGGTAAGAATATCACTAAAATAGTTTCGAGCAAGGGTGAGTTTGAGTCGGAGCAATATTTAAACACCCTGCCCTTAAATTTGGTAATTAGACTATTAAATCCACAGCCGCCACAGGAAATAATTGACTTGGCTAAGGAGATTTCGTTTCGGAGCCTGACGTTGGTGGTGATTTTGTTGGATAAAGAATCAGTGACCCCTGCTGCGAGTATTTATTTCCCCGATCCTGATATTCCTTTTACTCGCGTGGTAGAACCAAGAAATCGTAGTAGGTTTATGGCTCCCGAGGGAAAGACAAGTCTCGTGGTGGAAGTCCCTCATTTTGAACCGACTAAAAATTATGAAAAAGAGACTATTGACATATTAATAGAAAGAGGTTTATTTGCTCGAGAAAATGTGATCGAAACCAAACAGTTTACTCTCCCCAACGCTTATCCTGTTTTACAATTAGGTGCTGAGGAAAAGGTAAATGCGCTGGTTGATTATTTGAGTAGATTTAAAAACCTTAAGCAAAGTGGGAGAAACGCATTGTTCTCCTACGGGCATCTGCACAATATGATTATTGATGCAAAAAATACAGTAACAAAGTTGTTTTAGCAAAACGTAATTGATATGAATCTCGTTATTTCAACTGATAAAAGGCATTAGCTAATATGGATAATAAGAAGTGGAAAATTTTACTGCCCCTGATTTTTGCGGGTGTATTGGTAATAGGGATGTTGTTAGGTGCAAAGATGAAATCTGGGCGCGTAATAACACCAATTGATCAGACATCAGTAATGAATTTTAGCTTTTCTAAATATGGAAAGATAAAGAAGGTGTTGAGCATTATTGAAAAAAACTATGTCGATTCAGTAGGGATGGACGATATCGAGGACCAAGGGATTGCAGGGCTATTGAAGAGCCTTGACCCACACAGTACTTATATTCCAAAGAGTGATTTAAAATCGGCGACTGAAGATTTACAAGGAAATTTTGAGGGAGTAGGTATTGAATTTTATATCCTTAACGATACCCTTTTGGTTGTTTCGGCAATTGGTGGAGGGCCATCAGAGGCCGTTGGAATAATGGCCGGAGATAAAATAATAGAGATCGACAGTGAAAATGTCGCGGGGATTGAGATAACAAACAATAAGGTAATTAAGAAGCTTAAAGGACCGAAAGGCTCAAAAGTAGCCGTGGGGATTTTCCGAAACGGTTCCAAAGACCTTAAAGAATTTACTATTACGCGAGATAAAATTCCGATTAACAGCATGGATATCGCGTACATGATTAACGAAACCACGGGCTATATCAAGCTAAATCGTTTTTCGGCGACAACCTATCAAGAAATGATGGAAGGTATGTTTGACCTTAAAGACAAGGGAATGACCAACCTAATTCTTGATCTTCGCGGAAACGGTGGCGGCTATCTTAGCGCAGCTACAGCCATAGTGGATGAGTTTTTGGTTGAAAATCAGTTAATTGTTTACACTGAAGGAAGAAATCAGCCTACAAAAAAATACAACGCAACAGAGCGAGGATCTTTCCTAAAAGACAAGCTTGTAGTGTTGGTGGATGAAGGATCGGCATCGGCAAGTGAAATTGTGGCGGGTGCAATTCAAGATTGGGATCGTGGGACCATAATAGGCCGACGTTCATTTGGTAAGGGATTGGTGCAAGAGCAGGTTGTTTTTAATGATGGATCTGCGTTGAGGCTTACCGTAGCCAGGTATTACACTCCAACCGGGCGAAGCATTCAGAAATCTTACGACAATGGGAATGAAGATTATTACAACGAGCTAAATAAGCGCTACGAAAAAGGGGAGTTTAAGGAGGTTGATAGCATTCAAATCCTTGATACAGTAAAGTTTGTCACCCCAGGTGGTAAAATTGTGTACGGCGGCGGCGGGATAGTTCCTGATGTGTTTGTCCCGGTAGATACTTTCAACTATTCGGTTTACTTCGGGAAATTGTTTTCAGCTGGAGCGGTGAATGAATTTGCCTACGATTACGTAGATAAAAATCGCGCAAAGTTTAAAAAGTACGCTTCCGCGGAAGAGTATGTAAAGAGTTATACTTTTGGTGAGGCAGAGATGAAGGTTTTCTTGGCTTTCGCCGAAAAGAAAGTTCCATTTAACGCAAAGGGATATGAGCGGTCTAAAAAAGTGTTAACCACTCAACTTACCGCGTTAATCGGTAGAAGGCTCTATCGCGAGCAGGGATACTTTCCAATAATGAATCAGAAAGATGTAGTTATAAAAGCTGCGTTAAAAGAGTTAGAAAAGCCCCAGTTAACTGGAGTGTATAAATAAAAAAATCCCGCAAGTTGCCTTGCGGGATTTTTAATTTATTGATGGTTGAGATTACATTGCCTCAACTGCACCTTCAACTACTTCTTCAACTTCAGTAGAAATTGAATCTGCAACAGCTTCAGCGTCGTTTACAGCTTCTTCAGCAGCGTTGATTAAAGAATCAGCAGTTGCATCGGCGATAGAATCAATTTTAGCATCTTCCATTACTTTGTTAGCTTCTTGAGTAGCGTTGCCACAGGCAGCCATTGTTGCGATAGCGAAAAACGCTACGATAGATAATTTTAATTTGTTCATGTTGATCACAGTTTTAGTCAATTAGAGGGGCGAAGGTAGGTGTAATATCCGAATTTACAATGGTTTAGCCTGCTTTTTTATTTTATTTCTTTCTAAAGAAAACTCTTAATGGAACTCCATGAAATCCAAAATGTTCTCTAATTTTATTCTCAATAAAGCGCTTATAAGGCTCTTTTATGTATTGAGGAAGATTGCAGAAAAGCGCGAATTTCGGGGTGTATCCAGGAAGTTGGGTGATATATTTAATCTTAATGAATTTACCTTTTGTGGCTGGCGGCTGATAATTTTCGATTTCCTTAAGCATGATGTCGTTTAACTTGGAAGTTGGGACTTTCGTCCTTCTTGCATGATAAACTTCATTAGCGGTTTCCATTACCTTAAGTACACGCTGCTTATTAATAGCACTTGTGAATACGATTGGGAAGTCGACAAATGGAGCTGTTTTTCTGCGGATTTTCTCCTCAAACTCCTTCGCCGAATTTGTTTCCTTCTCAATTAAATCCCATTTGTTTACTACCACAACCACACCTTTTTGCTTTCGCTCTGCAAGGTGAAGGATGTTTAAGTCTTGGGATTCAACGCCATTCTGCGCATCAAGTACGATCACACAAATGTCAGAATTGTCCAAAGCACGAATAGCACGAATAACACTGTAGAATTCAATATTCTCCTCAACTTTTCCTTTCTTTCTCAAACCTGCAGTATCTACCAGTTTGAAATTCAGACCGAATTTGTTGTAATGAGTATGAATACTATCACGGGTTGTCCCAGCGATTGGGGTTACAATGTTTCTTGGTTGGCCCATTAAGGCGTTCACCAAGGAGCTTTTACCTACGTTCGGACGACCAACAATACTAATGTGTGGAATTCCATCATCGGGATTGAGCTCTTCGTCAGTAAGGTGCTTGTCGATTTCGTCAAGAAGATCACCTGTTCCGCTACCGCTAATACTAGCAACAGCCATCGGCTCACCTAAGCCTAAGCCGTAAAAATTGTGGACATCCAATAAACGCTGCTCATTATCAACCTTATTGGCGATAAAAAGAACCGGCTTTTTAGATTTTCTCAGCATTCTTGCCAGGTCATGGTCAAGATCTGTAATCCCAGTAGTCACATCAACCATGAAAATAATGGCAGTTGCTTCTTCAATAGCAATTAAAACTTGTTCATTAATTGCCGCTTCAAAAATGTCATCACTGTTATTTACATAACCTCCAGTATCGATGACGTTGTAATTTTTTCCGTTCCATTCGCAAATACCATAGTGACGGTCGCGAGTTACTCCACTCACGTTATCTACAATGGCTTGTCTTGCGGTAACCATACGGTTAAAAAGGGTGGACTTCCCAACATTTGGGCGTCCAACAATGGCGACTACGTTGCTCATTTTTATTTATTTATGGTAATGCCTATTGGCGGTAACCAAAGTTTTTTAAATGTGAATCTTTATTTCTCCAGTCTTCTACCACTTTCACATAAAGCTCTAGAAAGACTTTTTTTCCTAAAAAGGCTTCGATATCCTCACGTGAATGGGTTCCCACGCGTTTTAATTTTTCACCACCGCGGCCAATAACAATAGGTTTCTGCGATTTACGCTCAACCAAAATATTAGCAGCAATGCGAAGGATGTTTTTCTCTTCTTTAAAGGATTCAATAACTACTTCAGTACTGTATGGAATCTCCTTTTTGTAGTTAAGGAATATTTTTTCCCTGATTATTTCAGCGATAAAGAATCGCTCCGGTTTGTCGGTAAGCTCTTCTTTGTCGAAAAATGGAGGGGAGTCGGGTAGGTAATTTAGTATCTGCATCATTACCGGCTCTAAGTTAGCCTTCATTAATGCCGATATTGGGAACAAAGCGTCTGGCTTGAACAGTTTTGAATAAATATCAACCTGTTCAGTAATCACTGCAGTTTGAACCGCATCAACTTTGTTTAACAATATAATAAGCGGACAATTTCTCTTAACTAATTTGTCGGCGATATCTTCTAATTCAGGATCAGGGTCCTTAAGATCTACCACAAGAACCATAACGTCGGCATCATGCATAGAACTTTTTACGAAATCCATCATTCTTTCATGTAAACCATACTTCGGTTTTATGATTCCTGGAGTGTCTGAAAACACCATTTGAAAGTCGTCATGGTTCACAATTCCGATTATTCGGTGTCTTGTGGTCTGAGCTTTCGGAGTAATGATCGACATTTTTTCGCCTACCAAAGCATTCATTAAAGTGCTCTTACCCGCGTTGGGCTTGCCTATGATGTTTATGAAACCGGCCTTGTGCATATTTTATTTAAATTATTTTGGTAGTTTTATTTGGAGTGCAAAGAAACGAATTATATATTTGCATTCCAATTGAGAGACAGGGTTACTAATAAAGTAATTTGAATCTCAAC
>JBLIKP010000044.1:0-19267 GCA_047635375.1 Sphingobacteriales bacterium | reverse complement strand
GCTCATGATTAACCCATGTTGTGATAAACATTCTGCACATCTTCATCCTCTTCCAATTTCTCTAAAAGTTTATCCACATCAGCTTCCTCTTCTGCGCTAAGCTTTTTAGTGTCGTGAGGGATGCGTTCAAATTCTGAGCTTTGGATTTCAGTATTGCTGCCTTCTAAATACGATTGGATTGCTCCGTAGCTTTCGAAAGGAGCGTAGATTACAATTGACTCTTCTTCAATGAAAACTTCTTCAACACCACAGTCAATTAACTCTAGCTCTAATTCTTCTAAATCTTGTCCTTCGTTGGCTATCTTGAAACTACATTTATGATCGAACATAAACGTAACTGAGCCTGATGTACCAAGACTTCCATTGGTCTTGCTGAAATAGCTTCTTACATTCGCAACAGTACGCATATTATTATCTGTAGCAGTTTCCACTAACACAGCAATGCCATGAGGTGCATAGCCCTCGAAAATCACTTCTTTATAGTCCGAGGTATCTTTGTCGGTCGCTTTTTTAATCGCACGCTCCACATTATCCTTAGGCATGTTTACCGCCTTCGAATTCTGGATAAGTGCACGTAAGCGTGAATTACCATCGGGATCTGGGCCGCCTTCTTTAACAGCCATTACAATCTCTTTCCCTATACGCGTAAAGGTTTTAGACATCGCCGACCAGCGTTTCATCTTTCTTTCTTTCCTGAATTCAAATGCTCTTCCCATGGTGATATTTGTTTACTCCACAAAAATGAGAAAAAAATCCATTTTTACGGAAGCTTAACGACATAGATTTCCAGCTTAAATAGCTGATAAATCAATGGATTTTCGGATTGTTAGATAGATTTTAAACGATGTAGTTAAACCAGTTTTTGCATCTGGCTTTGAGGGGTCAATCGCATATTTTCGAAATCAACATTCTCAATAAGATTAAGCCCGGGACGGCTTCCCTTTCGTATTGCTCCAACCTTCGGATTCAAACCTAAGAACTTTGCTCCGTTTATTGTTGCCCACTCTAAAAGATCCGCCAAATTATGGTCAGGATAATTTTGACCAATAATTTTAAGCTCATCAAAAATGCTCAACGACTTTGTTGAAGCTAGGCTATCGGTCCCAATAGTGATTTGGCAATTCATTCGCTTGAACGCCTCAAAATTAGGAAGGGCTTTTTCAATTTTAATATTGCTCGAAGGGCAGAAACACCACCATGATTTATTTCTATTATAATTTATAGCTAGAAATAAATCTTCTTTATTAGTGAATGTGTTGTGCACAAACTGTGTTTTGAGCGTAGGGCTTAAATAAGAAAGTATACTCTGAAGTGCGCTCAAACCTGTCGGCTCAAAACGATTAATATCAAATCCAATAGATTCATAAAACTTCACAAAATCTCCCTTTCTTTTCATGAAGAAAAGATTTTCGTCTCGTGATTCTTGATTATGGATAGAAATAAGGGTGTTGTTAACTTCGGCATGGTGAAGAATATGCTCAAATAGCGGCTCTGATACCGAGTATGATGCATGAGGAGTAATTCCTGCCTGCATTTCACGTGCCCTAAACTTGGTAAATAATGACTCCCCTTTTGCGAAAATTTTATCTGCTTCGCTTTCGCGGAAGCCAAAAAGTTCAATGAAATTGTAGTAATGAAGATTTCCTTTCATCTTTTGCTGGATGGTAATATCAGAATTACAAATATCCCCTACGGCAACAATTCCGTTTTCAATCATTTCATGCTCAGCAACTTCAATTGCTTGCAGCACTTTTTCTTTATCTTCAATCCGCTGGGACTGCACCTGAGCAATAAACCCCGGCAACCTTCCGCCACTTTTTACTTTTCCTTTTAAGTGACTCAGTTCAAGGTGGCAATGAGTATTTACAAATCCTGGGCAAATCACCCCTTCATAGCGATCTACATCTTCCATATTTTGCTTTGGTACCACATCTAAGATTGTACCATCACTGTCTAAAATGATAATACCGTCTTTAACTGGCTCTCCCGCCATGGTAAATATGTAATCGGCCGTTATTTTCTTCATGCTTTGAGGTTACGGTTTTTTTAAAAATTCAATTTCCTTGAAATCACAACGGTAAGACTTGCTTGGAGAGGCTACAATAAGGTGCCCAGTGGGCTCCACAGCCACAATCTTCCCTTCAATTATTTCATCTTTTATTCGATAGTTTTCGGTTTTTTCAAACTGATACAGATTGCTAATATAACTTTTATCAATAAATAACAAATTTCCCGACCGAAGAGCAAGATAATGCTTTTCAAGTTGGGTTACAACCTTTTGCAGTAAACTAACTAGGTCGAAATTCTGATCAAACGCAGCCCCAGGCGAGCCACCACGCCCTTGATTTTCATCAAATTTTCTCTGATTCACGTTTAAGCCTATACCAACAATACTGTGGTTTATTGCATTTCCGCGAATAGCGTTTTCAATAAGAATTCCTGCCCACTTTTTATCTTCATACATAAGATCGTTTGGCCACTTAACCTTGAGTTTTTCTGGGTCGAAATCGGCGCAAGACATCAAACTTTCTTTCACACCCTCCAATAAACCCAACGAAATAACCTTATTTAAGTAAAAATGTTGATGCATTTTTACCATATTTGGCTTTAATAAAAAACTGAACGTTAAGTTTTTGGATGGCTCGACAAACCACTGGTTGCCGTATTGCCCTCTGCCCGCCGACTGATGGCCTGCGAGCACCAAAACTCCCTCTAATAATCTGTCATTTTGCGCCAACAATTCATGTAAATGCTTGTTGGTAGATGGAACAGTTTTTAGATAATAAAAACTTTGACCCAGGAAGAGGGTTTGAAATATAGGGCGTTGCAAAAGAAATCTCTATTTTTGTAGCCAAATTAAAGTATTGAATGATTAAAACCAAGAAGTTTACCACGGCCGAAGAAATTGCAGATGCAGTTATCGAGGGCATTTTAGAAAAAAAAGGAAAGGACATTCAACGTCTTGACCTTCGTGGTGTAGAAAAAGCAGTCTGCGATTTTATGATAGTATGTCATGGAGACTCAGATCGCCAAGTAGGTGCTATAGCCGATTCAGTTGAAGATGTAGTTCGCGAGAATCTTAAAGAGAAGCCAAGCCATGTGGAAGGAAAATCCGAAGGCGAATGGGTTCTTTTGGACTATTTTAGCGTTATAGTGCATGTATTTAAATTAGAACAACGTGAATTTTATGGGGTTGAAGACCTCTGGGGAGATGCTGATGTAAAATCATATCAAACAGCATAAACCGTTTTTAAAGCGTATTAAATCAAGGAATGAAGAATCAACCTAATAAAAAATCAACCCCTAACAATAAGCCTAAAGGTAAAGGCGGGAAGCTCAAAGCACCAACCCCTAAATTCAATTTTTACTGGATTTACGGGATAATCTTTGTTGCTTTCCTAGGACTTAACCTTCTTTACTCAGGTGGAAACACCAAGGAAATCACTTACCAACGTTTCAAAACCGAAATGCTGGAGAACAACGACGTTGAAAAGCTTATCACCTACAAAAAAGCTGATCTTTATTACGTTGAGGTATTCATCAAGAAGGATAAATTAGGGGACGAGAAATACAAGGAAATAAACCAACCGGAGTCAATGTTTGCTAACAATAATGGCCCACACTATTTCTTTACAGAAGGTAGCGTTGAAACCCTTGAAAAAAAGTTACAAGTGGCTCAAGCCGATTTCCCACAGGAAGATCGCGTTGATTTACGCTACGTAACACGTAACGACTGGTTTGGCGATGCACTTGGTTGGATTATCCCAATTTTATTAATGATCGGAATCTGGATTTTCTTAATGCGCCGCATGGGTGGAGCTGGAGGTGGTCCAGGTGGACAAATCTTTAACATTGGAAAATCAAAAGCGACTTTATTCGATAAAGACACTCAGGTAAACATCACATTTAATGATGTAGCTGGTCTTGAAGAGGCTAAAATTGAGGTTTATGAAGTGGTTGACTTCTTAAAAAATCCTAAAAAATACACCAATTTGGGTGGCAAAATCCCTAAAGGAGTTCTTTTAGTCGGCAGTCCCGGAACAGGTAAAACACTTTTAGCAAAAGCCGTTGCCGGTGAAGCTCAAGTGCCTTTCTTTTCGATTTCAGGCTCTGAATTCGTTGAAATGTTTGTTGGAGTTGGAGCCTCAAGGGTTCGTGACTTATTTAAGCAAGCAAGGGAAAAAGCCCCATGTATTATCTTCATTGATGAAATTGATGCAATAGGTCGTTCTCGTGGGAAAAATCAAATTGCTGGTGGTAACGACGAACGTGAAAACACGCTTAACCAACTTTTGGTAGAGATGGATGGTTTCGGTACCGATACTGGTGTAATCATCATGGCTGCAACAAACAGACCAGATGTATTGGACAGTGCATTGCTTCGTCCGGGACGTTTTGACCGTCAGGTTGGTATCGACAAGCCCGACTTAGCGGGTAGAGAAGCTATCTTCAAGGTTCACTTGAAAAGCATTAAAACTTCTGAAAGCGTAGGTGCCGATAAATTATCAGCACAAACTCCCGGTTTCGCTGGAGCCGAAATTGCAAATGTTTGTAACGAAGCTGCACTTATCGCAGCTCGTAAAGACAAAAAACATGTAGAAATGATTGATTTTCAAGATGCCGTAGATCGTGTGATTGGCGGACTTGAGAAAAAGAATAAAATTATTTCTCCAGACGAAAAACGAATTGTTGCATACCACGAAGCAGGTCACGCCATTGCAGGTTGGTTCCTAGAACATGCTGATCCTTTAGTAAAGGTTTCAATAGTGCCAAGAGGACTTGCCGCCTTAGGATACGCACAATACCTTCCAAAGGAGCAATACCTTTATACTACTGAGCAATTAACCGACGGCATGTGCATGACCATGGGTGGCCGTGTAGCCGAGGATATAATTTTCGGGAGAATTAGCACAGGAGCTCAAAATGATCTTGAACGTATTACCAAACTTGCTTATGCAATGGTAACGGTTTATGGAATGAGCGAAAAAGTAGGTAATCTTTCTTTCAACGATAACGACAACGAATACAGAATGTCTAAACCATATTCTGAAAAAACCGCTGAACTTATCGACCAGGAAGTCCGCATTTTGGTGAAAAACATCTACAATCAAACTAAGGAGCTTCTTCTTGAGCGTCGTGAAGAATTAGAAAAAATTGCGCAAGCATTATTAGCTAAGGAGATTTTATTCCAAGCCGATCTAGAAGAGTTAATTGGAAAGCGTCCTTATGAGGTACAACATGCTATTCAGGCAGAAGAAACTAAGAAGGAAGAAGCTGCAATAGAAAAAGCTAAGGAAGAAGAAGCAATAGTTGAAGAAAAGCTTATTGAAGACGCTTCCGCGGAAGCGAAAACTGACAAGCCTGAAGACACGGATACAAAAGAGGAAATCTCGGAAAAAGCCAACTAAGAATGGAGGAACGCACCCCCAAAGAAAGGATGCTTAAAAATATTAGGCGAGGATTGCTAGAGCATGTGGAGGAGCCAAAGAAAACGGCTTCAACGGCAACTCCAGCAATAGCTCCTTTACAGGTAGACAATGACGTGCTTTTTGCCCAAAAAATTGTTGCCCTTAAAGGTAATTTCCAATATTGTGAGGACGAGAGAGAGGTGAGTCTAGCACTCGCCTCCATCTTCAAATCACTTCCTGATTGCAAAATTAGCTGTAAAGAAAAAACGCTTTTACCCTTTCTTGATATTCACGGTGTCGAAGTCCAATTAGACGACAGGTACCTGCACGAGGAAGGGATAACAATTACTAGTTGTGAGGCCTTAGTTGCTCGAACGGGAACTGTGGTGGTGACAAGTAGAAATGCTAGCGGAAGACGATTAAGCGTGATTCCGGCTGCGCATATTGTTATCGCCCGAGCATCACAACTATTCAATGAAATAGGAGAGGCCTTGGGCTATTTAGAGCAAAAATACGAGGATAGACTACCCTCTATGATAAGTTTCATCACAGGGCCTTCACGTACTGCCGATATTGAGAAAACCCTTGTTTTAGGTGCACATGGTCCACGTGATCTTTACGTTTTATTGTTGGAAGATAGAGTTTAACTTTATTTTCACGGAAATTCCTCTTTTTTTGGAGTAATTCAAATTCATGAACACAACCAAAATATACTTTGCTTCCGATTTTCACTTAGGTGCCCCTAATTACGAGGCATCAAAAAAGCGCGAACTGCGAATTATAAAATGGCTCACAGAAATTCAGAAAGACGCCACAGAACTGTTTTTAATGGGCGACGTGTTCGATTTTTGGTTTGAATATAAGCATGTAATCCCAAAAGGACACACCCGTATTTTCGGTAAGCTCGCCGAAATAAGCGACAGCGGTATTCCAATTCATTTTTTTCCCGGCAACCACGACATGTGGGTGGGTGATTATTTTGAAAAAGAACTTGGTTTTAAAATCTACCGCGAACCACAAGTTATCACAAGAAATGAAAAGTCATTTTACCTTGCACACGGCGACGGATTGGGACCAGGGGATTATAATTACAAAATATTAAAAAAGGTTTTTGCAAGCTCGATTTGCAAGTGGTTTTTCTCATGGACACATCCCAATATAGGGATGTGGATAGCCAACACCTGGTCCCTGAGGAGCAGGGCTTCACAAGACACCGAAGAAACATTTCTAGGGTCAGAAAATGAGTGGCTCATGGCACATAGTGAAGAAATATCTGCTGAAAATCCACATGACTTTTTTGTATATGGCCACCGGCACCTACCAATATTCGAAAAGCTAAGCAAAGGAAACCTTTACATCAATCTTGGAGAGTGGATTAACTTCGATACCTATGGAGTTTTTGATGGTGAACAATTCCAATTAAAAGAATACAAGGGATGAGTCGCATAATTATTGTGATGCTTCTATTTGTTTCAGCTTTCGCCGAAGCCCAAAATTCCGGAGCAACGTTACCAATAAAAGGCACAAGAGTTTTTACCGACCAACTCGATCAGGCTTACGTCATTACCGAAGCGGGCGAAATAATAAAGATTAACAATAAAGGAGAACAAATAGGTTCTTTTTCATCCAATTTAGGAGAGCCTGCATATTTAGATGTCAGCAATCCGTTTAAAATATTAGTGTGGTACCCTCAGTTTTATAACGTCCTATTTCTGGATAACCAGATGACTAAAGTAGGCGAATTGAACCTTCAAAATCTGGCGTCAACTGGGCTTAAAGTTTTGGCATCCGCCGAAAACAACACATACTGGTATTATTCTGAAAATGCTCAAAATTTAAGAAAAATAAATCAAAAAGGCGCTGAGACAGCCCAAGGAGTGCGACTTTCACAGTATTTTCAAGCGTCCTTTACCCCTAATCAACTTGTAGTTAGAGGCAAAAAAATATACCTGAATGATCCAACAAATGGAATATTAGTTTTCGACAACTTTGGCGCCTACATAACAACCTACCCATACAAAAATATCTCAAAATTTAGTTTGGTAAACAACAAGATTCAGTGGTTCGATTTGTCACAATCCAAATATTTCCAATACGACGAGAAAAAACGAATAAAAATCGAAATATCCCTCCCAAATTCTAACTTTGAGAGAATAGATGTTTCCAGCACGGAAAACATCCTATTTGTTTTGACTAAAAATGCACTAATTTTGCATTCGAAATAGCAACAATCATGATTGATAAATTATTAGGAATAAAAAAACGCTTTGAGGAGGTGGAAATCTTGCTATCTGATCCTGAAATGATGCAGGACATGAAGAAATTCACGAGCCTAAGTAAAGAATATAAGGATCTCGAAAAGATTGTCGTTGTAGCCGATGAATATGAAAATGTGCTTTCAAACATTAAGGCAAACAAAGGCATTATCGCAAATGACAAAGACCCTGAATTTAGGGAAATGGCGAAAATGGAGTTGGGCGAACTTACCACGAAAAGGGATAAAATGGAGGAGGACATAAAATTCCTTCTTGTACCAAAAGATCCCGCAGACGATAAGAATGTTATTTTTGAAATCCGCGCTGGTACAGGTGGAGATGAGGCAAGTATTTTCGCTGGTGACCTTTACAAATTGTACACGCGTTACTGCGAGAAAAAAGGCTGGAAAGTAGAAACTGTCGACGTAAGTCACGGAACATCTGGCGGATATAAAGAAGTTATTTTTAACGTAAGTGGTGAAAACTGCTACGGTATTCTAAAATTCGAATCAGGCGTTCACCGTGTGCAACGTGTCCCTGAAACTGAAACCCAAGGAAGGGTTCATACCTCTGCTGCAACGGTCGCTGTGCTTCCCGAAGCTGAAGAAATTGACGTTGATTTAAAAGATTCAGACATCCGTAAAGACACCTTCTGTTCTTCAGGACCTGGTGGGCAATCGGTAAACACAACATACTCTGCTGTGCGTTTAGTGCATTTACCAACAGGAATAACTGTTCAATGTCAGGATGAAAAATCACAAATCAAGAACCTTGCAAAAGCGATGAAAGTTCTTCGATCTCGTATTTATGAGATTGAATTACAGAAACACCTTGATGCAATTTCAAGCCAACGTAAAACGATGGTAAGTTCAGGAGATAGATCTGCGAAAATTAGAACATACAACTACCCGCAGGGGCGTGTTACAGACCACAGAATTGGTATGACCTTGTATAATTTACCTGCTGTTATGGGTGGGGAAATCGATGAAATTATTGATTCTCTGAGACTTGCAGAAAACACTGAGAAATTAAAAGAAGGAGCAGAATAAAAATTATTATTATTTCCTTGATTTATAATTTTTCTAACGTATATTTGCACTCCCTGTAAGGGGAAAAGGATTGGTCCGGTAGTTCAGTTGGTTAGAATACCTGCCTGTCACGCAGGGGGTCGCGAGTTCGAGTCTCGTCCGGACCGCCAATCAAAATCAAAGCCTCAGCAAACGCTGAGGCTTTTTTTTATGCTCTTTTTTCTTACTTTAATCCCAAAGAAAAAATCATGATTCTAACTACCACAAATACCATCGAAGGAAAGCAGATTAATCATTACTTGGGCATTGTCTCAGGGGAAACGATAATCGGCGCCAATATTTTTAAAGACTTTTTCGCCAGTATTACTGATATAATAGGAGGCCGTTCCGGCTCTTACGAACGTGTGTTGCGCGAAGGGAAACAAATTGCCTTAAAAGAATTGGAGGAAGAAGCTCAAGCAAAAGGTGCGAATGCAATTGTTGGAGTTAGCTTTTCATACGAGGGAATTGGCAAGGGAATGCTAATGGTTGTTGCCACAGGAACAGCGGTTCAAACGGCTCACTAATTTTATTTCTTTATTCCAATCCGCTCGAAAAAAGCCTGCCGCTTCTTTTTGCAATCATTCTGGCGCTTTTTAGCGCCCGAAATAAGAACGTAGCGAGCGGAGATGCCCGTTTGCCCAATAATCCACTTTTCACGTCCGTAAAGGTTAAAATTTGGCTTGTAGTCGATGGAGACATTAACCTTAAGCAGGGAAATTTCAACTCCAACAATTAAATCAACACCTACTGTTGGATTTTTTAGGCTTGTAATAAACACCTGATTTTCCTTATCAAACACTGTGCTTTGCTCTCGACCAGCTGAGGCTCCAGCACCTAAGTAACCGTTAAGCCTCCTACTTAACAGAGGCCTATGGTATTCGACAAGGCCATGAACGGTATGATGATATCGGAAATCAGTTTGCGCAACCCATTCTATTGTGAGATGTTTAGCCAGCCGTTGTTTTCCTGTAATTCCAACACTCCTTAAAACCGAGTTATCCCCCAGTCTTAACCCAAGAGTTTAGAGTAGGATTGCACTTCTGAAAAGGAGATCGAGGCAGAACAAATAAAAAAAATTAGAACTATTCTTAAAATCATTTAACAGATATATCTTCCATTTTATCGGGGAAAAAACGATCTTGCATGGCAACAAATTCATCCCCTCTAACAAACATGTGAATGTCAACCTCCTCCAAGTGTGACTTCCCACATGCGGCCATTAACTCCATTGCCGCATGAATGGTATTTCTATGAAAATGATAAACTCTTTCTGATTTATCGGTCACAACCAACCCGCGGACCAACATTTTATCTTGAGTAGCCACCCCCGCAGGACAGTCATTCGTATTACATCTCAACGCTTGAATACAGCCTAGAGAAAACATAAATCCACGTGCGCTATTACAAATATTAGCGCCAAGGGCAAGCATCTTTAAAAGATTACTCGCAGAAATCACTTTGCCTCCCGCAATAATCTTAATCTTTTGCTTTAGATCGTAGCGTTTTAAGGTTTCTGAAACAAAAATTAATGCTGGCTCAAGTGGAAGGCCAACGGCATCAGAAAACTCCAATGGAGCAGCCCCGGTTCCACCTTCTGCACCATCGACGGTGATGAAATCTGGATATTGCCCAGTTTCTTTCATCACATCACATAGTTCAGTGAATTCTTCGGTTTTACCTATACATAGCTTTATTCCCACCGGCTTACCACCGGAAAGCTCACGAAGCTCATCAATAAAGTTAAGCATGCCCTGAAAATTTAAAAACGCACGATGCCCTGGAGGACTTAACACGGTTTCGTAAGGTTCAATTCCGCGAATTTCAGCAATCTCTGGGGTGTTTTTAGTGCCAGGAAGTACGCCTCCGTGTCCGGGCTTAGCTCCTTGAGAGAGCTTCAACTCAATCATTTTCACCGATGGACGATTAGCGTTTACTTTATATTTTTCAGGTGAAAAAGTACCGTCGGCAGCACGACATCCAAAATATCCAGTTCCTATCTGCCAAACCAAATCTCCACCCCCTTCAATATGGTAGGAAGAAATCCCGCCCTCACCTGTATTATGAGAAAAATGACCTTTTTCCGCACCACGATTCAACGCCATAATTGCATTGTTGCTTAGTGCTCCAAAGCTCATTGCAGAAATATTGAAAATCGAGGAATGGTATGGTTGAGCACATTGCCCTTCACCGATAAGCACTTTTGGCGGTTTTTCCATTATTTCGGTCGGAAAAATGGAGTGCCTTAAACCTTCATAGGTTGCATTATTCAGCTCCAATTGAGTTCCAAAAGGAGTTGTGTCAGACACATTTTTGGACCTTCTATAAGCTAAAGACCTTTGGTTTCTACTAAATGGCTTTCCATCCGTTGTTCTTTCAATGAAGTATTGCTGAATTTCGGGAGCAATAGATTCCAAAATCCAACGCATATTTCCTAATAGCGGGAAGTTCCTAAGGATTGAATGCCGAGGTTGAAAAACATCGTACAGTCCCCATATACAAAGAGGAACCCAAAAAAGAAATGCCCAAAACCAAGCTGGCCATAAAAACGAGAAAAAACCCAAAATGAGGGTTCCAATTATCAATATAAAGAAGAATAAATTACGCATATTTTTAGCTTACAAATTCGCTGCCAAGATACCGTGGATTTCTACAAATATTACGTTTTCGAAAACAAAAAAGTCATTCGAATGAATGACTTAAAATTTTTTATAGAATTCCGACTTTGGCGACCGCTTTTATATAGGCTTTAACCATCGCCTTCTCTTGTAATACAGTCCCTAACCGTCGATTTATGTAAATACGTATTCTAAATTCATCCGAATCTTCTTCTAAAAACTTGACAAGATCTTCATCTCTTGTCGGAATCACCAAAACTCTAAGTTGCTTCAATGGAATAACAAAATTCATTTGGGTAATCTGAACTACGTCCCCAGGATTATCTGGTGTGCTAATGGTAATTCGAGCACTTTTTAAAAAATCGAAATTTAGTTCAGGATTTAAGATCTCAAGGTTAATGCTATCAGCACGGATTTCCTTAATATCTTCTTTGTCGGCATCCTGTTCATCTATTAAACTATCAATATTGGTTTTAACTACGGTATCCAAAAATAGAAATTCCCCTTCACTCGAGTTAATAGTCGAGTCAATCTCAAATTTTAAGTCCTTATGTTCAAAAGAAAAATCAATTAATGGCAAATTCTCTTCGCAGGAAACAACCAAGAAGTGGACAAGCCCTAAGACTATTGAAACAATAAATGTTTTATGGAGAACTTTCATTTAGAATCTTAATGTTCGATACAAATATACCCATAAATATAGACAACAATCACTCAGAAAATTTAAAGCATTGAAAATAAGGGGATTATAAGTAATCTACAATGGCTACACATTTGATATCCATACTAATTATCATGTCCTCGGTTATTACGACTCCTTCTATTATTTCAGTGCTGCATTCAATTCTTAAATTAGGATTTTTGAGTAAGCCCTGAACATCCTTAGTGGTTACCGGAACGTTAATCTCGGCTTTACCTCTAGGCAACAAGGTTCCTTCAGGAATAAAATCAATTTTGGAAGAAGGATTGACAGTGTTTGAAACCTTTAAAATAATTGCATTAATGGGGTCAAAATTCCGTCCACCTGGCTTTACCACCTTAATTACAATTGATCTTACCTCAACCTTTTTAATAACGTTGGGGTCACCTCCAGCAAGGGAAATCAGGCTATCGGCATTTGTTATCAAACCTGTATCCAACGCCACATCCAATCCTGACTTGGCACTAGCCCCAGAATCAATCTTTAGGATGAGGTTATTAATGTTAATATCTACCTCAAACTTACCAAGATCATCGCTTTGGATAATACAAGAAGAGAAAAGAAACAAAGGGAGTAAAAAAAGTAAAATGGGAATTAAACGTTTCATAACTATTTGTTTTTTAAAAAGTAAACATATTAATTTTTCTTAATTATAAAAATTCAATTTTTTGAGGTTCCGTAATTTTCATTTGAGCGAATTTGGCTCAAACTAGGGAGTAAAAACAAAAAAGCCTCACTATTTGAAATAGTGAGGCTTTAATTATTTTGTTCAATTTTCTATAATGGAGAAACTTTAGCTGTGCTTAATAAAGTTGCCTCGGCAACCAACCCTTCGGTTATTTCAACACCATCTTCAAGCGTAATAGTTGCTTTTATAATAAAGGCATTTTCTTGTAATAAACGCACCATATCCTCATCGGTTACGGGAACGACAACTTCAGAAGCACCTTTGGTTAATTTAGTTCCAGGAGTTATAATCTGAATAATATCATTCGCGTCTGAACCAGGGGCCACACTAAGGGAAAATGACTTTATTGCGTCAAAATTACCACCGACAGGGTTTATTAATTTGATGGTAAAACTTTGAACGATTAATGATTTAATGTCATCTATGGAGCCGCCACCAGCTTTTATTAAGCTATCTACATTAATTTCAACTAAGGTGTCCAAAGCGGTAACTTCACCACTTGTGGTTACTCCTGAATCAATCTTCAAGGTTAAATTTTCGTACTTTAAGTCTACATCAATTAACAATGGACTTGCTCCTTCTTCACATGAAGAAACACCAAAATACAATACGCATGCTGCCAAAGCAACAAAGGTAAATCGTATTAACTTTTTCATAATTTTTACTTTTAAATTAAAGATTCGCTGAAGCGAAATGATTTTAAAAAAATAAAGATACCATAAATATAGGCGTCTTTTGTCGTTCGTGACGTATCAATCAAAAGGTTACGGCAGTAAACTAGAAGGCAATCAGTCTTAAAGCCTCAAAAACGATGTTTTCTCGGGTATTTTACTTTCATATATTATTTTAAAAATACCTGAATTCAGGGAGTGTTTTCTGCGATATAACGGACGAACGTTCTCTTAGCAATTGGCAATAAACTTTCCTTAAGAGGGAAAACGTGAGGCGTTTCAATTCCATAAACTGCCGGATTTGGCAAGTTTTTATTCTTTTTAATTAGACTGCTTTTTAGAGAAGCCAAATTGACAAAGTCACTATGAGAAACACTCTCAAATAATTCTGTTCTTATCCCTCGATAATTAGCCTCACCATGCTCAAACAAACTAACCTGATATTCATATACATTTGTCTGCTTGTCATTGCCTGTGCGAAGAAAAATATATCCGTAATCCACATTTAAAGGGACCACTCCGATGGGAAAAATAGTGAGTTTCTTTTCTATAAAATCATAGATTTCCTTTCCGTTTTCAATAGATTTCTCAAACTTCACCATGCTATATCGCACGATTTCATCGAGTACTTCCATAACATCATCTTCCTCAACTTTGGACTTATACTTTAGTAAAAGCTTTTCCCAGTATACTTCGTCCAATTCCTTTGGGAAATTTTGTTGAAGACTTTCTTTGTTGGATTTAATGGAAATTAATCTTCGATAATGATCAATGACATCCCTAAAGTGGGGATATAACATGTTTTGAGAGAAGGACTTCTCAACACCTTGCAGATAGCCTAAGATTATGTATTTCTTATATTCATAATCTAACAGGCCTTCAGTCAACCAATTTTCATTCAAATTTGTCATAACCTGTAAGTTTTTGATTCAACTAAATATAAAATAACTTATACGTATTAAACGGTTTAGGTTCCGATTAATTTTAAAAATTGAAGTACTTTTAGCCATGCAAACCGGTATCCTCTATCTAATTCCATCTCTTCTATCGCCAGACAATCTTGAAAACCAATGGGTAATAGGCACTCCTGAACTGGTTCAAAAAATAAAATTTTATGCTGTTGAAGAAATAAAAACGGCTCGCAGGTTTCTAAAAAAGCTTCATAAACCAATCGATATTGATGAATTAACATTTATTAATTGTGATAAAAAGGCCTCCACCGAGGATATTTCTAAATCAATAAACTTATTAAAAAACGGAAACGATGTGGCCCTAATTAGCGAAGCGGGTTGTCCATCGGTTGCAGATCCTGGCGGAAAACTCGTAGCCGCAGCTCATGAAAACAATATTAAAGTTTGTCCAATTGTTGGGCCATCGTCTATTATTTTAGCACTAATGGCTTCTGGATTAAACGGACAAAACTTCAGCTTTGTTGGATATATTCCCATAAATAAACAAGAACGTATTAAAAGAATAAAGGAACTTGAGGCAAGATCAGTAAGAGATAGGCAAACCCAAATTTTCATTGAAACCCCTTACCGCAACAATCCATTAATGCAAGACTTGGTTAAATCCTTGTCAGGAAACACCAAGTTATGTGTTGCCAAAAATATCACGGGTGAAGATGAATTTATCTCAACCAAGTCTGTGAAAAATTGGAAAAATCAGGTTCCTGAACTACATAAAATACCCACCATTTTCCTATTTCAAGCCTAAATCCAAATTTTCGGCAACAGCAAAACTCAAAAATTTTATATACGCTTTGATTAGTCTTATATTGGTGCTCCAATTATATTGACTATGAGAAATTTTTTTTTAAGCCTACTTTGCATCCTGCTGAGTTCATCGGCAATCGCGCAGGAAACTTTCCCTGTGAACGGTGTTTTTGAGAATAACGTCAAAATCACCGCTATTAAAAATGCAACAATCATCATCAAGCCTGGTGAAAAGATTGAAAATGCTACATTATTAATCCAAGACCGACGAATAATAGCCGTTGGTGCAGACATTGAAATCCCCAAAGATGCTATTTCAATTGACGCTACAGGTAAATATATTTACCCTGGATTTTTGGATTTGTTCACAGATTATGGCCTTCCACAGGAAAAACCGAAAAGAGGGGCTTATAAAATTCAACATATAAGTGATAAAAAAGGGGCTTACGGATGGAATGAAGCTATCCGATCCGAAATTAACGCAATAGAAACCTTTAACCCAGAGCCGAAATCTGCCAAAGCACTACGCGAAGCTGGATTTACCACCGTAAACTCTTTTTATTTTGACGGAATCGCTCGCGGAACCGGAACTGTGGTTAATCTTAGCGAAAACCGAGCAAATGAAGTGATTGGAAAAAATAAAGCTTCGTCCGCATTTTCCTTCAGCAAGGGTACTTCTTCGCAAAACTACCCAGGGTCATTAATGGGCTCTATCGCGCTTTTAAGGCAAACCGAACTTGATGCGCAATGGTACGCTAACGGCAATGCGCAAGACAAAAACTTAACCTTAGAGGCATGGTCTAGAAATGCTTCACTTCCTTCAATATTTGAGGTAAATAACGTTCTTGATTTGCTTCGTGCCGATAAAATTGGGGATGAAATGAACATGCAGTTCATAATAAAAGGGAACGGTGACGAATACCAAAAGCTCCCTTATGTGAAGCAAACAAAAGCTTCGCTAATAATCCCTGTTGACTACCCAACTGCGTATGATGTGACCGACCCTTACGATGCTTCTATGATTTCGTTGGAAGACATGATGCATTGGGAGCAAGCTCCTGCTAATGCAGCGAGATTAGCAGAGGCTGGAGTTCAATTTGCCTTCACTTCAGATGGTCTAAAAAACAAAAAAGATTTTTTGAAAAATATTCAAAAAGCGATTGAATATGGCCTCACCGAAAATCAGGCGCTTTCAGCACTTACAATCACGCCAGCTCAAATGCTTAATGTCCAAAAAGATTTTGGAACTATTGAAAAAGGGAAATATGCCAACTTCCTAATTACCGATAAACCAATATTTGAAACTGGTAGTGCAATCCACCAAACTTGGGTTCAAGGAAATAAATATGAAATCAAACCGCTTGACAAGCCTAATATTACTGGCAAGTTTAACGTAACGGGACTTTCATTAGGAGAGATTACTATTGAATCTGATAAAGGCGGGGTATTCAAGCCAAATGATTCTACAACACATAAGGTTGCCATTTCAGAAAATGCCGGTTTTTACACTTTCACGGTAAACGAGAAGGATGCTAAAGGACCGCATAGAATTTCAGCTTATATCACTAGTAAATCGCCCTTAACTTTTGTAGGAAAAGGAGAAATGGAAAATGGTTCTACATTTAAGTTCACTGCAATACATGTGGGTGAACTTGATAAAAAGGAGGACAAAGAAAAAGAAGATGAAAAGCCAAAAATTGGTGAAGTAATGTATCCTTTCATGGCTTTCGGCTCGACCGAAAGACCAGAAGCAAAAACTTATTTAATAAAGAATGCTACGGTTTGGACAAATGAAAAGGACGGAATTATAAAAAATACTGATGTCCTTTTAAAAGACGGGAAAATTTCAAAAATTGGGAAAAACCTTACTGCAAATGGTGCCATTGAAATTGATGGGACCGGCAAACATTTAACCGCTGGAATAATAGATGAGCACTCGCATATTGCGCTTAGTGGTGTGAATGAAGGCGGACAAGCAAGTTCTGCGGAGGTACGAATGATGGATGTTATCAACTCTGACAATAGTCACATTTATCGTCAGCTAGCGGGCGGTGTAACTGCTGCGCATCTTTTACATGGCTCAGCAAACCCTATCGGTGGGCAATCTGCTCTTATCAAATTAAGATGGGGAATGAGCCCAGAAGAAATGAAAATTAAGGGCGCTGATGGATTTATCAAATTCGCCTTGGGAGAAAACGTTAAGCAAAGCAATTGGAATCCAACGGGTGATCCTCGCTATCCTCAAACTAGAATGGGAGTAGAGCAAATCTTTATGGACTACTTCACAAGAGCCAAAGAATACGAGGCACAATGGGCTTCGTTTAATAAAATGTCGGCAAAGGATAAAGCACGAAAAGCTTCACCAAGAAAAGACATTGAACTTGAGACGATTCTAGAAATCATCAATAAAAAACGTTTTATTTCTTGTCACTCCTACGTGCAATCCGAGATAAACATGCTTATGAAGGTTACCGAGAAATTCGGGACCAATGTAAATACGTTTACCCACATTTTGGAAGGTTATAAAGTAGCCGACAAGATGAAGGAGCACGGTGCTGCCGGTTCAACATTCTCTGATTGGTGGGCTTATAAGTACGAAGTGCTGGATGCAATTCCATACAATGGAGCACTTATGCACAACCAAGGTGTGCTTACCGCATTCAATTCTGACGATGCCGAAATGGGTCGCAGACTTAATCAAGAAGCTGCAAAAGCAGTTAAATATGGTGGCCTTTCAGAAGAAGAGGCATTTAAGTTTGTTACGCTAAATCCCGCGAAAATGCTTCACCTTGACGACAAAATGGGAAGTATTAAATCAGGTAAAGACGGTGATGTGGTGGTTTGGTCTGACAATCCTTTGAGTATTTACGCTAAAGCTGAAAACACTTTTATTGATGGTGTCCTTTATTACGACGCTAAAGCGGATGAGAAAAAACGCGAAGAAGTTGCTGCAGAACGCAACAGGCTAATTCAAAAAATGCTTGCTGAGAAAAATGGCGGCGCAGCTACACGAAAATTTGGAAGTGGAAAGACTCCAGAAATGCATTGTGACACTCATGATGCCGACGTTTTTAATCACTAATCCGTAAAAATTAATTACTATGAAATTTTTAGCAACAACGCTATTAAGCACAATAATTGGAACTGCGGCCATGGCTCAGCAAGTTCCTGCCAAGCCTCAACAAAAACCAATCGCCATTACTGGTGCAACAGCCCACGTGGGAAATGGTGAGGTAATCGAAAATGCTGTGATTACTTTCGAAAACGGGAAAATCACGAACATCCTTGAGGGAAGCACAATCCGCTTAGACCCAGCGAACACAGACATTATTAATGCCACTGGAAAGCATGTTTATCCTGGATTAATTGCTCCAAACACGAATTTAGGGCTTGCAGAAGTAGAAGCGCTTAAGCAAACTCGAGATTTCAATGAGCTAGGCTCCATGAATCCCAATGTACGTGCTTTAATCGCCTACAACACCGACTCGAAAGTTACACCTACGGTAAGGTCAAATGGTGTTTTAATCGCCCAAGTCACGCCACGAGGAGGAAGAATTTCGGGGATGTCGTCTATCATGAATCTTGATGGGTGGAACTGGGAAGACGCCGCCTTATTACCTGACGATGGAATCTATTTAAACTGGCCTAGAATGTTTACCTACAGTGGCTGGTGGGCAGCGCCGGGTGGAGTTAAGAAAAGTGAAGATTACGACAAGCAGGTTGATGAAATTAAAGATTTCTTTTTGGAGGCTAAGGCTTACGCCGAAAGAAAATCACCAAATCCGGTTAACTTAAAAATGGAATCCATGCGTTTATTGTTTTCAAAAAACCGAACGCTTTTCATCCGTGCAGATTACGTAAAGGAAATTATGGCTGCGGTTCAATTCGCCGACGAAATGGGTGTAAAAATGGTTATTGTTGGTGGTGAGGATGCCCATCTTGCAACGGATCTTCTGAAATCAAAAAACATTGCGGTAATCCTAACCCCACTTCACAGCTTACCAACAAACGATGATGATGACGTGGCCTTACCTTACAAAAGAGCTAAGTTACTGCAAGATGCGGGAGTATTATTTTGCCTATCAGTAGGAGATTTTTGGCAACAAAGAAACCTTCCATTTCAAGCTGGGACCGCCGTTGCTTAT
>JBLIKP010000043.1:0-19456 GCA_047635375.1 Sphingobacteriales bacterium | reverse complement strand
AATTTCTTGGCGATTAGGTACAAATCATCAAGGCGAGCCATTGACCCATCATCGTTCATTATCTCAACAATTACCCCTGCTGGTGAAAACCCAGCTAATCTTGAAAGATCAACAGCTGCTTCAGTATGTCCAGCACGACGTAAAACGCCACCTCTTTTCGCTAAAAGCGGAAAAATGTGGCCCGGGCGACCGAAATCGGCTGGTTTACTCTCAGGGTTAATTAATTCTTTAATTGTTTTTGAACGGTCTGACGCCGAAATCCCGGTCGTACATCCATTTCCTAATAAATCCACCGAAACGGTGAAATTGGTTTCATGACTGGTGGTATTTCTTCCAACCATTAACCCCAAATCAAGCTCTTCGCAGCGATCTTGGGTCAATGGGGCACAAATCAACCCACGTCCGTGAGTAGCCATAAAATTGATGACTTCGGGAGTAGCATTTTCGGCAGCAGTTAAAAAATCACCCTCATTTTCACGATCTTCATCGTCGACAACAATAATAACTTTCCCTGCCTTTATTTCCTCTATGGCTTCCTCTATAGTATTTAACTGCCCCTGCATGTGCTTTTTCTTTTTTAGGAAGACAAAGGTACAACTAAAATGTTTGCTCCGCCACCCATTTTAACTAATGATTTATTGTTTAATTAAGTCGACCAAGGGCTGGGTACTTTCATTCCATCCATAATTTTCAAGCACAAATTGTAAACCCTTCGCTCCTATTTTTTCGCACAATTCCTTATCCGATAAAACCTCAAGAATCAAGGCCGCCAATTCCTCGGCTGTTTCCCCAACCAAAAGGTGATGATTATGCTGAGCTCCTAAGCTATCATTTGCTAATTTTGTGGTAATACTTGGGATCCCCATAGCCATAGCTTCAAGCAGTTTATTCTGCAATCCAGAACCGATACGCATTGGCGCGATGAACAATTCTGCTTCAGCGTAGGCGTCGCGAATATCTTCAACCCACCCGGTCACCTTTATCTTTTCATTTGCTAGCTGCCTTACGGCGGAAGTTGGATTGGCACCAGCGATTAAAAAAGTAACATCCGGTTTTACTTTCCAAACTAAGTGCAGAATGGAATTGGCCAAAAACTGGACGGCGTCTACATTTGGCGGGTAACTCATGTTCCCAACAAAAGAAATTGAATATTTCTTCTTAACAATCCGCGGACTAAAAAACTCATTATCAATACCATTAGGCACAATAACTATATTTTCTTTAGGCAGTTTTAATGCCACTCTATCAGGTTCCGAGATAATAACTTTCCTTTTAAATATTTCGGCCATTTTATGCTCATAAGCAAGTAACATTTTTGACTCCCAAAGTAAAATTGGCTTTAAAAAAGAGGCTCTTTCGGCGCGTCTACTTGCATTTAAAGAAAATGCGTCCTGGAAATCCAGTATTTTAATTCCTTCTATATCTTCTACAAAGGGAGCTGTCCTAATAAGCTGACAATAAAGTCGATCGGGATTGATTTTTCGAGCAAATTCTTCTGCCCTTTTCTTTACCGAAGTTGAAAAAAAGTAGCCAACATGAAACGGAAGTCCTAAGAAAGGGGACTTTATAAGGTTCCATAAAATTTGTGCCTTGGAAAGTTTTACAACCTCAATTTCCTTACAGTATGGGGATAACTTTTTGAGGTGCGATTTTTCAACCTTACCATAATTTGCCGCGAAAAGATATATTTCAAAATGCTTTGACAACTCTTTTATTTGGTAAAATGCGCGCAGCTTATCCCCTTTCTCAAGAGGGTATGGAAAACGCGATAAAAATATCATCAACTTCATGCGTTCATCATTTTTTTATAACGTTCAACCAACTGCTCTCCCTGAGTATTAAGATCGAAATTAGACTGGGCCATGGCTCTGGCTTTATCCGATAATTGCTCACGGCGCCCTTTATTTGATGTTAACTCAAGTATATGTTTTGCAAATTCTTTTGGATCATCGGCGATTAGAATATTTTCACCATGAGTTAAACCCAGGGCCTCAGCACCTTTCGAGGTTGAAACCATAGGAAGGCCCCACGCTAAGCCCTCAATTATTTTTATCCGTATTCCACTCCCAGAAATCAATGGGACAACCATTACTGCCGAGTTTTTTAAAAATTCTAGGGCTGAGTCCACCTCCCCCTTTAGGATATAATTTTTGGCTTTTATTGTCTTAATACTTTCTGGCGGATTTTTTCCTGCAACTTCTAAGATCAGGTTTTTATTTCCCTTTAAAACTAAGGGCCATACCTTCTCAATAAACCAGGATAACCCTTCTTGATTTGGAAGCCAATCTAAAGATCCCAAAAAGCTAATTTTCTTATCGCCCAATTTTACTTGGGGGTATTGAGGCATGTCAATTCCAAATCCACTTGTAAATATTAGGCTTTTCTCTCCCAATTTTTTATAAATCTCAGCGTCTCCTTCGCTTATAGGAACTACTAAATCAAACTTATTAAGCCTTCCTAATTCATAAGTTTTTAGTCGATTAGCCAATAATTTTAGGTATTCTTTTTTGACTTTATTTCCTGCGCCTTGAGCTAACTTATCCCAAATTTCGAACTCAATATTATGGGACCTATACACCACTTTGGCATTAGAATATTTACGCACCGTACTTAAATAGGGAGTTACAAATAAGTTGTCAAATTGAACCACGTCAAAATCCTCTTTTTCAAGAAGGTCTTTAAGTGCCTTTGTTACTTTAGAATTTACAAACCTTGAAATATTATAGGATTTATTCCCAAAAAGATTTAAAAAGGCTCCTAATGGTTTTACTTGAGTATCAACATCGACCGCAGTCAGACTATCAAGTTCATCAAAAAATGGAGGGAGTTTATTCGGATTAACCCATTGTCTTGAGGCATTTATACTTAGCAAATGAAGCCCCTCAACTTGCCGACGAAGGGTTTTTAACATTCCTAACATCGCTAATGCACCACCATCTTTGGTAGGCCATGGGATTCTATTTGTGAGTACGAGTACCTTCAAAATGGGTTTCTGAAAATCAAAGGTAAAAAGAATAATAGGTTTTAGTTGGGATTGTTTTTTTTCTGGCCACCGAATAACTTTTTGACTTTTTGAACAAAACTCTGATAAAGCTGATAATCAAACAAGGTGGAATCTGTGGTGGCTTTGTAGGTAAAGAAAAGTCCAATTGGAATTAGCACCACAGAAGCGAGCCACATACCTGAAAAAGAAGTCATAATTCCCTCACGAGCAAATTTTTCCCCACTAATACTTACAATATGGAAAAGAATAAAAAACATAATGGACACTACCACGGGCAAGCCTAATCCGCCTTTTTTAATAATTGCACCTAGTGGAGCTCCGATAAAAAATAAAATAGCGCATGCTACTGACAAAGTGAACTTTCTATGCCATTCAATACCATGCTTGGTGATTTTTTTTACGGTATAGTCCTCTTCTCTTACCGTGGAGGCTGTGAAACTTTTGACATTTCGAGTAATACTTAAGGCTCTCCTTAGGATTGGCTTGCGCTTTTCACGACTAAAAGTCCTTAGAAAACCCTTTTCTGAAACTGCTATTTCCCTTGGCGGATAAAAATTCAGAATAGAATCTTTTTTTATAAAGCTAATTTGTCCTTTTATGTATTTATTCAATTCCAGGTACTCAGCTTCAAGCCTTAGTTTCAAGCTGTCCTCCGCGTTTAGCAATTGTGCAACATTTAACATCTTGTAATGATCTTTGAATAGGCTTTCGTCTGTTCGCTCCATTTCAAATGCCGAGAGATCAAATTTCACTTCCTGCTCCTTAAACCTAAACCTAACGTGCTTAACCCTAGCGCGCGGATTTTTGGGATCGATAGTTTCCTCGTAACGGATCCCATTGTATAAGTTTAAAACTAAATACCTTCCATTTTCCGATTTACTCATGACCCCAGATTTGGCCATAAGCACGTTTCTATTTCCTTGATTTTTAGCATGATCATAAATCATGATATCCTTTAGGTGGCTTCCATCCTTTTCCTTTTTTCCTACACGAATGCTGTAACCTTCAATCCCACTGTAAAAAACACCTTCCTTAATTGTTAATGTCGGCTTTTGTTGCCTTACATCATAGAGAAGAGAATTCATTTTTAAATTGGCAAAAGGCATAACCTGATTGCTGAAAAAGAATGCGCCAACACTTAAAATTCCGGTGAATAGAAATAAAGGCATCATAACCCTTCCAAGGGAAACACCAGCTGATTTGAAGGCCACTAATTCGTAATTTTCGGCGAGACTACCGAAAGTCATTAATGAGGAAAGTAATACCGCTAAGGGCAGTGCTAATGGGACTAATGTACTGGAAGCGTAAAGAAGAAGTTCTAGGATGACATACCATTCTAGTCCTTTTCCCACCAAGTCATCTACATACTTGAAGAGAAATTGCATCAGCAAAATGAACAACGTTATAAAAAACGTCGCTACAAATGGTCCGATGTATGACCGTAAAATTAACTTATACAGTTTTGGCATAACTCCTAAACGCCAAAGGTAAGTAACGAATTGGGATAAACGGAAGAAAGATTATTATGCTCCGATGGTTCTGGATAGGTCTTGAATCTGGCTTTCCCATATCAACGATTCACTTTCAATATCAGACTCCTCAGCAAAATCTGTAATGATTAGGGAAACATCGTTGGTTAATTCATCAGTTTTTATTTCAAACTCAAAATAAGTGTCATCGCCGTTTTCCTCCCACTGGAACCTTATGGATTTATATTCTTTCCTGCTAAGGAGTTTAGCACGTTGCTCGCCCTCACCATCCCAAACAAATGTGTAAATATCATTACTGATTTTAACGTTAGTAGAAAACCATTCACCTAAACCCGCGGGTGATGAAACGAAATTGTATAAAATTTTCGGAGAGGATTTTATCACAAATTCCATTGTGTATTTTTTCAAGTCGGACATCTATTGCTGTTTAAATTGTAAAAGGGCCTTTACGCAATTCTAATATTTTTTATTTCTAAATCCAATTAATATTCGAATTTAGAACAAGTTAAATAATTGCCCCTCAAAATACATGTACAATTTGCTTCATCAAAACTCACCTATTTTCAGGGTGTTAACCCGGTCTTATTATTTTTTTAAAATTTTAGTCCTAAAATCTTTAAATAACATTTTCAAATGCCCTATATTTGCAGACCAATTCAAAAACGGAATTTGGCGAGGTAGCTCAGATGGTTAGAGCGCAGGATTCATAACCCTGAGGTCGGCAGTTCGATTCTGCTTCTCGCTACTATTAAAAGGCTGCAAAATTTTGCAGCCTTTTTTTATGCTCTTTTCTTCCATTTTTCATCGAAAAAGGGATTTTCAATATTACCTTTACCCCACAACATGTATTATGGAAGCGAATAAAGACCTATGGTTGGCAAACATTCAAGAAGCTATTAAGCAAATTAAGGGCGAGTTTTCATCTTTAACTCAGGAGGACCTGAATTTCAAAGTCAACCCAGAGTCATGGAGCATTGCTGAGAACATTCAACATCTGACCCTAACCGCGAATTCCTACCATAAGAATTTTGACGAAATCCTAAGCAATCAACACACCTTCGGATTTCTAGGAAAAGTGAAATTCCTTGCTAATTTTTTCGGGAAAGTGATTTTGAACTCAGTAGAACCTTCTCGAAAAAAGAAAATTAGAACCTTCCCACTTTGGGACCCAACGCAAAGTGACCTTACCTCTGAGATTTTTGTGGAATTTGAAAATTCACAAAGAGCATTATCGACATACATTGCTAAATTAGAACCTTTCTTCGGGAAGAATAAAATGGTAGCGTCGCCGGCAAACAATAAAATTGTTTACCCAATTGAAACCGCATTGGAAATAATTACCCAACATAATTTCAGACACATTAACCAGGCCAAAGAGGTAAAAAAAGACCTGAAAAAATAATCCCTATTAAATCGTTTAATTTGAGGTTTCTAAATAATCCTAGAAGCTTTTGAAAAATTTAATCACTCTCTTCTCCATTCTTTTATCCTCTTCTATTGGCTTTTCGCAAACCATTTTTCAAGTAGAGTATTCAATTGGAAAATCTGGTGACTCCGATTATCAAACTATCACCGATGAGGTTGAAGATTTAACTGCAGGTGTTGTAAATGGCCCCAGTATTTTTAATATCGAGCCTAGGTTTTATGAGGAAAAAATCACCGTCCCAGCATTAACCGGGACTTCTGAAGCTAATACCGTTACTTTCACTTCCGCGACAAGCGATGCAAAGAATGCGACAATTTTTAGCGACACAATCACTAAAGTTAAACTTTTTGAAGTAAGCCACCTTACAATTTAAAACCAAACCATTTAAAAAACAGGAACTTGGCAATGTAAAGCCTTGGCAATTGAATCTATCAATAACCCTGCTTCGGAATTCAACATCATTGAAAATTGTATTATCAAAGCCGACACGCAATCGGCGAATGAATATGTTTAAGGGGTCTTCCTTAAACTTTTGTCCAACCGGGGAATGAAAATAATATTATTCGAAATAACACCATTATTGGCGGTCATGCCGGGATATATATTTTCTCAGGGTCTTTTACTTATGGAGTCAACAATCTTGTTAAGGGGAACAAGGTTTTAGAAGCCTACGACAAGGGGATTGACATCCGATACCAGATTTCCGGAACAGTAAAGGAAATTACATAAGAATGCGTAAAACTGATATCCCTCGAGATTTTGCAGTAGGCTTATACTCAAACGGACCGTACAACTCGGTTTTTAAAAACAATATGATTGTCGGAGGATTTGAATCTGTAACCAAGGGTTATGGGATTCAGGTTGTTCACCCTCACCAACTTGAAATGTATAATAACTCTGTGCATTATGATGAAGAAGGGAAAGAATCGGCGGCACTTTGGGTGGATGTTAGTCGGGAACAATTTTTTATAAAAAACAACATCTTTTCAAATTACGGAGAAGGCTATTCAGTGGTGATTGAACGCATTGGAAACGACACAATTACAACCTACGAATCCGATTTTAACAATTATTTCAACAATGGAGAGGTTATTGAAAACTACGATTTCAAAGAATACCCAACCCTTGAAAACTAACAACAACATACAGAAAAAGACGCTAATTCAATCCTTAACCCCAGGACAATCCAACTTAACCGTTGAACTTATTAATGAGGGACTAGGAAGCTTGGTTGGAAAAGAAGTTTCCTTGCAATATCCCTTTGATAATGGCGAAACCTATACTATATCAAGTTTAGAAGAAATTGGTGACCGCGAAACCTTTGCATTCACTCAAGAGCTAAAAGTTGAAAAAACATTAGGCGAGGTTCCAGTTTGCGTAAAAATTGTTGCTGGCTCAATGGCCGAAGATATTAATCCATCAAACGACTTATTATGCAAAATATATGCATCGGATTTTTTGGGACTTACCTCGTTGGTCCATCTCTCCAAACCGATTTCAATACGATAACTGAGGCTTCTTTGGCACTAAAAAACTGCGGATTAGCATGAACTTTCACCCTTAAATTGGAGGCTGGCACTTATAACGAGCAGATAGAATTTTACAATATCCCAAACCTTTCCGCACAAGCGAAACTTACAGTTTTAGGAGATCCTATTAACCCCGAAAAAATCAAAATAATCTTCCAAAGCCCCAAGTTAATCGACAATCACAATGTGCTTAAAATTAATGGAACAAGCCATATTTCAATCACTGGAATGACCTTAGAAAACACCGCTACGGATACTGCTTCGGCAATTTTTATCACCCAAAACGCCTCCAACATTACAATTTCCAATTGCCAAATAATTATTGCTGATAACCCTTCCGCTGAGATCTTAATTGGAGTTTCTGGAAGTAATAATTCGTTTCTGAATTTTAATGGGGAAAGTGGAAATAATAACAAAATTATCAACTCCACCTTTATCGGAGGAACGCACTCCATTTCGATTTTTGGTGAGCTCCCCACAAAGATGAGCAGCGGATACGAAGTACTGGGAAATCGAATGCTTAATTTTATCAAAGCGGGGATTTTCGGTGCGGATGTGAACTTCAAAAATATTAGCAACAATGAAATTTCAGAGAAACCTGAAAGTCCAAATTCTTATGGAATAATCATTAACGAAAGCGACTCGGCAATTACCATAAATGCTAATAAAATTGCTGGTGTTTCTAAAAGTGGGATAACCGCCATCTCGCAAAATCTTTCAGGATTGGGCGAAAATCTTGTATCAAACAACATGATACTGGGTAATGAATCCAATGAAATTTCAAGGGGGTGATATTGCGGAGTAGAAATTATTTCCACCTCAAAACAAAAATCCTGCAAAACACTACTGTTCTTAATTCCTCAAATAACAACGAACAAAGTGCTGCATTTAAAAGCACCGAATCAGAAAACATAACCTTATATAATAACACCCTTAAAAATTCCGGCGATGGTGTTTGTATCTCAATAGATTTCGAAATATTCTCTACTGAGATGAGACTTATTAGAACATGGTTAGACCAGCCATCAAAACATCAATTGATATTGAATCTCTCCCATCTGGGGTGCATTTCCTTCGAGGAATTAACAGAAAAGGGGTCTTTTATTTGAAAAGGATAATTAAAAATTAATGAAACACATATAGTTTTCAATTGTCCTTCTTAACTTCGCAACAAATCAAACCTAACCGACATGATTTTCGATCTTAAAGAGACCCTATCAGTAACCCTGATTTTATTTTCAATCATAGATATTATTGGAAATATCCCAATAGTGCTAACCTTACAGAACAAGGGTAAAATCATTGAAGCCCGCAAGGCAACAATAGTTTCGGGGGTTTTAATGATCACTTTCATGTATGTTGGTGAAGGAATATTAAATCTTTTTGGGGTCGATATAGGTGCATTCGCGATTGCTGGTGGAATAGTGATTTTCATTATTGGGCTTGAAATGATTCTTGGAATCGACCTTTTCAAAACCGATGAAAACTTTGATTCTCCATCAATTTTCCCGATTGCATTCCCAATGATTGCGGGTGCAGGGACACTAACTACAATCCTTTCACTTAAAGCAGAATACCATAACCTTAATCTAATAATTGGGATAATTCTGAATTTAATAATCATTTACGTAGTATTGAAAAGCTCAAAATGGCTACAAAAAAAATTGGGGCCTCAAGGTGCCACTATCCTAAGAAAAATCTTTGGAATAATTCTATTGGCCATTTCAATCAAGCTAATCAAAACTAACTGGGCAATGATATAATGAAAAGATCAATCCTTCTCGCGCTGATCCTTTTTTCCTTTTCCGCTTTTGCTGGAAATAAGAATCCAGCCTATCGGATATTCACGAAAAATGGAAAAGAAATTTCATTCAAAAAATACATTAAAGAGCTTAATAAGGCGAACATAGTATTATTTGGGGAGCTTCATAATAACTCAATGTGTCATTGGATTCAGCTTGAAACAGCTTCAAAGCTATTTGAGAGAACTCCCTTGGTGCTTGGCGCCGAAATGTTTGAAAGAGACAACAATTCGGCTTTAGCCAAATATGTAAAAGGGGAAATTGATAAAAAAGCCTTGGATTCATTGATTAGGCTATGGCCGAATCATTCTACAGATTACGCACCTCTTGTAGATTTCGCGAAGGACAACAATCTTGATTTTATTGCAACAAATGTCCCTCGACGATTCGCTAATAAAGTTTTTCATAACGGTTTCGAGGCACTGGACAGTTTAAAATCATCGGAAAAAAAATGGGTTGCCCCTCTTCCAATTTCCTACGATCCTGAACTTTCACTTTATGCTGGTATGGCTAAAATGATGCCCGGACATGGAGCCGAAAACCTGCCCAAGGCACAGGCCATTAAGGATGCCACTATGGCCTATTTCATTGCTAAAGGTCAGCAACCTGATCATGTTTTTCTGCACTTCAATGGAACTTATCATTCCAATGAGTATCAAGGAATAAATTGGTACCTAAACAAATATGATCCCGCAAAAAGAATCACCACCATTGCCACAGTCGAACAAAAAAATATAAAAAAATTAGAGGATGGAAATAAAAAACTAGCTGATTTCATTCTAGTCATTCCCGAAAACATGACAAAAACCTATTAATTTAGGTTACTGTTTCTTCTTAAAGTATTTACGGCCAACTGCCAACAGTCCAAATTCTTCACTAGGATTTTTCTTCATCTGTTTATGATGGACTTTATGTCCCTTCCTTATCGCCATTAAATACTTATTATCCGATTTCCATTTGGCAAACCTTCCATGGATAAACATATCGTGAAAAATGAAGTATACCAACCCGTAAAGGGTAATTCCCGCGCCAATCCAAAATTGAAAAGTGAATTTTGGAAGTCCTACAATTATTAATATCACAGCAATACCCCCAAAACCTAAGGAAAACAAATCGTTAAGCTCAAACCAGCCCTTGCGCGGACTATGGTGGGTTTTATGGATAAACCATAATGGTCCATGAAATAAATACTTATGAACAAACCATGAAAACCCTTCCATGAATATAAAAGTCCCGATTAATATTAATACTTCTACCATATTTCCAATTACGAAATAAATCTGTTTTTGTCTTTTTCTGTGGGTATTCGGCAGGAGCTCCTCTTCCCAAAAATTGAATATCTATTTCTTGAAATCCAACCATATATGGCATCATTAGCCCGTTTAGGTAATATTTTAAAAAACCTAAACAACAGAAAGCCACCCTTTAACTGCTCAATAATTGCGAATACTGCGTCGGATTTTTCAAGCCTAATTCCATTGTTCCAAAAGTAAAGGGTATCGTTCTTGAAATTTGGATCTTCAGACAACACCCTAACTTTAATTTTTTGTGTTTTATCGAACTTTAAAACCACGTTCACCGCCAAATTACATAAGGCGCAATAGCCATCAAACTCCAACACATTATGCGGGATTTTTGAGTTAATAATTGAATCTGTTTCTTCCACTAAATTTGGTTTTCCTCAAATGTGAGGAATTATTCATTCGAACAAAAAATTAATTGGTTATTTTCGCACTTATGGAAGAAAATAAGCGCCCTACGATCTTGGTTACCAACGACGACGGCATTACAGCACCTGGAATAAAATTCTTGGTTGAAATAATGCAAAAATTCGGTGATGTTGTGGTGGTAGCACCCGACAGTCCCCAATCCGGAATGGGCCATGCAATAACTATTGGGAAGCCTTTAAGGCTTGATAAGTGCGAGGTTTTCCCAGGAATCCCTTGTTACCAATCAAGTGGAACCCCCGTAGATTGCGTAAAGCTTGCCGTAAATAAAATTCTTCACCGTCAACCAGATCTTTGTGTCTCTGGAATTAACCATGGTTCCAACTCCTCAATAAATGTAATTTATAGTGGGACAATGTCGGCGGCCATGGAAGGGGCAATTGAAGGGATACCATCAATAGGATTTTCACATTGCAACTATTCCCATGACATCGATTTCGAACCTATTCGTGAATCTATTGAGCAAATTGTATCCCAAACTTTGAAAAATGGGCTGCCAAAGGATTCACTCCTTAACGTGAATTTCCCTGCCGATAATAACATCAAAGGAATAAAGATTTGCCGTCAAGCAGTAGCAAAATGGGAAGAAGAATTTGAGGAACGGGTTGACCCAACGGGAAGAAAATATTTCTGGTTAACCGGAAAATTTACACTCAACGATACCGGCACTGATACCGATGAATGGGCCCTAAAAAACAACTTCATTTCAGTTGTTCCTGTCCAATTTGACTTCACTGCCCACCATGCAATCGAACCTTTAAATAAATGGGTTTTTAAATAAAATTATGTTTAAAAAAGACTCCCTTATTCTCGGCATTATTTACGGCACTCTCATTCCTATTTTATTTTTCGGACTAACCCGACTAATAATTTTACTGGGCGGGTTTATGTTTACAGACAATCTAGTTTATATCCTTTGCTTAGGGGTAAATGCAATAATTTTCCGAATGGCCTTAAAAAAAGAAAAAGATAATATTGGGAGGGGCATGCTTTTAGTCACCTTTATTTATGCCTTCATTTTCTTCTACTTCAATTTCCAAGGCTAAATGAAATACTACATAATCTCCGGTGAACCTTCAGGCGATTTACACGGCTCAAATTTATTAAAGAGCATCAAGGAGCTTGATAATTCGGCAAAATTTCGCGGAATGGGTGGTGATCTCATGAAAGCACAAGGCCTTTTACTCCTAAAACACATCTCCGATTTTTCAGTAATGGGCTTTGTTGAGGTTATAAAAAAGCTTCCTTCAATTTTCAAGTTAATTAAATCTGTAAAAACGGATATTCTCAATTTCCGGCCAGATGTAGTTGTGCTAATAGATTACCCAGGATTTAACATGAAAATAGCCAAGTTTGCTAAGGAAAATGGGTTTAAGGTTATCTATTACATCCCTCCAAAAGTTTGGGCTTGGAACACAAAAAGAGCTTTAAAGCTTAAAAAATACTGCGATCATATTCTTACTATTCTCCCCTTCGAAACTGATTTTTATAAATCTTATGGTATAAAAAATCAATATGTAGGAAATCCAACTTTCGATCAATTACATGATTTCAAGCCGCAGGCATTATCAAACAATAATTTAACCCATAAAAAATCATTAGTTGCATTGCTACCGGGTTCCAGGAAAATGGAGCTTAAAAACATGCTTCCACTAATGAATGAAGTTTCTAAATATTTCCCCAATCGTGGTTTTGTAATATGTGGTGCCCCAGGATTTACTGCCAAAGATTATAAAGATTTTGGAACAGAAATTCCGGTCTTATTTGATAAGACTTATGATATTTTGGCTTCCGCCGATGCTGCATTAGTTGCCTCTGGTACAGCGACATTAGAAACTGCCCTTTTAAATTGCCCCCAGGTTGTACTTTATAGAGCAAGTCCTATTTCCATTTATATTGGGAGGTTAGTTATCAAAGTAAAGTTTATTAGTCTAGTGAACTTAATTTTAAATAAAATGGCAATCCCAGAGTTAATTCAACAAGACTGCGAAACTGAATCTGTAAGAAATCACCTTCAAAAAATCCTAACCTCTAAGTCCTTGATTGATGAGCAAAAGAAATTTTATGCTGAAATGAAAGAACTATTAGGAAAACCTGGTTGCAACAGGAATGCAGCTAAGATAATTGTAGATTCCATTTCTTAACTTTGAGTTTTTATGACCCGATCAATTTTCTTTCTAATTATTCTATTTTCGTCACTTGGAATTTCTCTTAAAAGCTATTCCCAGCTGATAAAAATAGGACTTCATACCCAAAAAACATTTAATCAAGTTTACCTAAAAGCAGATTATGGCGATTATAGTTTAACCAATGGAAAGGAGGAGTTAATGGAATTCCTTGAAGGTGAAGCTGGCGAATTTAAATGGACGGAATCTGGAATTGAATTTTACTATGCGAACCAATATTTCGGGAAATTAAAAGCCTTTTATTTTACAGGCAAAGAAGTCGATAATTTCTTTAAACTTCGATTAAGAAACCCGCAATCCGAAGTCTTTACCTATGACGATAATGTAATTTTAAAACATACCCCAGATGGGATTTTAATAATTAACGAAATAGATCTGGACGATTACCTTGCAGGAGTGATGGAAGCCGAAATCGGGAAACTAGCGAACGTAGAGTTTCTTAAAACGCTTGCCATAATTACAAGAACATATACTCTTCAAAACATAGGCCGTTTTTCTACCGAAGGCTATGACCTTTGCGACCATACGGCTTGCCAAATGTATCTGGGCAAAAATCGTTTTAACGACAGCATTAAAGTGGCCGTAGATTCAACAAGCGGGCAGGTAATTGTAGATAACGAAAATGATTTAATAGAAGCTGTTTACCATTCAAATAGCGGTGGACATACAGCTAATGCCGAAGATGTTTGGAATTCTTCTAAACGTTATTCCTACCTCAAAGGAGCTCGAGACCCTTATGGCGCCGACATGGACCATGCATGTTGGGAAATGCAAATCCGCCGTCAAGATTGGATAAAATTTTTAGAATTAAAGGGAAACCCCAACCCCAAAGACATCTGCCTAACCGTAAATGATGGGTCGAATAAATTTTTAAGCTGCAATGATTTTAAAATACCATTGACAGAAGTTCGAAGCTATTTTGGATTAAACAGCACCATTTTTGATTCCTATGCCAGTGATGGAATGTATGTTATGGTAGGGAAAGGTTTTGGCCATAGGGTTGGCTTATCTCAGGAAGGAGCCTTTCATATGGGCAAGTTAGGTTTTACCCATATTGACATAATAAACCATTATTACCAAGGGGTGAAAATTATATCAATGGAAAAGTTGTAGAACATTATATTTTTTATGGATATTTGCCACGGATTTAAATATCCGTACAAGCTGGGGGATTAGCTCAGTTGGCTAGAGTGCTTGCATGGCATGCAAGAGGTCGGGGGTTCGACTCCCCCATTCTCCACAAAATACCCTTTAAGAAATTAAAGGGTATTTTTTTCTTTACGGCAATACCAAGCCATTTTCATTCAACTTCCTATCTTTGTGAATCTTTAAAATTTCAAAACCACTAATAAAATTATGTCGACGATAAAAAATGTAACCGTAATTGGATCAGGAACTATGGGAAATGGTATTGCACATACCTTCGCTCAATTTGGTTATAATGTAAGTTTGGTAGATATTTCAAGCGCAGCTTTAGAAAAAGCAATGGCTACTATCGGGAAAAATTTGGACCGCCAGGTTTCCAAGGAAAGAATTTCTGAAGCCGATAAGATTGCTACCCTAGCAAACATCACCACATTTACTTCTTTAAAGGAAGGTGCCGGTCAAGCCGATTTAGTGGTCGAAGCAGCTTCAGAAAACATTGACATTAAGTTAAATATCTTTAAAGAATTAGATGAAATTTGTAAGAAAGAAGCAATTCTTGCCTCAAATACAAGTTCAATCTCTATTACAAAAATCGCATCCGTTACTTCAAGACCAGAGCAAGTTATTGGTATGCACTTTATGAATCCCGTTCCAGTAATGAAATTGGTGGAAATCATTAAAGGTTACAATACATCATCAGAGGTTACCAAAGTGGTTACAGAAACGTCTGTTACGCTTAAAAAAGTCCCTGTTGAAGTAAATGATTATGCTGGATTCGTTAGTAACCGTGTGTTAATTCCTATGATTAACGAGGCTATTATTACCCTTCATGAGGGAGTTGCTGGTGTGGAAGAAATCGATACCGTAATGAAATTAGGAATGGCACATCCAATGGGGCCACTTCAACTTGCAGATTTCATTGGTCTAGATGTAGTTCTCGCCATAACTAAAGTGCTATCAGAAGGGCTTGGAAACCCAAAATACAATGCTTGTCCGCTATTGGTAAATATGGTGACAGCCGGGCATATGGGGGTAAAAACAAAAAAAGGTTTTTACGATTATTCTCATGGTACTAAAGAATTAGTAGTTGCCAACCAATTCAAAAAATAAAATAAAAGCCATCTTTTTAGATGGCTTTTTCATTTCTTAAAATCTTTTCCCGTTCCTGAACGTTATAATTTATTACATTTACGAGGTAAAACTTAAACTTAATGTTTACTCAATTCGGAAAATATATACTCCTTTTAAAACAGCTATTCACTAGACCAGAAAATCTTTCGATGTACTGGAAGGAAACTACTCGTGAAATGGTTTCTATAGGAATAGGCTCCTTAGGTATAGTTTCAATTATTGCTGTATTCCTTGGCGCTGTAACATGTGTACAAACAGCATTTCAATTAGTAAGTGGATTAGTTCCAATCACAATTATTGGGACAATTGTACGTGATTCAGCCATAGTTGAATTAAGCCCTACAATAACTTGTTTAGTATTGGTAGGAAAGGTTGGCTCAAATATTGCTTCAGAAATTGGAACCATGCGGGTTACTGAACAAATTGATGCCCTAGAAATAATGGGTGTTAACCCTGCCGGATATCTAATTCTCCCTAAAGTAATAGCATCCTTAGTTACCATTCCGCTTTTAATTATAATTTCAATGGGACTTGCAATTTCTGGGGGCTTAATAGCAGGTCATTTATCCGGAGCAATAAACTATACCGATTACCTGGATGGAATTAGAGACGGGTTTATCCCCTTGCTTCTTGTTGTTGCAATGGTAAAGGCGGTAATTTTTGCATTTATTATCTCAACCGTTTCGGCTTACTTTGGGTTTTATACTAATGGAGGAGCATTAGAAGTTGGGAGATCAAGCACAAAATCAGTTGTTTACGGCAGTATATACATTCTTTGTACAGATTATATTGTAGCTCAAGTACTATTATAATGATTGAAATTATTGATGTGAAAAAATCTTTTTCCGACGACGTTGTTTTAAAGGGCATTTCTACAACTTTTAAAGCAGGGACTACGAATCTTATCATTGGCTCAAGCGGATCAGGAAAAACCACCTTAATAAAGTGTATGGTGGGCCTCTATGGCACTGATGGCGGCAATATTCTTTATGATGGAAGGGATTTCAGTGAGATGAGCCGCAAAAACAAAAAAGCCATTAGAAAGGAAATCGGTATGTTATTTCAGGGATCAGCCCTATTTGATTCCTTGACAGTTGAGGAAAACATTATGTTCCCCTTAAATATGTTTGCCGGAACTTCATATGAAGAAAAGTTAGACAGGGTAAATCAATGTTTAAGTCGGGTTAATTTAGAAAATAAAAATAATCTATACCCTTCTGAATTAAGCGGGGGAATGAAAAAAAGAGTTGGAATTGCAAGAGCGCTTTCCTTAAATCCTAAATACTTATTCTGTGACGAACCCAATTCGGGCCTTGATCCCAAAACAAGTATTGTAATCGATAAATTAATATACGAAATTACCCAAGAATTAAATATCACAACTATTGTCAATACCCACGACATGAATTCTGTAAAAGAAATTGGGGATAATATTTTATTTCTTCACCAAGGAAAAAAATGGTGGGAAGGGAATAAAAAAGAAATCGCTCATACTGATAACTCAGTGCTTAACGATTTCATTTTTGCTAATAATATTAACTGGTAGATTAGCTAATTAAATCTTATCTCCTGTATTTATTATTTCAGTACCTTTTATAAAACCAATAACCCTAAATGTTGTTCTTCGGTTGCGCTCATGCATATCTTCCTCACATTTCACCCCCCTTTTCACATTGGTTAATTATTCTTGTTTCACCATAACCCTTTAGCGGTTATTCTCGCTGGTGTAATTCCTTTAGAAATTAAATAGGCAACAGCTTCTTTTGCTCTTCGATAGGAAAGTTTTTGATTATACCCATCACTACCTCTGGAATCCGTGTGTGATCACATTTCAATATTAATAGTAGGATTATCTTTTGTTTTGGTTTTGAAAAATCAACAATATACCATTTGGAAAGGAGCAAGAATATTTGCCAGGAAGGGGAATGGTAAAATCCTTAATCACAAATGGTTAATATAAATTATGGTTATTAGTTTAATACAAAAAAAACGAAATTATCTTTAATTCTACTATCTACCGAAAATCATCCTGTTTTAGTTTTTAAAAAAAACAAAAACAAGCGCTTTCTCTCACTCAATTTTCGTTATTTTGAACAAAATAAAAAAGATCATCCAAAAATAAGGAAATGAAGGAAATATCTGAATTAAAATCAATTTCAAATCAAGTAAGGAGAGACATCGTAAGAATGGTACATGCATGCCAGTCGGGACACCCTGGTGGATCACTTGGTTGTGCTGATTATTTTGTAGCCTTATATAATGGAGTAATGAATCACGATTCCTCTTTTAACATGGATGCTAAAAATGAGGATGTTTTTTTTCTTTCAAACGGACATATTTCCCCGGTTTGGTATTCTACCTTAGCCCGTTGCGGATATTTCGAGGTTAGTGAACTAGCTAGTTTTAGAAAATTGAATTCAAGACTTCAAGGGCACCCTGCTACTGAAGAAGGTCTTCCAGGAATAAGAATTGCCTCAGGTTCTTTAGGGCAAGGATTGTCTTCTGCGGCTGGAACAGCAATGGGAAAAAAAATAAATGGCGATAAATCCCTAGTTTTTTCTCTTCACGGTGATGGAGAACTTCAAGAAGGTCAAATCTGGGAGGCAGCGATGTTTGCCGCCCATCAAAAAATTGACAATTTAATCTCTACTATTGATTATAACGGTCGCCAGATCGACGGAGATGTTGATGATATTTTAACTCTTGGTGATTTAGAGGGTAAATGGAAAGCCTTTGGATGGGAAGTTTTAAAAGCCGAAGGAAACAACATGGAGTCAATTGTAAACACTCTCAATCATGCCAAAACCCTCACTGGCAAGGGCAAGCCTATTATGATTTTAATGGCAACTGAAATGGGCGCTGGCGTTGATTTCATGATGGGTTCGCACGAATGGCACGGAATAGCGCCAAACGATGAGCAACTTGCTAATGCGCTATCACAATTGGAAGAAACAATGGGTGACTATTAAACCTATTTTTGGTTTAATCATCCTACTTTCAGAAAATTTAACGTTAGTAAGAAGATCCACCCC
Organism: Sphingobacteriales bacterium; assembly: GCA_047635375.1. Taxonomy (GTDB): domain Bacteria; phylum Bacteroidota; class Bacteroidia; order Sphingobacteriales; family Sphingobacteriaceae; genus JBLIKP01. The sequence goes on along the minus strand of JBLIKP010000043.1, from coordinate 983 downwards.
TGTTTATGCCTAAATTCATTAAGTCAGTTTTATTAATTTGCGCAATTCTATTTGCAGGGGAATCTTATGGACAATCGGCGCTTAAGAAAGGGAAAACAAGGATACTTTTTGTTCTAGATGCTTCTGGTAGCATGAAGGAAAACTGGCAATCCAACCCGAAAATTGAAACTGCCATAGCGGTCCTTAACCAAATGCTTGATTCCATCGCAAATGTGAACAAGAACCTGGATTTTTCTCAAAAAATTGAGGTAGGATTAAGAGTCTTTGGCCATCAACATCCGCGCAGTGAGAAGAATTGTAGGGACACCAAGTTAGAGGTGCCTTTTACAAATTTCGGGATTGGGGAAATTAGAAAATCCTTACCCCTACTCACCCCTCAAGGTTACACTCCAATTGCTTATAGTTTAGGGCTTTCAACTGAAGATTTTCCAAAATCAGAAGATGCCCGAAACATGATTGTTTTAATTACTGATGGGGTTGAAAATTGCGACGGGGACCCATGTGAAGTCTCAAATAAATTACAAAGAAATGGGATAATCTTAAGGCCATTTATAATTGGATTAGGCTTAAATGCAACCCAAAAAAAGATGTTTGATTGCGTAGGGACAGTTTACAATGCGGAGAAGGAAACGTCAGTTTCACAAATTAGTAAAGTGGTAATATCTAACGTGTTAAATCCAACATCACTTCAAGTGAACTTAATAAATGATTATGGTGAACCTAAGGAGACTGATGTTAACATGACATTCTTTGACAGGACCACCAATGAAATTAAATCTAATCTTTATCATACCCTAAATTCTCAAGGAGTAGCAGACACCTTTTACATGGAACCCCTTGGCAATTATGATTTAAAAGTCCACACTCTTCCGTTTAGGACCAAAAAAAATATTACAATCCAACCTGGCAGAAAAAATATTACCGCCTTAAAAACGCCAATGGGTGAAATGAATTTTTCTTCACGGGGATCAATGAAATACCCT
>JBLIKP010000042.1:0-19760 GCA_047635375.1 Sphingobacteriales bacterium | reverse complement strand
TAATACCCGGGAGAGTATGTCGTTGCCGGATTTTAAAAGAGCCTTTCCTTACGGAGAGGCTTTTTTTTTGCCCTTTTTTTTAGTTTATAAACCTGATTTGTTCTTCTCTAAGAAAAATCAATTCTATTTATTCGAAATACTTTCATCTGGAAGTACTGAATCCTCACATTTTATCGCATAATTAAACCTATTTATTTTAAATCAACTTAGTAAATTGAATAATTACCGGTTCAACCATGGATTGGGGAGTTATAAGATGAGGTTCTCGTGAGATTATGGTTGTGATATTGATTATTGGTATACTAGCTTAATATTCTATAAAGGAAGTTTAACATTCAAAGTCATACCGGCAGTTTACTACTATTAAGAAGCAAAGATTCTAATATGGAAGTAAATGGGTTTTTAGGATATTTTAATAAGACAGGGAAAAGGGTTGATTTTCAATTCCTGTGGTCCATAGGTTTGCCTTGTTGAAGTTGTTAAATAATAGGAGGTAATTAATTTCAACAAACGGAACCCTTAAGCGTAAATTGGTTTGGTATCCATATATTAAATGTAAACTCTCCAAATAACTTGTTTTGAGACGTTGTTAGTACTATGTTATTTACTCCTTTAACATCTTAAGTTTATTCAACGGATATTAAATTAAAACTAATCAGATAATACGCGCTAATTTGAAATCATTAAAGGTAGGGGTGATTTTATCTCCTCATTTATTATTGTGAGGTAAAACCCTGGGTTTAAATTACTCACGTCTATGTTGATTTCGGAGTTATTCAAATTCATTTTATTAAGAATAGTACGCCCTTGTAAATCGATTATTTTGACTTGATTTATAAGTTTGGTGTTGAGATTACTTTTTATTTGAAGTTTATTACTTGCTGGATTTGGGTAAATGGTAAACGCTGTTCGAAGCTCCTCCTCAGTTTGATTTATTGATGTTGTGGTGATAGTGTCAGGGGGGACGGGTACCGAATCATATTCAAACAAAGGAGCTTCCCAAAGGCCCTGATTAGTTGTTCCAATTGAAATTATGTTTTTCTCTGCGTTTATATGCATTGTGTTTATCCGGGAAAACTTGGGTAAGTCCTCGGTATATTTATTCCATGAAGTGGAAACATCCTTTGTATACCAAATTTGGTCCTCCACCCCCAATCGTGCAATCCCATAAAAAACGGAATCGTGCATTTGGATGTCTTTGAATTCTAAATAGGAAATAATGTTGGTATTAATTGTGGGTTCGTTTATTCCGCCAAGTCTAAATAGTTTTCTTTTTCGATTTTCGATTGAAATGTCAAATTGGTAGAGATAGGAATGGGACCCTAAATTGAAAAATTTAAAATCATTATTGTTGAATTGAGTGCTGTCAAAAGAGTTCTCAGTAATTTGGGTGAGGTTAAGATCAATATTTTCAGAATGATATATTTTTTCATCTCGAATTAAATAAGTTCCATAGGAGTTATTTCCGCCAATTGTTGGTGAAACGAGAGGATTTGTTGAGGAGGGAATTTTATTGGTTATGTCTATCCAGTCTATACCGTGGTTTGTGGATAAATGATAGGTTTGGTTATTATTCAGAATTTTTCTTAAGATGATTACGCCGTTATTTCTATGGTCTAAAATTTCGTAATAATTAGACTCGCTCTGATTTCCAGGTAAAGTGGTCCAGGGTTCCCAAATTTCACCATCGTTTGATTTAAAGGATGAATTAGGAATGTTTTTTGTTGGAGAGGTAGGGTCTTTTTTAAATACCGAAAAATATCCTTCGTCCGTCGAAAAAAGACCTCGGTTGTAGGGGGTATTTTGAAATTGATTGGACAATACGGTGTTTGAACTCTCAAGTTTTACATTTTCTAAGTATTGGGTTGATTTGCTAATAGCCAACAAATAGCCACTGGGCGTGGTTTCAATCCATTGTACATCGGGGAAACTAAAATTGTCATGACAAGGGGTGAATGTTTTCTCCTGAATTGAATATTTTTCAGAACCTTCAGGCCCGAAAAAAAATAAATCATTTTCTAAACTAATTATTTGATTATGAACCTGCCTTATGTTTTCTCGTGGGATTTTTTCCCAGGTATCTAAAAGACCTAAGCGATAAACAGATCGGTTTTGCGTAGAATCTAGCAAGGAAATCACATATTCTTTTTCCCCCATGGCAAGAGAAGCAAGTGCTCCTGGGGCTCCACTTGTATCTGTTAAAGTCCATATTAACCCGTTAATATTATCCAATTTATAAATTTTATTCATTCCAGAGCCAGATGTCCTGCCAGCAGATCTTATAAATAGTGCTCCGCTGGATGAGGTAAAAGCTTTGTTTACAGAAATGTAATCAAATAACCCAAGGTGTGATAAAGTAAAAAAGCTGTGATCCATTCGCATAGCACGGATGGAATCAAGAACGTTTAAAATATGACTTCCCGATATAAATACTGACTCTTTTTGATTGGCTCCTAAGGCTGAAACATAATTATCAAATTTATATGTTTTTACAGTAACTGCATTTTGAGGAATTAAATCTACCGAATAATTAAATTTCCCTATTCTTTCGTTTGTGAAGGCGTTCTCAACGGATAAATACCAAAGGGTGTCTTTTCTTACCTCAAAGCCTCCGGCAAGTATATCCTTCTCCAGCAATTTTTTTGAGTTTGGATCAAAAGTGAATAAATTTGCAGGAAAAGGGGTAAGTGGGTAGCCATGTGTGTTAAATACCAACATACCTTTCCACGCTCTAAGTTTTCTGGCATTTAAACTAACCCCACCATTGCTGTAGATTACTTCCCATTCGCAATTTTCATCATTTTTTTTAAGAATGTGTTCCCCCGAAATAGCATAAACTGAGTTATCTAGTTTAGTTGCACAATCAAAAGGACCACCTGTTACGGCTTCATTTTTTGTCCATTGAGAAAACGATAAAAGGGGGAGAAAAGTAAGTAGTAGAATAAAGAGTAATTTCATGGGAATGCAATTTTTTCAAAATCTAATATATGGATATTAGCTTGAATTCCATAAAGTTAACTTATTTATTAAAGAAGTTCTTCACTTGGCGCTCATCATTTTGCAGAGCTAATTTTAAGCTTTCAAGGGATGGGAATTTTTCATCCTCTCGAGTGCGTTTTAATACATTTACAGAGATGTACTCTCCGTAAATATCCCCATCAAAGTCAAAAATGTTTACTTCTATTGAAATTTTTTGTCCGTTTAAAGTTGGTCGTTGCCCAATGTACATCATGGCGTTATAGTTTTCGTTTAGCACCTTTACGGAAACTGCATAAACCCCATTTGCAGGAATAATCTTGGTTTTATCCCCCACCTCAATATTGGCTGTTGGGAAGCCAATCGTACGGCCTATTTTGTCTCCATGAGCCACTTTTCCTGAAATAAGGAAGTCGTAACCCAAATATGAATTTGCAGTGGTCATATCGCCCTCAAAAAGGGCTGCTCGGATCTTTGTAGAACTTACACCTACATCGTCAATGTCCTGTTTTGGAATTTCTTCCACTTCAAAGCCATGAATCGGAGCTACAGCTTTTAGGTTTTCGAATGAGCCTTCACGGTTTTTTCCAAAGTGGTGGTCGTAACCAATGACCAGTTTTTTAGTGCCAATTTTATTGACCAAAATTTCTTCAACGAAATGCTCCGAGGTTAATCGTGAAAAAGCCTTGGTAAATGGGATAATAACTAGATGGTCAATTCCCAAGGAAGAAATTAACTCGATTTTTTCTTCAAGTGTATTTATTAACCTTAGGTCGTTGTGTTCTGGAAATAAAATTAAACGTGGATGTGGAGAATAAGTAGTAAGTACCGTTTCTCCGTCAATTTCTTTTGCAATTTCAACAATGCGAGAAAGGATTTTACGGTGTCCAATGTGCACACCATCAAATGTGCCATTGGTAACCACGGCATTTTTGAATCCTGTTAAATTTTCTAATCCTCTATGAATCTTCACTTGTAGGTTGAATATACGTGGCTTGTAATTCTTCTAATGTTTGAGCATCATCAACATTGTATTCACCAATCTTAGTTCGACGGAGAGTTTTTAAGAAAGCTCCGTTATCTAATGCTTTTCCAAAATCGTTGGCGATAGTTCGAATGTAAGTTCCTTTTGTACAATTGATAACAAAATCTACTTCAGGAAGTTCGATTCTTGTTATTTTAAATTCGTTAACGGTAACATCGCGCGGACGAGTTTTTACTTCGATTCCTTTTCGTGCTTTTTTGTACGCTCTTTGTCCGTCTATTTTAACGGCAGAATGAATTGGTGGATATTGAGTGATTTCTCCAGTAAACTGAGGCACTGCCGCCATGATTTGCTCTTCGGTGAGGTCAGAAATATCAAAGGTGTTGTCCACCTCAGTTTCTCTGTCAAAGGATGGGGTAGAAGCACCTAGAAACATTGTCCCAGTGTATTCTTTGTCTAAATCTTGAACTGTATTTATTTTTTTGGTGAATTTTCCGGCACAAACTATTAATAGCCCGGTCGCTAAAGGATCAAGTGTTCCTGCATGACCAATTTTTTTAATTTTGGTTATTCCTCGCATACGCTTAACCACATCAAAAGAGGTCCAAGTAAGTGGTTTGTCGATTAAAAAAATATATCCTTCGGGAATTTCTGATGTGTGCATTATCCAAAAAAGATTGCAATAAGTCCGGCGATTAAGCAATAGATGGCAAAGTAAATAAGCTTTCCTTTATTTACGATGTTGATCATGATTTTACAAGCAAATAGTCCACTTGCGAAGGCAGCAATAAACCCAATAAGTAATGCAAGATTGCTATCGGCGCCAGCTGCTACTTGTGAAAAGTCTACATCCTTAAATTCTAATAAAGAACCTCCTATTATCGGCGCAAGCACCATAAGGAAAGAGAATTTGGAGGCCTCTTCTTTTTTTACATTCAGCAATAATGCCGTTGCGATTGTTGCTCCGGATCTGGAAATACCGGGTAAAACTGCAATAGACTGGGCTATACCAATAATTAAAGCCTTTCCGTAAGTGATGTTTTCTGAGGTGTTTTTTTTGTAATAAGTGAAGCTAAGCAGTACTGCAGTCACACATAGCATTAGCCCAACGAGGACGATTTTACCTGTGAATAAAGCTTCTAAATCATCTTTAAATAACACACCTATAATTCCAACTGGAACCATAGAAAGGATTATCATTAGTGCGTATTTTTTTTCCTCGTTAAATTTTGGTGTTGAAAAAACTCCAATAATTAAATCGAGTAGCACTTTTCTGAAGATTACAATTGTACTAAGTACGGTAGCTAAGTGGACTAATAAGGTAAAAGTAAGACTGTCGGTTATTTCGACACCTAGGATGGCTTTACCTAGCTCAATATGGCCACTTGAACTAACTGGTAGAAATTCAGTTAGTCCTTGAATTATCCCTAATATTAGGGCATCAAAAATTGACATTTATCTGATATTTAAGCTTCGGGATTATCCGAATTTGACTTAGTAGGTTTCATGATGGCGTAGATTTCGAAAATTATCCCAGCTAAAATTACCATTGGGGCAAGTGTGGTTTTTCTGAAATCGTAAATATTTTCGTCACCAATCATTAGAAGGTAACCCAAAATCATTATTGCAACTCCAATAATCATAAGCTTGTAATTATCCTTGTTGAAAAGGAATTGATTATTAGAAGACTTCGTTTCATTTGAAGTTTTTGCTGAATTTTTCTTACTCATAATGTTATTGTTTACCTATAAAGGTCGTCAAGTTTTAATTTTAAATACTTTCTAACTGCAAAGAATGTACTTATCCAAGTGATAATTATTCCTACTAGGATTAAGGCCACAAAGATAATTACAAATTCTTTAATGTCTTGAAGGATAATAAGCTCTGGAATTTGTTCTTGGATAAAGTATAAACCTCCTATTAAAAAGATTATTGACAGTAATCCGCCAATTATTCCGTGAAGAACTCCGGTCATTAAATACGGTTTGCTAATGAAGCGGTGGGTGGCCCCAACCAACTGCATACTTTTTATTAAGAACCGTTGAGAATACATTGCTAGGCGAATAGTATTGTTAATTAATGCCAGGGCAATTATTAAAAGAATTGAGCTAAAAGCAAGTATTATTAACGAAATGGTCTTAATGTTGTCGTTGATAAGGTTTACCATAGATTTCTGGTAATAAACCTCTTTCACAATGTCGTTTTGTAAGATTATCGGTTCTAATTTGGCGATGCTATCGTTGTTGGCGTACTCTGCTTTTAAATACACATCAACCGTTGATAATAGAGGGTTGTATCCAAGAAAGTCAAGAAAGTCTTCTCCAAGATCTTTTTGAAGCTTTTCTGCCGCCATTTCCTTGCTTACATACGCTGTGTTTTTTACATAAGTAGAAACATCAAGGTTTTTTTGAAGTTGGATGATATCTACTTCACGGGAGTTTTCTTTTACAATTACCGAAAGGACAATATTTTCCTTTACATAATCAGATATTTTTTTGGCGTGAAGTAGGATAAGTCCAAACATTCCCAGCATAAGAAGCACAAGCATAATGCTTACCACTGTTGAAATGGAGGTAGTTTTGGTCTTTTTCGCCGTTGGATTGGGATGTCTAGCCATAATTAGATAGTTATTGCAAATCTAATGAAATTGAGTTAAGAATTACGAATTGTTGAATTGTCTATTTGTTATTTTCTGTGCCATTAGGTAAATCGGTAATTATAAAGTGGTTTTCTTTTTTTTTATCACTGAGAATTCTTTGTTTTGCAGTCGATTATCTGTGGGAAGAGGTTTAGGTGCTAATAGCAATTTGGCCAGGATTGGTTTTCGTTTTTTAATTGGTTTCTATCCTTTTTCCATCGATGAAAAGAATGTTAAGGTTGGATTAGTGTTTTAAAGAAATTGTGCGAAGGGAAGATAATTCGTTTACCAAGATGATTTTCCCCTTTGTCTTGATGCAAAGGGGAGCAAAGATCAAGGCTTGATTTTGAAAAGCAATTTGTCAACCAAAAGCAAGGCCTCCCGTGCAATCCAAGCGCGATTATGTAGAATTCCCTTATTTGTTTTTTTTGCGAAAATTATTTCTCAACTCTATTTCATTGCCCATCTTAAGGATTGCTTTCGCCACCTGCCCGCGCCTTTCTTTTGGGACAAATAAGAATTTTAAAATAATGCCGGGAGACAGCCGCACGGGGCGATGGTAATAATTATTAATGTGTAATTGTTAGTTAGTAAAATTAAAACCGAATCCTCCGTGATAACTGCCTGCAATCCAATTGGGGTTTGAATAATTACTTAAAATAAGTGCAATGAGTGTTTATGAAGTAAATTAGATTTTGGGCAGTTGGACTTTGCGATCCTCAAGATGATTTTCCCCTTTGTCTTGATACAAAGGGGAGCAAAGATCAAGGCTTGATTTTAAAATTTTATTTGTCTTTCCAAAGAAAGCCTCTCTCCACAACCCAAGCGCGACTGAGTGAATTTTAATTAAAGAAAAAAGTCTGCGGAAATTATTTCAATTATCTATATCATTTTTCATATTAAGGGTTGCTTAGCGCAGTCCGCCCTCACCTTACTTTGGGGCAAATAATAATTTTAAAATAATGCCGGGAGACAGCCGCACGGGGCCGGGGGTAATAATTATTAATGTGTAATTGTTAATTAGTAAAATTAGACTCGTTTTCCTTCTTTTAAAACTGCATTCCTCCTTGGTGGTGGCCGCAAGCTTGCTCGTCCGTTGGTAGAAGTGAATATCGGTAATTGGAATTCCAAATTACCGACAGGCCTAAAGAAAATTAACAAAAAAAAGCCCTTCCGATTTGGAAAGGCTTTTAAAGGTATGTTTGGCAATTGATTATTTACCAACTACTAATTTTTGCATTACAGAAACTCCATTTGAAGTTAGGTTGTAGAAATACACTCCATTTGGAAGGTCATTAACTTCAGTTGTAAATGAATGTTTTCCCGTTGGGAAATTTCTATTGGCAACTTCCTTTACGGTTTGACCAAGCATATTTTTAACTGTAAGGTTTATATGTTGGTTTTGGGTTAGGCTCAGGGTGATGTTTGAAGTAGTGTTTGCAGGATTAGGATAATTTGGACTCAAAGCACTTTTAAGCTCCCTTTGAGCAACGTTTGTGTTTTTTACTGGGCAATTATTATTTCCAATGGTTCCTGTTTTAATATCGGCTACAGGGATTGCTGTGTAAAGCATTTCCATTAAGCCAGCTTGGTCACTTCCTTGAAGAATAGTTCCTGGCTCCTCATCTTTTTGCCAGAAAACGTAAATATTGTCATCAGCAAATCTGGCAATAGAAGGGAAAATGTCTTCTTCCGAAGGACTTGCAGAGATGTTTTGTGTTTCGGACCAAGTTGCACCGTCGTCCTCAGAGTAAATTACATAAATGTCATTGAAATTTTGACCCTCAGTAATCGAATTGTCGAAAGTAGTAGTGTCATTTTCAACAGCGGCTGAATAAATCAAGTAAATAGTGTTGTTCGAATCAATTGCTGCCTGAGCATTTAGAGCAAAAATGGCATTTCCGTAACGAGCTGCTGAAGCTGCGGAACCCAATGTGGTCACTGAATCACCATCGCAATCTAAAGCCTCAGCAATTTGTTGGATTTCTTTTACGTCGTCGCTCCAGTGATTTAACCCATTCTCAAAGAAAATTCCAGCAGTTCCCTCCCCGTCATTAAAAATAGAAAGGTTTCCCCAGAATACATGAACAATACCTTCGTTATCGATTAGGCAGCTTACCTGCCCGTCGTTTGTGAGTAATGTGTCAGTAGCTCCATCTCCATCTTCGTCAGTTTTTTGGTCGCCATTGTATGCGTTAATTGCAAATGAGTCGACAATAATTTGTTCAAAGGATACACCGTAGTCAGTGCTTTTCCAAAGTGTTAAATGAACTCCAGAGCCACCAAGAACTATTGCCACTGTAGAATCCTTTGCATCGATAAAGTAATTATCTGCAGACCCGTTAAAGTATGAGTTACTGTCATAGCCAGGAAGGTAGGTTTGGTCTTCGGCGAAAGTAATTCCACCATCAGTAGATCTAGAATATACCATAGGAACAGAAATTCCTGGGGAATCAACCGCGCCTGTGTTAATTGTGCTTATTACGTATAGGTTACTATCTACACTAGCAGATTTAGCCCAAACAGCACCCGTTTTTGGGAAGGGAAGGGATTGGTCATAAGAATCACTACCTATTGTTCCGCTAACGCTTTTTATTAACTCATTTCTTACGAAATCATGAGAGATGATAAGTTCATTTCCATCTGCGTCAAGTGCGATGCTAGGCCATCCCGTTCTTATGTTATTTTCAATTCTTTCAGAAGGTTCTTCTCCCCAGCTTGTACCATCGAAATGGTTATATGCTGTTCCTCTATCACCAAAGGCTCCAGAGGCATCCCCAAATTCTTGAGACATGGTCCATATTGCCGAAACTCTTCCGTCAGGGTAGGCCAATATTCTTCTGGCCATACTGTTATTGGTTTGGAGGTCGTAGGTTGTATTTCCAATTACTTCAATTTCAAATGCAGCTTGATGTTGAGAGATTTTAGGATTGAATCTTGGGGCTTTTTTTATTGAAAGGCCATTGCCTATTTCAGCTTTAATATTTTTTGAAGCGATTTCTTGTCCGATGGTTGTAATTGGAATGGCCAATGCAAGAATAGGAAGTATGATTCTTTTCATGGGTTTGTTTTATAGTTGTTTCCCAAATCTAAAAAATTCTGCGTAAAGCAATAAGAAAAAGTGCTTTGGATTTTTTTTACAAAAAAAAATCCCGCTTGGCGAACCAAGCGGGATTTTTAATTTATTGGTGAGGAAAATTATTTCCCTACAATTACTTTTTGAGCAACTGATGTGCCATTAGCAGTTAAGCTGTAGAAGTAAACCCCGTTTGAAAGGTTATCTACGCTTATGCTGAAGTTATGTAAACCTGGAGCATAAACACCGTTTGCAACAACAGCTACAGTTTGTCCAAGAACATTCTTAAGCGTTAGCTCAAGGTTAGTAGTTTCGTTCAAACGTAAGTCGATGTTAGAGATAGTGTTTGCTGGGTTAGGGTAGTTTTGAGAAAGCGCTCTTGCAAGTGCTTTAGTATCAATACCAGTAGCGATAGGACAGTTAGTGTTACCTAAAGTTCCAGCTTTAATATCAGCTACAGAAACTTTAGCGTAGTTCATTGCCATTAAAGATGCTTGGTCAGATCCTTGTAGGATAGTTCCAGGCTCTTCGTCGCTCATGTAAAGCACGTGAATGTTATCGTCTACGTCACGTGCGATTGATGGGAAAACATCCTCAACACCAGCAGAAGCTGAAATGTTTTGTTGGTCAGACCAAGTAGCACCGTTATCTTCAGTGTAGATTACAAATACATCGCTGTATTGTTGTCCAGCAACGATAGAATTGTCAAAAGTAGTAGTGTCACGCTCAACTAAAGCAGAGTAAGTAACAAAGATGTCACCAGCGTCGTTGATTCCAGCTTGTGGAGTCTTTAGGGTGTATGAGTTTCCGTAACGGTTACCTTCTGAATTGTAAGCAGATCCCATTGTAATTGCGCCATCACCACCATCACAGTCAATCATTCTTGCGATGTATTGAACACTAGTGTCTCTTGTACTCCAATGCTTAAGACCGACGATTTGTTCAGTGTTATAGAATGGGATGAAACTACCTGGAGTACCAGCATCTTTTCCATCGTTGTATAATCTGTATTCAGTCCAGAAAACGTGAGTTTCGCCATCGTTGTCGATTAAAACAGAAGTATGATCAGCAACTAATACAGTATCAGTTGCACCATCACCGTCAACATCAGTTTGAACCGTGTCTTGAGCTGCGCCTAAGTTAGGGAATGGGAAAGAGTCAACATTGATTAATTCAAAGTTAATACCGTAATCTTTAGATAGCCAAAGTGCTAGGAAGTTAGTTCCACCAGCGGTGTAAGAAATAGCTACGATTGAATCTTTAGCATCAATAGCGTATCCATCACCACCACCCGAAGAGAAGTTAGTTGAATCGTATCCTGGAAGTGCGATATGGTCAATTGCGAAAGTATCTCCGTTGTTAATAGAACGAGAGTAATACATTGGCGAAGTGATACCATTTGAGTCGGTTAAATCACCGTCAGATGCAGTGTGATTAGAAATTACATAAAGGAAGCTATCTACTGCAGCAGTTCTTACCCAAATGTTGGATGCGTTGTTTTTGAAAGGAGTTTTCAAAGAAAAATCACTTTCACCTTTTGCAGAGTTAGAAAGAACTCCTAAAGTTACTTGACCTGATTGAGGCGAGTGTGCTACAACAACTTCACGTCCGTCAGAAGAAATTGAAATACTAGGCCATCCTGTTCTAAGTCCTTTTTCAAGACGCTCATCCGGCTCAGGTCCCCATTCAGATCCATCGAAATAGTTGTAACCCGTTCCACGATCAGCAAAAGGAGCATCTGAATTACCAAATTCTTGAGAGATTGTCCACGTTGCAGAAAGTGTGCTATCACCGTGATTAATGATACGGCGACCCATTGATTGGTTAGTTTGAAGGTCATAAGTAGTAGAACCGATCTCAGTTACGTGATCGTTTGCTTTATTAGCTACTTTTGTTTTTGACGCTGCAGGAAGAATTTCCGAACCGTTAAATTGCGTTTGAATCGGTCGTGTTGAATTTCCTGAAGTCTTGCTCTGTGCCATCATTGCTGCAGGCACCGCACATACTGTTAATACAAGTAATAGTCTTCTCATGAGAGTTGTTAAATATTTAATAAATCCGTTTGTTGTTTGATTGAAAGAATACTTTCTAAACGCAATTTTACAATTTTTTTCTTTTAAATACGAAAAAATGGGGTTTTATTCTTACCTAAGTAAGTACTCTTTAAATTATCCAAATTTTACCACCAGGATTTGACAGGAAGTAATAGGATATTTTAAAGAACGATTATTTTTAATATAAAATTTTGAAAACCTTGTCTAAAGGGTTTGTTGTTGATATAATGTTGGCAATAAAATCATCACCATTTTTTATATACCACGTTAAAAAATTCTCTTTTCTTTCTTGTGGAACATTGTTTGGGAACAGTTTTTCTTTTACTCCTTCGATTTGATTTATTGCTGTTTCGTGCTTTTGTTTCTCGGCCCGAAGTAGTTTTTGCTCTAAACTCTTTAGATGATTTAAAGCTTTTGTTTTTTCCCCTTCCACTGTTTTATTTAGATTAGGTTCAATGGCAACTGCTTTCTCCTTTATTTTTTCAAAGGTGTTTTCAATAGCTATGACCTCTTCCGTCAGCGAAAGTTGCATGGTTGAGTTAGATTTTACGTAATCTTTAATTAAATCGTCCTTGTCCTTAAAGGCATCTTCCAGTTTAAAGCCGAGTTTTTCAATCTTCTTTAAGCTTGTTTTGTCAACCAGCATTAAGCAATCTCTTAGAAGTAAAACAGGAAGTTTTTGTCCGAATTCAATAAAGGTATCGCACAACTCAAACCAATAAGCAATTTCTGAAGGGCCACCAATGTAGGCTAAATTTGGAAGAATTAATTCCTGGTAAAGCGGTCGCATGGCTACGTTGGGGCTAAAATATTGAGGATTATTTTTTATTTCGGTGGTAAGTTCTTCCTCGGAAAATTTTATGGATGAGTTTAATACTTCAAACTCGTGGTTTTCATTTTTTACTATTCTTTCCCGAAAGTTGTCTTGGAGATAGAAAAAGTTTATTTCTCTTGGATTTACAGGAAGTTTGTAATGTTTCTCCAGTTTGTTTTTTGCTGTTAAAATTGAGGAATGGCTTCTTTCGTTTAGAATATCATCCTCTATATAAGGTGCGAAGACTTTTTTTAGTTCTTTTTGATCAGCATCGATTACTACAAGACCTTCGTTCCCGAAAAGGGAGTAGGCTAGGGTCCGTGTTGCAGAAGCTAAATTGTCTTCTTTAATATAGGCGTCTTCAATTTTGGAGATTGCAGTTTCCGCAAAGGGGCTTTGACCAAGAATTTCTTTAAGCTGTTCTATTGTCTCTTCTATTCCGTCAGTTTTAATTTTTCCTGTGGAACCTGAAACCTCGGGAGTCCATTCTATCTTATTATTGAATAAGTAAGTATGGTTGATTTCAGCGAAGTCATGGTCTTCCGTTGCCATCCAATACACAGGAACGAAATTGTAATTAGGGAATTTAGATTTAAGCTTCCGTGCAAGCGAAATAGTAGAGGCAATCTTATAAATGAAATATAATGGGCCAGTAAACAGGTTTAATTGGTGGCCCGTAGTTACCGTAAAGGTATTTGCGCTTCTTAAACTTTCTATTGAAGCGGTAATCTCGCCGGTAGACTTAACCGATTTATGCTGGTCGATTAATGAGTTTACCAGAATTTCTCTGGTGTTGTGTTCAAATTTCCTTTCTTGAATGATTTTTTCAAAACCTTCCATGTCTGGAGAATAATGAAAAAAAGGTGCAAGTTTGGGGTCGTTTGCTAAATAATCTAAAATTAGCTCGCTAAACTGGCCCGTTTGCGAAAAGGGAATTTGAATACACTCCATACGTTTTTTTAGGGGTTTACTGTGACGCCATAAAGGTCAAAGTCAGTAGTTTCGGTGATTTTTACGTTCACAAATGAACCAGGTGAAAGGTAGTTGTCGGATGCTTCAATTAAAACTTCATTGTCAACTTCAGGGCTATCGGCTTTGGTTCTTCCTACGTAGTAGTTTCCATCAAGTTTGTCGATAAGCACACGTTGAACTGTTCCAATTAGATTCTCATTGTTTTCTAAGGAGATTTCTTGTTGAATTTCCATGATTTCTTCAGCACGGCGTGCTTTGTCGAAATCACTTACATCATCTTCCAAATTGAAAGCATGAGTATTTTCCTCGTGAGAGTAAGTGAAACAACCTAGACGGTGGAATCTGCTTTCGCGGACAAAGTCTTTAAGTTCTTCATGGTCTTCTTCAGTTTCGCCTGGGTATCCACAAATTAGTGTGGTGCGTAGCGTGATGTCCGGGTAATTGGTGTGGATATGGTTAACTAAATCAAGGGTTTTCTCCTTGTTTATTCCACGTCGCATTGATTTTAACATGTTGTCGCTTATGTGTTGAAGCGGCATGTCAATGTAATTGCAAATATTATCTCTTTCTGTGATTACATCTAAGATTTCCATCGGGAAACCAGAAGGGTAGGCGTAGTGCAGACGAATCCACTCTAGTCCAGGAATATCGGATACTTTCCTTAATAATTCAGGAAGGCTTCGTTTTTTGTAAATGTCTAATCCGTAATAAGTAGAATCTTGGGCGATTAGTAAAACTTCCTTTACTCCGTTTTTTACAAGTCCTTCAATCTCAGAAACTAATTCTTCAATAGGTTTTGATTTATGTACCCCACGCATTAGTGGAATTGCACAAAAAGAACACGGGCGGTCACAGCCTTCAGAGATCTTTACATAGGCATAGTGAGACGGAGTCGTTAAAAGACGTTCTCCAACCAATTCTTTCTTATAGTCGGCGCCAAGGGTATTTAAAAGGTGTTTTAGATCATTTGTCCCGAAATATTGATCTACATCAGGGATTTCATTTTCTAAATCTGGCTTGTAGCGTTCAGATAAACAACCCGTTACATACAGTTTTTCAATTGTACCAGCCTCTTTTAATTTGCAATAATTAAGTATGGTGTCAATTGATTCCTGCTTCGCATTGTCAATAAAGCCGCACGTGTTTATGATAACCACATTAGCCTCAGCTTTGTCGTCTTCGTGGGTTACTTTAAAATTATTGGCTTTAAGTTGGCCCATCATCACCTCAGAGTCTACTAGGTTTTTTGAACATCCTAGTGTAATAAGGTTGATTTTGTCTTTTCTGAAACTTTTAGTTTTCAATGCGTGTGATTTTATTAATAATGAAATGTAGTACGATTTGTTTGTTAATTTTTAAACAAACTATCTACGAATTCAAATTTATTGAATATTTGAAGATCTTCCATGCGCTCCCCTATACCTATGTATTTTACAGGAATTTTAAACTGATCAGAGATTCCGATTACCACACCACCCTTAGCGGTACCGTCAAGTTTTGTCAGGGCTAGTGCCGAAACATTGGTTGCTGCAGTGAATTGCTTTGCTTGCTCAATTGCGTTTTGTCCGGTTGAGGCGTCAAGCACAAGAAGTACTTCATGTGGACCTTCAGGAATTATTTTCTCAGTCACGCGCTTAATTTTAGTAAGCTCGTTCATAAGGTTAATTTTATTGTGAAGTCGGCCAGCGGTGTCGATGATGATTACATCGGCGCCAAGTTCCACGCCCCTTTTAACCGTTTCAAAGGCTACAGAGGCTGGGTCGGTGCCCATTTTTTGTGAAACCACTTCGCATCCCACACGCTCACCCCAAATATGGAGTTGTTCTACTGCTGCTGCGCGAAAAGTATCGGCAGCGCCAAGAACCACGGTTTTTCCGGATGCTTTAATTTGGTGGGCAAGTTTACCGATGGTGGTAGTTTTACCCACACCGTTTACTCCCACAACAAGCATTACAAAAGGCTTTTTCCCGTTAGGAAGTTCGTAGCCCGAAACTGTTGTTGTTTCATGCTCTTCAAGGAGTGAGCAGATTACTTCGGTAAGGATACTGTTAAGTTCAGAAGTGTTCATGAACTTATCTTCAGCCACACGTTTTTCAATACGCTCAATAATGCGAATGGTAGTTTGAACGCCCACGTCGCTTGTGATAAGGATTTCTTCCAAGTTGTCTAGCACTTCTGCATCGACGGTCGATTTCCCAATTACTGCACGCTTAAGCTTCCCTAGAACCGATTCCTTGGTTTTTTCTAGCCCTTTATCAAGCGCCTCCTTTTTGTTTTTCGAAAAGATGTTGAATAAACCCATAGTTGAGGATGAAAATAAACAAAAAAAGCCCCCTATCCCAAATTTAGGAAGGAAGCCTTTGAGCTTTCAATTCGTTGATTGAATTATTTTTTTGCAGCTGCGAATGCGTCTTTAACGTGATCTGCGTGAACGATAGATTCTTTGAATGTATACGCGCCAGATTTTGGAGATTTTTCGCAAATAATTACTTTGTGAAATTCTTTTCCAGTTCCGCTTCGAAGGGTTGCTACTGATTTCTTAGCCATAATTTCTAAATTTTATGGTAAACCTAAAAGGCTTACTTAATTTCTTTGTGAACAGTTACACGCTTAAGGTATTTGTTGTATTTCTTCAACTCTACTCTTTCGGTGGTATTTCTTTTATTTTTAGTAGTAATGTAACGAGAGATACCAGCTACGCCAGTTCCCTTTTGTTCAGTACATTCTAAAATTACTTGTACTCTATTTCCTTTTTTTGCCATTGTGCTATTGTGCTATTGTTTTGAAGACTTATTTAAGGTCAACGATTATAACATTCCTTTTTTCTCCAGCTTTTGAATGTAAGTTTCAAAACCAATTTTATTAATGGTTTTTAATGCTGAAGTACTAATTTTTAGAGTTATCCACTCGTTAGTATCAGCTAGAAAGAATCTCTTCTTAATCAAGTTAGGATAAAATCTCCTCTTGGTTTTTCTGTTTGATTTTGAAACCTTGTTGCCACTCATTGGGCGCTTGCCGGTTAAATCACATACCTTTGACATCTTCTTGGCGTTTTATTATTTACAGGAGCAAAATGCTCTGGATTGCTCAAAAATTTAGAGTTGCAAATATCCGAATATTTATCTGAATACGCAATACTTTTTAAAGAAAACATTTTAGACCACAATATTCATAATTTTTCCAGGTACAAAAATCACCTTTCTTGGTGGTTTTCCATCGAGCCATTTCATTACTACTTCGTTGTTAAGTACTTCCTTCTCAGCGTCTTGTTGAGTATAATCTAACGGTAATTTAATTTTCACTCTCATTTTTCCGTTTATAGAAACGGGGTATTCGTAAGCGTCTTCAACTAAGTGTTTTTTATCAAATTTTGGAAGAGGAGCGGAGGTAATGGTTCCCGCCTTATTTCCAAGCTTTTCCCATAGCTCTTCACAAAGGTGTGGAGCATAGGGTGAGAAAATTACCACCAACGGTTCAAGGACGGCTTTTTTATTGCATTTATGGTCTGTAAGCTCGTTGATGGCGATCATCATTGCGCTTACAATCGTGTTAAATGAAAACCTAGAAACATCTTCCTCAATTTTCTTTAATGTTTTATGAAGGACTTTTAATTCTTCTTTCGTTGGCGCTTCCGCGGAAGCGTTAAAATTGCTGTCCTTATCAATAAATAATCTCCAGAATTTCTTCAAGAATTTGAAAACTCCATCAATTCCATTGGTATTCCAAGGCTTGTGTTGTTCGAGCGGGCCAAGGAACATTTCGTAAATCCTTAAAGTATCAGCACCATAGTTGGCAATGATATCATCAGGGCTTACTACGTTGAACTTGGATTTCGACATTTTCTCGACCTCATTACCGCAAACGTATTTCCCTGGATAAGTAGCGTCTGAAGATTCAAGAATGAATTCTGCGCTAGCGTAATCCTCTCTACTCTTTTTAAAGGCCTCAATGTCTAGGATGTCGTTGTTAACGATGTTAACGTCCACGTGAAGTGGTGTGGTGTCGTAATTGTCCTTTTGGCTAAGGGTTACAAACTTGTTGGTATCCTTAATTCTGTAAACAAAATTTGAACGTCCAAGGATCATTCCTTGATTAATTAATTGCTTGAATGGCTCATCCTTGGTCACTAATCCTTGATCAAACAAGTATTTCTGCCAGAAGCGTGAGTACATTAAATGACCTACTGCATGCTCGGCACCACCAATGTAAAGGTCTACGTCTTGCCAGTATTTCTCAGCTTCTTCACCCACGAAACGGTCTGGATTTTTAGGGTCCATGTAACGTAGGAAATACCAGCTGGATCCCGCATAGCCGGGCATGGTGTCGGTTTCGCGCTGCCATCCATCAGGGAGATTCACCCAGTCTTCGTTTCCTGAAAGTGGTGATTGGCCGTGACCTTGAGGCTTATAGCTATTCACCATTGGAAGCTCCAAGGGAAGGTTTTCGAAAGTAAGGGTCTTTGAAATCCCGTCTTTGTGTTTTATTGGAAAGGGCTCTCCCCAATAGCGCTGACGAGAAAATCCTGCGTCCCTAAGTTTGTAGTTGATTTTTCGAGCACCTAATTTATTGGATTCTATATGGTCTAATGCCTTTGTGATTGCGTCTTTAACTTCTAGTCCGTTAAGGAAATCGGAGTTAATCATCTTCCCAATTTTATCGTCGCGTGTTGCGCCAGGGTAGTCGGACTTGTCGATTACCTCAATAATAGAAATGCCAAATTTATCCGCGAAAGCGTTATCACGATCGTCGTCACTTGGAACCGCCATGATGGCTCCAGTTCCGTAACCGGCAAGTACATACTCCGAAATGTAGATTGGCAGCTTATCTCCAGAAATAGGGTTAATAGCGTAGGTTCCAGTGAAGGCACCCGTTACTTTTTTCTCCTGTTGGCGTTCCACATCAGTACGTGCTTTACAGTAGGCGATGTAGTCTTCAATTTCTTTGGTCTGCGCCGATGTAGTAATCTCAGCTACCCACTCATGCTCAGGTGCAAGCACCATAAACGTCGCTCCAAAGATGGTGTCAGGGCGAGTGGTAAAAACGGTGATGTCTTTTTCTGTGTTTTCAATGCGGAAATCAATGTCGGCACCTTCTGATTTTCCAATCCAGTTTCTTTGCATTTCTTTCAATGAATCACTCCATTGAAGATTGTCAAGCTCGCCTAAAAGTCTTTCTGCGTAAGCGGTAATACGCAAAAACCACTGGCGCATTTTAATACGCTCTACTGGATGGCCGCCACGTTCAGACTTACCGTCTTTAACTTCGTCGTTGGCAAGCACTGTTCCCAATGCTGGGCAGTAGTTTACTTCGGAGAAGCTTTGGTAAGCTAAGCGGAAATTCGAGATAATATCTTGTTGCTGTTTTTCAGAAAAGTCGTTCCATTCGGCTGCGGTAAAGCTTTCTTCTAACGTAGTTGCGTCATTTAATCCTTCAGAACCTGATTTTTCAAATCTTTGGATAAGCGATTCAATCTTTTCGGCTTTGTTGGCGTCGTTGTTATACCACGAGTCGTATAGCTGGGTGAATATCCACTGTGTCCACTTATAATAAGAAGGCTCAGAAGTGCGCACTTCACGATCCCAATCGTAGCAAAAGCCAAGGCTACCAAGTTGTTGCTTGTATCTTTTAATATTTTCTTCGGTGGTAAGGGCAGGGTGCTTTCCCGTTTGGATTGCGTATTGTTCGGCCGGTAGTCCAAAGGCATCGAAACCCATTGGGTGAAGCACGTTGAAACCTTCAAGCTTTTTGTAGCGAGAGATGATGTCAGAGGCGATATATCCTAGCGGATGACCGACGTGAAGGCCAGCTCCAGATGGGTAAGGGAACATGTCGAGCACGTAGTACTTAGGTTTTGAGGCATCCTCAGTAACCTTGTAGGTCTTGTTTTCTTTCCAGAAACTCTGCCATTTCTGCTCGATATCATTAAAATTATACTCCATCAATACTTGGTATTTACGCGGTTGTTAATTGGCGTGCAAAGTTAGAAAAAGGAACCACACCCTTTTAAAAATTGCATCATTAAAATGCAAGGAAATGTAGGCAATTGATAAATTTGCGGAAACGAATTGCTGAATGGAAGGAATTGAATATAAAATAGTTGCTGAAATTGCCCTAAGGGCTTGGGCCGAAAAAGTGTTTTTGGCAATTGGAGTGAAGCAGGAGGAAGCCTTGATGGCGGCCAATGTATTGCTCGCCGCCGACCTTCGCGGAATAGACTCCCACGGTGTGGCCCGACTTCCAGGTTA
>JBLIKP010000041.1:0-20132 GCA_047635375.1 Sphingobacteriales bacterium | reverse complement strand
TAGTGAAATAAAATTAATAAAATCATCCCACAAAAAAAGCCCCATTCCGTTTACACGAAATGGGGCTTCTTACTTTGGTAAAATTTACTTCTTAGTAACTTTTTTTACCGCTAATACTTTATCGTTGAGTTGAATATTTAGAATGTATAGTCCGTTTGGAAGGTCATCAATTCTAACTTTTCCCTTAAATATTCCCTGCTCTACATAATCGTTATGAAGAGATAAAACCTCTTTTCCAAGAATGTTAAACAGCTTCACATTTAGCATTCCGTTTTGGTCAATTGGAATAACTAGGTTAAGAATATTATTTGCTGGATTAGGGTAAATTTCTGGCTTAGCGCTTTCAGCTCGTTTTACAGCTGTTGCTTGGTCTTGCACAGTAATTTGTCCTGTCATACCTCCTGGGTAACTGTTTGCTTGGGCAAGAGATGTACAAAAGTACGTAGAAACTCCGGGCGTAGTTAAGATAATCTTTTTGCTTGTGTTGGTAGAGTTCATCTGAAAAGTCTCCCATAATTGATCATCACTTTGCGTTGGATGGCTTCCTGCTACCCATTTAAACTCTAGAGTATCACCTGGTGCCATTACCGCATCCGCCGGGACGTATTTATTGACTTCCACAGAAATGGTATGGGTTGTTTGCCCTAATACTGCAGTACATCCTAATATTATCGGAAATAAAAATTGGGTAAACTTTGTAACCATATACCAATTATTTTGTTGTTTGTTTCAATATACGAAATTGAACTCTTTTAATTTAGAATCCTATAGTATAAAAAGGTTTAATTACGATTTGTGTTTAATATTTTACACACTCCTAAATTAAAGACAATAATCGGAACGAAAGGGTTGCAACCTTTTGAAAATAAATTCAAAAGACATAAAAAAGTCCGTTACAATAATTGAAACGGACTTACCTTTTAGTTCAAAATCACATCCTCATTTGCGAGGGAATTCTTGAAGACAAATTGATTTTTTTTGTCCAGATCTACGTATATGTGCCCGTTTGATTCCACCTCTCCAGCAAGAATTTTCTTAGAAAGTTCATTTACAATTTTCTTTTGGATAACCCTTTTTAATGGTCTAGCACCAAATTGCGGGTCGTAGCCTAATTGTCCTAGCCAGTCTATCGCTTCCGCGGAAGCGTGTAACTCCACAGCTTGCTTCTTAAGCATCTTCGCCACTTGGTTGAACTGAATCATGGCAATGTCCTTCACTTCATCGCGTGAAAGTGGCTGAAACATGATCACTTCGTCAATCCTATTCAGAAATTCTGGCTTTACCGATTTCTTCAAAAGCTCAAACACTTGATTCTGCGTCTTGCTCAACACCGCATCGTTTGAATCCCCATTGAAACCTTCCAAATTCTCTTGGATGATATGCGCTCCAATATTGGAGGTCATGATAATTATTGAGTTCTTAAAGTCTACTGTTCGCCCTTTATTGTCTGTTAAGCGTCCATCGTCAAGCACTTGCAGAAGGATGTTAAACACATCAGGATGGGCTTTTTCAATTTCATCGAATAAAATCACCGAATAGGGTCTTCTCCGCACGGCTTCGGTTAATTGTCCGCCTTCATCATACCCCACATATCCCGGAGGCGCTCCTACCAGCCTTGAAACGGCGTGACGCTCCTGGTATTCACTCATGTCAATCCGCGTAAGCGCTTGTTCATCGTTAAAAAGGTAATCGGCCAAAGCCCTAGCCAGTTCGGTTTTCCCTACTCCGGTAGTTCCCAAAAATATGAACGACCCAATAGGACGTTTTTCATCCTGCAATCCAGCACGTGATCTTCTCACAGCATCGGCAACAGCCTCAATAGCCTCTTTTTGACCAATAACTTTTTTATGCAGCTCTTCCTCCATTCTAAGAAGTTTCTCCCGCTCGCTTTGCACCATTTTGGACACCGGAATACCCGTCCAACGCGCTACAACAGCAGCGATATCATCAGCGGTAACTTCCTCTTTCAAGAGTCTTGAATCTTGGTTTTTCTCGGCAAGTAATTTCTTAAACCTTTCAATCTCTTGCTCGGTTTCTTTTATTCGTCCGTAGCGGATTTCAGCTACTTTCTCATAATCTCCAGCGCGCTCAGCTTGCTCAGCTTGTATTTTTAGATCTTCCATCAGGCGGATATTCTTTTGAACTCCGTCCACCAACGATTTCTCCTCCTGCCAGCGCGCCCTAAAGGCATTTCGTTGCTCGGAAAGATTGGCAATCTCTTCAGAAAGTGCTTTTAGTTTCTTGGTGTCTTTTTCACGCTTTATAGCCTCGCGCTCAATTTCCAGCTGGCGGATTCTACGTTCTAATTCGTCAAGTTTTTCAGGAACACTGTCCATTTCCATGCGAAGTTTTGATGCCGCTTCGTCCATAAGGTCAATTGCCTTGTCAGGAAGGAATCGGTCGCTTATATAGCGCTGCGACAGCTCCACACAAGCTATAATGGCTTCGTCCTTAATTCTAGCCTTGTGATGACTTTCGTAGCGTTCCTTTAACCCACGAAGGATTGAAATCGCATCCTCAGTATTTGGCTCGGCTACTATTACCTTTTGAAAGCGGCGCTCCAAGGCTTTATCCTTTTCAAAGTATTTTTGATATTCGTTAAGCGTGGTTGCCCCGATAGCGCGTAGCTCCCCTCTGGCCAAAGCCGGCTTAAGGATATTTGCAGCGTCCATAGCACCCTCTCCCCCTCCTGCGCCCACAAGCGTGTGAATCTCGTCGATGAAGAGGATAATAGATCCCTCGGAATCGGTAACTTCTTTAACCACTGCTTTTAGGCGTTCTTCGAACTCTCCTTTGAATTTTGCACCCGCGATTAGCGATCCCATATCGAGGGAGAATACGGTTTTGGTTTTCAAATTTTCAGGGACATCACCACTTACAATTCGATGGGCAATTCCCTCGGCAATGGCGGTTTTTCCTACACCGGGCTCCCCGACTAATATCGGATTGTTCTTAGTACGTCGTGAAAGGATTTGAATAATCCGACGGATTTCTTCGTCGCGGCCAATTACCGGGTCAAGTTTACCCGTCTGCGCCATTTCGTTAAGGTTCTTGGCGTATTTCTGAAGGGCATTATACTTGGCTTCGGCATTTTGGTCGGTAACCGTGGCACCTCCCCTTAATTGCTCGATGGCTTTTTTCAATTCCTTTTCACCCACTCCTGCATCTTTAAGGATGGTAGACTCCTTCCCTCCGTTTTTCAAAAGGGCAAGTAGAATATGTTCCACGGAGATGAACTCGTCTTTCATTGTGCGGGCCTCGTCTTGGGCTTTTTGCATTACCGCCGACGATTGATTACTAAGGAAGGGATTTCCTCCCGTAACTTTAGGAAGTCGCTCAGTCTCGGCCTTTATCACTTCGGATATCCGAGAAACGTTTACATTTAATCTTTTTAAAAGGATACCCACCACACTCTCATCGGCCAACAATATGGCTCGTAAAAGGTGAAGGGGTTCTATACTCTGCTGACCTAATCCCGACGCAATCTCTTGAGCCTTTTGGACAGCCTCTTGTGATTTTATTGTGAAATTATTGAAGTTCATTATTGTTGGTTTATTTGATTAAGGACTATCAAATGTTAATCCATTGTGAAAACTGGGATTATTTTCGGAAAAAATGGCAGTTTACCTTAGTTATTAATGACTAATTGTCTGATTAAGAGTCCCCTGAAGGATTTCGGTTAATAACCCGTCTATCTTTCGACGGGGCTTTAGATGGCTAACTCTTGTTTAATTATGAGCTATGAGTCTTTCAGTTTACCCAAACGTTCCAAAACCCCTTCATTGCTTCTTAAACTCCTGTTAGCAAGCGCAGCGTATGGATGATTTATAGAAACTGAATGTTGTGAATGCTTGACCAAACTAAACGTAATTTTTTTAACCGCGAAGAGCGCCAAGTAGGTGCGAAGTTAAAGAAGGCTTCGCGAACCTTCGTGCCTACTTGTTTCCTTTGCGGTAAAAATTAACGAATGAATATTTTGAAGGAAAAGCTTATCAAGAAAAAAAAGTCAGAAGAGCAAAATACCAAATACTAGAAACCCGGTCCTTCCCTCTTTTGCGCTGCGCTTCAAATAGCCTTAGGAGCCTTCATTGTTTAAATAAAACCACAGGCAAAAAAAAAGTTGGAACCGCGCTAGCAATTCCAACTTCAAAATATTCTTAAATGTCAACTATCCCATCACATCAACTAGTTTCGCCGCTTGGTAATTAGCTAGCTCGACAAGTGGTTTTTGTGCCATCATTTTTAAGAAAGGGTTTAATTTGGCGTTAATAGTAAATACAGCGTTTGTTTTACCATCTACCTCCGTCAGGTTCCACTCAAGGTCAAGTTCTACTGGAGCTTTTCCGTTTGGGACGGTTCTAATTTTATCAATTGAGCCAGTCTCTTCCTTTTTCAGGCTTAATTCAAGCATTCCTTGAATTTTGAATGAACAAGTAGTTTGATCCGCTTTCCAGTCTTGAATATTTGGAGGCATTAGCTGTCCGTGATTTTCAAGATTATTTAAGAACTCAAAAACTTCTTGTTTAGTCTTCGATATTACTGCTGGGTTGCTATCAATTGTCATTTTTCCAATTTTTTGGGTCTTCTCTCCATGCCTTTAGCACGTCAAGATCTTTATCTTTTACATATCCGCCATCAACTGCACTTTCCAATAAAACAGGATAGCTTGATAAGGTAAATAAATTTACTTTTTCTTTTTTGAAATTCTCATCAGCTTCAGGGAAACCATAGGTGAAAATTGCGGCCATACCTTTCACAATAATGTCGTGGTCTCTAAGAACACGCACCGCTTTTAGGCTGCTCATACCGGTACTAACCAAATCTTCAATTACAACAACATTAGATCCTGCTGGCAAATCACCATCAATATGTTTTTTTGTCCCGTGAGATTTTGCTTCGGCACGAACATAGGCAAAAGGAAGTCCCAACTCTTCGGCGACAAGCGCACCCATGGCAATACCGCCGGTTGCAACACCAACAATTGCATCAACATTACCAAAAATCTCTTGAATCCCTCCTGCCAAAGATTGACGAATGTAGGTCCTTGTTTTTGGGTATGAAAGGGTTACACGATTATCGCAATAGATTGGTGACTTGATTCCAGATGCCCATGTGAATGGTTTATCTAGACTTAGCTTTACCGCTTTGATTTGTAGCAGAAATTCGGCTACTTTGCGAGTGACTTCTTCCTTGTTAAACATGTAACAAATGTATAAAATTTATATAAACGACTTGCCGTTTTTGATAGCTAATCCTGAGAATATTAAAAAAAATAATGATCTAGTAATATGCAGGGATTTAACTCCTGATGAACCCGAGGCCCTTCGTGCAATGATTAACCTTCTGAATAAGAAGGAAATAAATGGAGTTTTCATATCAACGGAAAATCCTGAAGAAATGTTTGAAGTATTTTCAAGAGAATTTCATAAAATTGAAGCCGCAGGGGGAATCGTGAAAAATGAGAAAGAGGAAACTCTTTTTATCAAGCGTTTAGGAAAATGGGACCTTCCAAAGGGGAAAATTGAAAAAGGTGAAAAAATTAAGGAGGCAGCTATCAGAGAGGTTGAGGAAGAATGCGGAGTTAGCGGACTAAAAATCACATCCGAGGCAAAAATCACATACCACACCTATCCCTATAAGGGAAAAACGGCTTTAAAAATCACTTATTGGTTTAAAATGGAATGTGACAATCAACAATTAACGCCACAAACCGAGGAAGATATTACTGCTGCTGTTTGGCTTTCGGCTAAGGATATGCCTGGTGTGGTTAAAAATACGTACCGCAACATTGAGGATTTAGTTTCCGGGATTTATTAAGATTTAGGCACAAAAAAAGTCCCGCTGTAAATGGCGGAACTGTAAAATCTAGGGGCTTAAGGCTTAAATGTCTCTTCATCGTCATAATCATCTTCAACCGAGTCACTCGACCCGAAATCGTTAATGTCATCGAAATCTTCATCTTCATCCATGTAACTCCTTTTCCAAGAGTTTTTTTGTTTTGCCTTTTCAGGACGAAGTTGAGCCTTGTTTGCTTTAATCGGTTTCATCTCAGGCTTATTTGTAGATGCTGACCTTCCAAATTGTTCAGTTTTCATGATTGTGTTAAAAAATCACTAATACGTTGTGGTTTAAATATAGTTAAAAATAAAAAAATTTAATTTCCTATGGAATTTATTTCGGATCTAAGATCCTTAAGCTGAGGCAAATCCCTAATAGAGTCTAAGCCAAAGTGATCCATAAATTTTTCACTTGTCCCATAAAGCACGGGCTTTCCTGGAGAATCTTTCTTTCCTTTCATGGAAATTAGCTCCTTGTCTAATAATTTATTAACAGAATAATCGCAGTTAACTCCACGAATATTTTCCATCTCTCCTTTGGTTATAGGTTGTTTATAAGCGATTATAGCTAGTGTTTCTAAAGCCGAAGAGCTAAGCTTCCGTGCTTCATTCTGCGTTTCACGCGTAATTAAAACGTCCTTAAATTGTGGCCTGGTAAGAAAAATATACCCATTATTGATATTGACAAGTTCAAAGGCAAACTCGCCGTCCTTAAATTTACGCACGACCATTGCGAGTGCCTTTTCAACCTCATTGCGCAAAGGTCTATCCTCCATTTGTTCAAAAAGAATTTGGTGGAGTTCGTCAACACCCATGCTTTTCTCCGCAGAAAAAAGTAGGGCTTCAAGATTTAATTCAAGGGTCATTATTCGTTAAAATCGCTGGACAATGATATTATATTTTCCTGAAATTACCAAGAATTTTGAATGCCTTAATAAATAATTAATAACAAGGGTAAAATGATAACTAATAGGTAATTACCTGCTCTTGGATATCGGCTGGAATTTCTCTAAAATCATACTGTTGATTTCTTAACTGAGGCTCAAATCCAGCTTCACGAATTGCTTCCTGAATTCCGTTTGCCGTGAATCTGTGTGGAGCTCCAGCAGCAGAAACTACGTTCTCTTCAATCATGATAGAACCAAAATCATTTGCTCCAGCATTAAGGCAGATTTGTGCTGCTTCTTTCCCTACTGTCAACCACGATGCTTGGATATTCTTTACATTAGGCAGCATAATTCGGCTTAAGGCAATCATTCTGATATACTCATCTGAGGTTACATCGTTTTTAGCACGACGGATTTTCTTTAGCGTAGTATCTACATCTTGGAAGGTCCATGGAATGAATGCAGCAAATCCTTTTGCGTGTTCTGGTTTTTTAGCTTGTACATCACGAAGCATTACTAAGTGCTCCATACGCTCTAAAATTGTCTCGATATGCCCAAACATCATTGTTGCCGATGTGGTCATGTTAATTTTATGCGCAGCTTCCATTACGTCCAGCCATTCTTGTCCACCACATTTACCTGTAGAAATCACTTTTCTAACACGGTCGTGAAGAATTTCTGCACCAGCTCCAGGAAGTGAATCCATTCCAGCTTCTTGAAGTGCTTTTAGGCAGTCGATATGAGAAATACCATCGATTTTGCAGACGTGTGCAATTTCTGGTGGCCCTAAAGCGTGAAGCTTAAGGTTTGGATAAAGGCTTTTTAATTCTGAGAATAAGTCGCAATAGAATTTAAGGCCAAGGTCTGGGTGATGTCCACCTTGAAGAAGCAGTTGCTCTCCTCCCAATTTAAAGGTTTCCTCGATTTTAACTTTGTATTCTTCTATTGTGGTGATGTAAGCCTCTCCATGTCCTGGGACTCTAAAGAAGTTGCAGAACTTGCAGTTGGCAATACACACGTTTGTAGTATTGCAATTACGGTCGATGATCCAGGTTACTTTTCCATGGGGAACTTGTTTCTTACGCAGCTCATTGGCCACAAACATTAGCTCGGGAGTGCTGGCGTTTTCGAAAAGGAATTCACCTTCTTCGGCGGTAAGAAAGTCAAAGTTTAAGGCCCTATCAAGGATTTCTGCTACATTTTGCTTATTCATACACTGCAAAAATACCCATTTACTCGTCGTTTTCTTAATGGATTCAAAGAAAAAAAGCAAAAAAAAACCGCATCGTTGGATGCGGTTTTTGTAAAGTGTATTTTATTAAGCCTCTACAGCAGCTTCTACCAAATTAAAGGTATAGGTTTCCATGATAAGGTTAGCTAATAATTTCTTACAGGCAGTATCCACCATATCACTTGCAGCGTCTTTAGAACCGGCTTCAACTTCAAGCGTGATGTGCTTTCCAATACGCACATTTTCGATAGAGTTAAGCTCTAAGTTTTTCATGCTTTTGGTCACAGCTTTACCTTGTGGATCCAAAATTTCTTTTACTGGCATTACGTCGATTTCGGCGATAAATTTCATGAGATATGATATGTTAATTTTTGCTAATTCCGTTTTTTATAAGTGACAAAATTAGGTATAAAATTATTATTAGAGGAAATCCTTGCATTCCAAATACAAAAAGAATTATCGGAGAGGCTAAAATCAATAGGTAGCGGAATAAGTTTTCGGCGAAAGCCCAGGTTTTAAATTTCAAGGCTACCAAACGTAATTCGCTTACCATCAAGACGCTAGAAAGAGTAATTATTCCTAAAAACAACGGTAACTCAAAATTTGAAGGAATAAAATCTGAATCCATCATCAAAAGCGGAACCATAACTAATGCCAAGGCATTTGCCGGAGTTGGCAGTCCGATAAACTCATCTGTTTGTCGCGTGTCTACATTAAATTTAGCCAACCTAATCGCTGAAAAAACGACGATGAAGAACGCTGCATTGGAAACCCAAGCAGGCTCAAAACCTCGAGATACCATAAAACAGTAAATCGCTATCGAAGGTGCAAAGCCAAAGCTCACTACATCGGCAAGGCTATCGAGCTGTGCTCCTATTTCTGAACGGGCGTTAAGCAACCTAGCTGCAAATCCGTCAAGGAAATCGAATACTGCCGCCAAAATAATTAGCGAGGCTCCTACCCTAAATTCACCAGCAAAAAAAAGGGGGACTGAAACAGCCCCCGCTAATAGATTTAGAGAGGTTAACGCATTTGGAATAAAACGTTTCACACTCTTTAATTTTAATTATCCATTCATCGAAATCAAGAATTCCTCATTGCTGCGGGTTCCTTTCATTCGATCTTTAATAAATTGCATTGCTTCTACTGCATTCATATCGGCAAGGTGGTTACGAAGAATCCATGCGCGTTGCAGGGTATCTTTATCCAATAACAACTCTTCTTTTCTTGTGCTTGAAGCAGGAATATCAATCGCAGGGTAAATACGCTTGTTAGCAAGTTTTCTATCCAACTGAAGTTCCATGTTACCCGTACCCTTGAATTCCTCAAAGATAACTTCGTCCATTTTAGAACCTGTATCTGTTAATGCCGTGGCTAAAATACTTAGCGATCCACCATTTTCAATGTTACGTGCAGCTCCGAAGAAACGCTTAGGCTTGTGCAGTGCGTTTGAATCAACACCACCCGAAAGAATTTTTCCTGATGCTGGAGAAACGGTGTTATAAGCACGTGCAAGACGCGTAATTGAATCTAACAGGATACATACATCGTGTCCACATTCTACTAATCTCTTCGCTTTTTCAAGGACGATGTTAGCGATTTTTACGTGACGATCTGCAGGCTCATCAAATGTAGAGGCAATAACCTCAGCATTTACATTTCTTGCCATGTCGGTTACTTCTTCCGGACGTTCATCGATTAAAAGAATAATCAAATAAACTTCTGGGTGGTTCTTTGCAATTGCATTAGCCACATCCTGTAAAAGGACAGTTTTACCCGTTTTAGGCTGCGCAACGATAAGTCCACGTTGTCCTTTACCAATTGGTGAGAAAAGATCCATTAAACGCGTGCTGTAATTACTAGCAGTTGTAAAAAGGTTGAGTTTCTCTTGAGGGAAAATTGGAGTTAAGTAATCGAAAGGAATACGGTCGCGGACATCAGCCGGTAATTTACCGTTGATTCCTACAATTCGTACCAATGGGAAATACTTCTCACCTTCTTTTGGTGGGCGAATAGTACCTCTAACAGTATCTCCAGTTTTCAAGCCAAAAAGCTTGATTTGAGACTGCGATACGTAAATATCATCAGGAGAGCTTAGGTAATGGTAGTCAGAAGATCTTAAAAATCCGTACCCGTCAGGCATAATCTCAAGAACACCTTCGTTCTCAATCAAGCCTTCCATTTCCATTTTTAGCTCAGCGTTTGTTTTTTCAGTACGCTGAGGACGAGGTTCGCGTGGTGCTCTTGGCTCACGTTTTTCTGGTCTTGGGCGTCTTTCTTCGCTGGAAGGCTTTTCTTCAGAATTAGTATTGTCAGATTTAGCTTCAGTTACTTTGGATTCGGCTGGCTTGCGATCGTCACTTTTACGTTGAACGGGCTTTCTAGGCTCACGAGGAGCGCGTGGCTCACGTGGCTCACGTTTTTCGGCTGGCTTACTTTCTGGTTTAGCTTCGGTCTTAGGCTCTTCAACTTTTTCGTTAGCTTCTACTCTCTCTACCTTTTCGGCAGGTTTTTCGTCATCAGCTTTACGCGGGCGGCCACGACGTGGCTTTTCAGCAACATCATCAGAGGCATCAGCGTCGGCTTTTGGCTCTTCAGTTTTGTCTTCTGAAGTTTCTGTAGTAGCTACTTTAGTTTTAATCTTTAACCCTGGTTTTAGGGCTTGCTCGTCTAGAATTTTGTAGATGAGTTCTTGCTTTCGAAGTCCGTCAAATTCGGATACTTCTAATTGTTTTGCAATGTCTCTTAATTCAGCAACGGGCTTCTCGTTTAGTTCAAGAATATCGTACATGAAGGGGAAATTAATTCGAAATTAAATTATATATAGTGGTTTATAAAAAAAATAAATCAAATTGTTGAAACTACCGGGATCTCAAAATAAATCGAGGGGGTAACTTTAAATATCAAAATGATTTGGGGTGATTGAGTAGTGCTATTTGGAATAACACTTCGCAATTTTATGTATAATTATTGACTTCACAAATTTTTTCAAGAAAAAACAATGGGTCTGAAACACATAAAACTTTGATTTCATCGGCAATGTACATTAAAATTCAGATATTAACTTTAAAAAGTATTTTTTATCCTTTACATGGAGTTAAAGTTTAATTAAGATTTGTTTTTACCTTTGAGCTTTAATTTTTTTAATCAAACCCTAATTCCACCATGGTAACTACCCTCGGACAATTTATTATAGCCAATAAAGAAGATTTCAAATATAGCACTAGCGAATTTTCCCGATTGCTAAACGATATCTCTACCGCAGCAAAAATTGTAAACAGAGAAGTAAATAAAGCCGGCTTAGCCGACATTCTTGGTGAAGCAGGACATGAAAACGTTCAAGGTGAGGAAGTTAAAAAATTAGATGTTTTCGCAAATGATCAGTTTATAGCAGCATTCGCCAATGGTGGTGAGGTTTGCGCAATTGCTTCTGAAGAAGACGACGAAATCATCCCAATAGACAACGACCACTCTAAAGATGCCAAATACGTTGTAGCGATGGACCCGCTTGACGGATCATCAAACATTGATGTAAACGTTTCTATTGGTACTATTTTTAGCATTTACAGAAGAGTTTCTCCACTTGGGCCTGGAACTACTGCCGATGCTTTACAAAAAGGATCTAAGCAAGTAGCTGCGGGTTACGTGATTTATGGTTCAAGTACCATGCTAGTTTATACAACCGGAAATGGTGTGAATGGATTTACACTTGACCCGTCAATCGGGGAGTTCTGCCTATCACATCCTAACATGCAATTCCCTTCAACGGGTAAAATATACTCCTGCAACGAAGGGAACTATTCTACATTCTCTAAGGGCGTTCAAAACTTCATCGACTATTGTAAAGAAGACGACCCAGCAACAAACCGTCCATATGGCGCTCGTTATATTGGATCAATGGTTGCCGACATTCACCGTAGTTTGATTAAAGGTGGGATTTTCTTCTACCCAGAGTCTACCCACGCACCAAACGGAAAACTAAGATTGCTTTACGAATGTAATCCGATGGCGCTTATTGTTGAGCAGGCTGGCGGAATGGCTACGACTGGAAAAATGAGAATCCTTGACATCGAACCCTCTGAACTTCACCAACGTGTTCCTGTATTTTTAGGATCTACTGACATGGTGAAAAAGGCAATGGAGTTTTTAGGATAATTAATCCTCAGGTTGAGCCCATTGAATCTGGACTCGCCTATTTTCCTTATCAATTTTCGAAAACCGTAGGCTTTCGCCGAAAGGTTGGACGCTTATGTCTTCTGCTGGAATAGCTAAGGCAACCATTAAGAGTTGTTTGACTGTGCTGTTCCGTCGAGCGGAAAGCTTTTGATTGTAATCATTGGAACCTTTTACATCAGTGTGTCCAGCGAGGGTGAACTTTGCGCCTTGGCCTAGGTCAATCAGGCTAAAAAAATCACGGAAACGTTGAATTTCACTTTCGTTCAATGTCGATTTATCGAAATCGAAATACAGGGTGATTAAAGTTTTGCCCTTCTGTAAAACTTTGGAATTGGTGATAGATAATGTTGTGGTGGATGATTTGGAAGTTGACCTCCGTAAGCTGCCATCTGCCATTAAATCCTTGCTTTCCTTAACCGGAAATTTCTCTCCAATCACCGAAACTTCATCAATAAAATAGTAGGCATATGTTGCGGGTTTTACGATGAAACTATCCTCAAACCAGCTTTGTTTATTCTGAATTACTTTCCTTGATTTTAGTGGATTAAATCCGCCGATGACAGCATACTGCTCCCCACCTTTTGCAATGAATTCATGGCTGATTAATACCCAGTTTGCTGTGTCCGAGATGATCTCGTTGTTTTTGGCCTGAGGGACGATTTTGAAATCCTTTGCCTCAATAGAAGAAACCGAAGAATCAACAACGGCCATGCCTAGTCCGTTAATGGCAAAACCAGAGATTTCCGCAAGGTTTACATAAAAGGAAGCCGTAACCTTCTCCCCTTTTCTTAATTTTCGAGATAGTTTAACTCTTAAAAATTCCTCAAATGCTGCACGATCCTCGTGAAGGATTAATCCCGCATAAGCCTTTCCTGTCTTGGCGAATTGGAATCCTTGTCCGCTCTTTGGCACCGAAATCGCTTTGTAGCCGTAAGGATTTTTCAATAATCGGACGGAATCTAACTCACATTTGACAAATAAGTCGGGGGAGCCTTTTCCAAAGCTTTCCCAATTTTTAGTTTTAAATATTTGTCGTAATCCGTCGGGGCACTCGGTTCGAAGGTTTTCAAAGCTTCCGTTAGGAACAAGGTTGCCACTTCGCTCCTGCGCTAGGGAAGCTTCCGCGAAAGCAAAATAAGAAAGGAATAATATAAAAACCGGCTTTAACAATTAGAATAAGTTTGGGTTAATTATAGAGTTCTCGTAGCCAGTATCAATTTTGAGGTCTGGACCTTGTCCGGCCTGCACAGCAAGTTCGTCGCAACGCTCGTTGTAAGCGTGCCCCGCGTGGCCTTTTACCCACTTAAATTTAACATTATGTTTTTTATAAATTTCCAAAAATCGTTTCCACAGATCTGGATTTTTCTTGTCTTTAAAGCCCTTCTTGACCCAGCCAAAGACCCAGCCTTTTTCGACGGAATCTACAACATATTTGGAATCAGAAGTCACCAGAACATTTGCTTTATCAAGCTTTATAGCCTCCAATCCTACAATAACGGCCAATAGCTCCATTCTGTTGTTGGTAGTCTTGCGAAAACCACCAGAAAGCTCCTTAAAATGCTGCCCCGCTTTCATGATGGTGCCGTAGCCTCCGGGGCCAGGATTGCCAGAAGAAGCGCCGTCAGTGTAGATTTCAATGTTCATTATGCGAAGATAGGGAAGTTTGGTTTTATGCGGTAGGTTTTTGTAGGGGAAGTTTTTGTTCTTGGGGGATTTTTTGGACGGAGGCGATTTTGCCTGCGGTATTTAGGCTTTCAGCGTTTAAGATTTTAGATTGAATCAAATTGGTGTTGGGTGATGGAGTTTAGGAATTGTGAGAATTACTCCAAACTTGGGATTGTTTTTCGATTTTTTTCTCTTCATCGCAAACTTTTATAATAAAGAATTATCACAAATAATAACTTGAGCATTCACCATAAGTTCCCATTTGACACTATTTAATATACAAAATTTATCCTTTAGCTTTTATATTGAACTGTCTTAAACTATTTATTTCCAATGAATCGAAGATGTAATTGTTCCACTTTTCCATTCCTTTTAAATTTCTTCCACGACCAGTTTCATTAACGAATAATTTTGAGGCTTCATCAAAGTTTTTAAGGTGTTTCTGGTATATTTCCTCTATTAATTCTACCGATAGATTTTGAGTCATATCTAATTCCAAAACTAATTTATCTTTTTGTATTTCCACTAAATCAAAATACATATTCATAAAAGCACGATCTGAGTCGTTAATGTAAAAGTGAAAGTAACTGCTAACGGGATCAAGTATTGAGTAAACTTGATAAATTATAGAATCTTGAACTATGTTTACATCTAAATAAAGCTTTACACTTAGGTGAAACCTATCTATTTCAAATGCTTTTGTATTTTTTGACTTTTCAATTACACTTGCTGGAGCTTGCCTCATATAAAATCTGTTCTTGCTCCATAAAAAATAGGGGAACTGCAATTGAGAGAGGTTGGAATCGCTTTTATTCTCAGGGTGGATAAATCGGTTATCAATTTTATATTTCATTATAAATCTTTCTATTTCTTGAACTCTATCATAGAATCTAAATTCAGAAGTTAAGTTCCAAAACACTGAATCATAAGGAACTACAGTGATATTTCGATAATCACCGTGAAGGTGTCTGGTAAACTCAAAGTTTGGGAGGTTGAATTTATTCTCATAATTATATGCTTTTGTAAAAGCCCTGGTGACTGCTTTTACCTCATTACCCCAATTGTCTGAATAAAACACATTGTAATTAAAATCTATTGAATTTATATATTGCTGATCATCAATGGTTTCATATGACTTGGTAATTTCCATATCAACCACATGAATAGTGTTAAATCCAATCGGAACAAAAGGGTGTATGGATGAATTCTGAATATTTAGAATTATTTTAATCAACCTATTTGCCTTTTGATCAATCCAAATTGAACCATTAAAAAGCTCATTTTTATTATTTTTGGGGATAAAATCAATCACCATAATCTTTGATAAATTCTCTGTGAATGAATTGCTAATTTTTAATGAATAATCCCTTTTTAAGTCCTTCTTTTTTAATGATAATGGGTTATCTGGGAAGAGTTTACTTTTTGCAAATAAATTATGCAATGAAAAAAGTCTGGATGACTCTGTTGATCTGAAGTATCTATTATTAATTGGTTTCAATCCGATCCTTCCTTTTTTTATACTCAAATGGTCAATACCTAAATTTGAATATTCACCATTATAATATGATTCGATAACCTCAATTGGTTCGTCATAAAGTAGAGTTTCGAGGAAAAAATAAGTTTTTGAAGTTTTTGTTTTCGACCCTTTATTCTTTCTAATTTTAAGGATGATATCATAAAGGTAATCACTGTCGGCTATTACAACCACTTCACCCAATAAGGATGGAAGAGAAGAAAGGCCTATTTTTTTTGGCATATTTGGGGAAACAACCAATAATTTATCCTCATAACCTAAATATGTTATTAAAATGGTGTCACCTATTCGGTTGTTGGGCAATTCAAAGTAACCTTCTAAATTACTGGCCGTTCCGATGGAAATATTTTTGTTGAAAATGTTGGCGAATGGCAAAATATTTTTTGTGTCTTCGGCTAAAACACTTGCCTTTATGGTAATCGGTTGAATATTGTCTTGTGAATAACTAAGGACTATTTGAATAGATAATAATAAAGTTGTAATTATTTTTTTCATCCTATTTCTTGTGCATTACTTTATTTTAAATAATAATGACTTTAGGGTAATTCTCGATAATGGAATATAAGTTACCCAATCTTCCTAACCTTTAACCTCAACGAATTTCCAATCACCATTACATCAGAAAATGCCATACTCAAGGCAGCTACCATGGGATTCAACATTCCGAATGCGGCAATTGGGATAGCGACAAGGTTGTATGAAAATGCCCAGAAAAGGTTCTGTTTGATGGTCTGCAAGGTTTTTGCACTTATGGAAAATGCTTTTTGAAGTTGGAACAGGTCGTCTTTAAGAAGAATAATTCCGGAAGCGTCCATGGCGATTTTCGAGGCGTTACCTAGGGAAATCCCTACCGTAGCACTTGCCAAGGAGGGAGCGTCGTTTACCCCATCGCCTACCATGGCAATCTTTTGGGTTTTTGCTGCCGACTTTAAAATTTCGAGTTTTTCGTGGGGTAATTTTTGGGAGTAGACAGTTTCGATTTCCAATAAACTGGCAACTTTATCGCAGTTTTCTTTCCGGTCGCCACTTAAAAGAACGGGGTGGATTCCCTTAGCTTTAAAGAATTGGATTAATTCCTTGGCCCCACTTTTAACATCATCTCCCAATTTCCATGCGGCAATAGGTTTTCCATTTTTGGTAAGGCAGCCGTCAAACGATTTTAACCCTTCATCCATTTTTGTAGTGGATGAAATTTTAAAAACATCACCCGAAGGCGATTTACCACTCATCCCCTCTCCCTTTATTTCATGAATATCCTCTAGGGAAACTGGCTCTACATCGGCGAAAGCCTTAAATAAAGAAATGGCAATGGGATGATTAGATTTCTCTTCCAAGGTTTTAATAATCCCCTGCGCGGAAATGTCGTCACCCTCGAAAGCAGTAAAATCGGTAATTTTAAAATCGCCTGTGGTTAACGTCCCCGTTTTATCGAAAAAAACCGTTTTTATCTGAGAAAAATCTTCAAGAACAGAGCCCCCTTTAATCAATATCCCTTCACTTGCAGACCGACCAATTCCAACGGCAACGGCGGTGGGTGTAGCTAATCCCATGGCGCACGGACAAGAAATAACCAACACCGCCACAGCACTCAAAATGGAGGCACGGATTCCACCGTCGGCGATGAAAAAGGTGATCAAAAATGTAAGCACAGCTATTCCAACAACAACTGGGACAAAAATCGCACTTATTTTATCTCCAAGGCTTTGGATATTAGGCTTATTACGTTGGGCAGATTTCACCAAGTCGATCACACGTGCAATCACGGTTTCCTCACCTACTTGCTCTGCCATCATGCGAACCTGCCCAGAATCTAGAATCGAGCCGCCCAGAATTCTATCGCCATTAGATTTACTAACTGGCCTATTTTCACCTGTGAGCGAAGCTTCGTTAAAAATCCCTTTTCCTGAAACAATCACACCATCCACAGGGACCTTATCTCCAAGGTTCACCTCGATTAAATCACCCTTAACAAGCGATTTGGCATCCACCTCGTGGATATGTTCTTTTCCCTCATGGACATCGACCTTCTTCGCCTTTTCGGGACGTAGGGCCATCAATTCTCTTAAAGCCACGCCGGTTTTTGAAACACTTCGCTTTTCAATGAGATTGCCTAAGAGCACCAAAGAAATAATGGTGGAAGCCGTTTCGAAGAATAAATATTCGTGACCAAGTTTTAATATTGCCCCAGTTAGGCTATAGCCGAAAGCAGCTGTTGCACCGATGATAATAAGCACGTCCATATTAGGTACGCCAGCTTTTAAAGAACCCCAACCTGACCTACCAAAGTGAAGCACTCCAAGAATAAATACCGGCAGACAAATAAGCGCTTGAATCCATGGGTTATTTAGCCAAGCCCAATCCACAAACATGTGCATGAAAAGTGGAACGGAAAAAATAAGGGAAAAGTAAAATTTACGGTCAATGGTCCAAAATGGCTTTTCTTGGTCATTTCCTTCAGAAACTACCCTATAACCCATTTTTTTTATGAGTTTCTCAGGCGAATCGCCATTTGTTTGAGGAGAAAACTCAACATCGCCAGTGGTAAAGTCGACAAGAACATCAGAAAAACCATGGTTTTCTAATGTTTTGGAAATTCCTAAAGCACAATTGGCGCAGGTCATTCCCTCCACTTTTAGCACTTGTTTTTCTGTTTTTATTTCGCTCATTTACCTAAAGACAATTTGATTTGATTGTTTGTTTTTGCGGAAGCTAGGGTTTTATTAGTCTCGTAAAAGTAGGCACACCATAGAATAAAATGGATGGCTGCAATCACCCTTCCGTAGTTAAAAAACCACTCTTGGGTAAAGTGAGTCTGCTCTCCCCAAGCCCAAACAAGATTAAAGAGATGAATTGCGGTAAAGGCCAGGTAAAAGAGCCATTCCTTTTTAAACACTAACACAATTGCTGGAGCAAAAATGAAAAACGGAAAACTATACCGCTCATGCATTTCAGGGAGCCACATAAAATAGGAAATGCTTAACAGGGCAAACATTTTTATTATAAATTCAGGAGAAAGGGATTTCCTAAACTTGACGCACCAAAACAAAATAATCCCATAAATGGGGGCAAAGCATAAAAAAGCGAAGCTTTTTCGCGAAATTAATCCAAGAACCTCCGTTTCACCACTAGGAAACAGCAATTGAGCTTTCAGGCTATAATCGGCGAAAATTGCCCACCACACATTCATTGCATTCATCGCTATATAAGGATAACGCCCCGAAGCGGTGTAATGTGGTTCAAAAGATATCATAGGATTTTGGTGGAAGAAAAAGGGGATTGACGGAATAATAAATGCGGCTACGCCAGCCAAAATACCCAATGACTTAATTCTCCAAATTTTTCTATTGTCACCTTTGAGAAGGTAAATCATTCCGAAAAGCGGAATAAACAAAAGCATCTGACTTTTCATCGACAGCGCTAAGCCTGCGAAAATAGCTGAATAAACGTATTTATTTTGAATCAAGGTGACCACAGCCATCAACAAAATTCCCCCGAAAAGCAGATCTACCTGCCCCCAGAAATAGGCGTTGAGCAGTATCACGGGGTTTAATACCAAAAGGAAAAACCAGATTTTATGTCGTGTTATTTTCCAGAAAACTCCCAAGAGTACAGTTTCAAAAACAAGACTACATGCTTTTAAAGAAAGATCGAAGGTGGGACTGAAAATAGATAAATCTAGAAAATTAAACAGATTCCCCATACCCCATAAAACGTAAAGGTACAGCGGCGGATAGTCGCACAGGAAGCGAGATCCTGGATCGTTGTATATTTCAAGAAAACCGCATTCTGCCAACCTACTGGCCCAATGCTCAAAGTGTTCAAAGTCATGGTTATGACCATCGCTTAAAAAGCCCAGCAACCTAATTAATACCCCCGCCAAAATAAGGAGAGGAAACCTCTTCGGCGAAAGCCAGTAACTTGCTATTTGCTGCAAATAATTACCTTTAAGGACGTCTAAAATTTTCATGGCAGTTTTATGAGTCACAAATTAAAGAAAATTAGCCCAACCGCGTGGAATAAATGGGTGTACATTTTTGCACTAACGTGCGCTTTTTTCTTCCTTCATGGCTACCAAAGTCACGAGGGCGACCATGCCGAGCACCTTCCGCAGGTTTATCGACTAAACAATCCTGAGTTATTTCAAGGAGACTATTTTCTGGAAAGCTACGATCAGCAATTTAATATAAGGACCTATTACGTGTATACCATTTATGCGTTAAACACGGTGGTGCCATTAAAAACTTTGCTGTTTTTATTATGTTTCATATGCGTTTTTGGATCAGCGGCGGCATTTTTTAGGATTTCTCAGCATTTTTTCAAGGAACGCGCAGCGCCCTACCTTGCCCTTCCCTTAATATTTCTCTTCTGCTTTAATTTCACCCTCGGAGGAAACGTAATCACCTACCCCATCTTAATCTGTTCTACCCTTGGAAAGCTTTTTGCTGCCTGGGGTTTGTTCTATTTCCTAAGGGAGAATTGGCGGATATCCGGCCTTTTACTAGGTGCGGCAACATTATATCAAATGCTCGCAGGCTTTCAACTTTTCGCCTTACTTTTTGGGACCCTTGTTTTGCTCAATGGATTAAAGCTGAAGAAAAAACATTTTGAATTTGTATTAGGTTACCTCATTCTTGCCAGCTTTATGCTTGTCCCTGTGGCCTACGGAATGTTTGTAGGGAAAGGGGATTACGACAAAACACTTTACTACCAGATCCTATTTGACTTTAAAAACTCAGCACATTACGTGCCTTCGAAATTTCCGTTAACCCAATATTTACGGTTTATCCCTTTATTTTTTGGGG
>JBLIKP010000040.1:0-20230 GCA_047635375.1 Sphingobacteriales bacterium | reverse complement strand
AGCAGCAGTCCAAACACAGCACCCGAAGCACCAACAACTGGTGTATTAACCTCCATACTGTACAATTGATTGGCGTAGCTATAAGCTTGCTCACGGAGCTGACTACTTCCAGGGTTTGATTCCCAGGCACTACGCACTTCGACAAACTGACTTTTCAGTCCGTCGGGGACATAGCCTGTGATAAATGTCTGGAATGCCTCAGGAGTACCGGAAACCCTTAGCGCTTCAATGCCTTGTTCAAGCCCATGAACTCCAAACCATGTCACAAAAATGTGCAAACCTGCCGCACCAAAAGCAGTAACAAAGTAATAGATTAAAAATTTCTTGGGGCCCCAGTGATTTTCAAGGACATTACCAAACATCCAAAGGGCGAACATGTTTAAGAAAAGGTGCATGAAACTCCCATGCATAAAAACGTGAGTAACCAATTGATATGGCTTGAAAAACTCACTTGAAAAATAGTGCAATCCTAGGATTCGAGTAAGGTCGACCCCCATTGTATTGGTCATTACGAAAGTGGCGAAAAACATTAATCCGTTAATGATTAATAGGTTTTTGACAATTTCAGGAAGCATCTTAAAGCCTTGAGGCCTATAATTTGAATTCATTTATCTTTTTTCTGTGATTAACCTCAACAATTTAGTTCAATAATTGATTGCCGATTTAAAATCCTTTTGAAAATCTTCTTTCCAACTCATCTGCGCCAAGCGTTATCAGTGTTGGCTTTCCGCCGATTCCGGCATAGGGCTGTGAACATGAAAATAACTCATCAATAACCGCCGCCATTTCAATTTCTGAAAGTGTTTGCCCCACACGTATCGCCGATTTAGCCGCTAAAGATTTAGCCACCTGCTCGCGTTTATCGAACTTTACTAAAGCCACATTTTTCTTAAACGACTCCAATAGTCCGTGAAGTACTTCGCCGGCCTCAAAATGTTGAAGATCGGCTGGGAGGCCATTTACCACCACGGTGCGCTTTCCAAATTCACTTATATCAAAACCCGAGGCACGTAAATCGTCCATGATGACCTTTATTAGCTCAAAATCCTCGGCGTTAAATTCTACTTGCTCAGGAAACAGGCTTTGCTGACAAGCTCCTGAGCCTTTCTCCATTGTTGCCATAAAGCGCTCGAAAAGAATACGCTCATGGGCCAAGTGCTGGTCGATCAC
Organism: Sphingobacteriales bacterium; assembly: GCA_047635375.1. Lineage (GTDB taxonomy): Bacteria > Bacteroidota > Bacteroidia > Sphingobacteriales > Sphingobacteriaceae > JBLIKP01. The sequence continues at coordinate 19,060 of JBLIKP010000040.1, read as the reverse complement.
CAAAATCCCTGACTTTAGATGAGTAACCACGTACCTTTTCATGAACTGAAAAGTAGGGTAACCCTCCTTGCTTATCAAATCATCACCGCTGATTAGGGATTCTTCTTGAGAAGCTACCGTGCGCGTTTCAGTGTCTGCACTAATTGGGTCGAAAAGCGACTCCCATTGATTTTGCGGACGAGATCGGGCTGCATCAAAATTGCTCGCCCAATTCCCTCCACTTGAGCTTCCGCCACCTCCTGACGAAGGGTTTGGAGTAATGCTATGGGCACCACCCGTATTTAATCCTTGACCATTCCCGGTCATGAACAATCCAGAATTATTGAAGGTCATCTCGTTATCGAAATCAAGCGTTGGGCTAATGTTGTATTTTCCCAAAGAACGCTTAACCGCCGATCTAATAATCGCGTAAACCGCCTGTTCCTCCTCGAATTTAATTTCCGTTTTGGTGGGGTGCACGTTAATATCAATCTTTGCTGGATCGATTTCAATGAACAACACATAAAGCGGAAAAGAACCGTCGGGTAAAAGCTCATCAAAAGCTGTATTAACGGCGTGATTCAGGTATGGGGATTTTATGAATCTGTCGTTTACGAAGAAATATTGCTCCCCTCGCGTTTTTTTTGCGTGCTGAGGCTTCCCCACAAATCCGTTTACATTTACGATATCAGTGGCTTCCTCCACAGGGACCAACCGTTCATTATAGTTTTTACCAAGGATTCCAACAATGCGTTGTTTCAAATTTCCTGCGGTAAGCTGATAAATCTGATCGTTATTATGAAAAAGCTGAAAGGCAATTCCTGGATGAGCCAAAGCTACTCTGTTAAATTCTTCGAATATATGCCGTAATTCAACAGGGTTGGATTTTAGAAAATTCCTTCGGGCGGGCACATTGAAAAACAAATTCTTCACAGCTATAGAAGTCCCTACCGTTGAAGCGCAAGGCTCGTGCTTTTTAACTGCGGTTCCTTCAACAACGATTACTGTCCCGGCCTCTTCACTTGCCTGACGTGTTTTAAGCTCCACATGGGAAATTGCGGCAATTGAAGCCATCGCCTCACCACGGAAACCCATTGTTTTTATCGCAAAAAGATCGTCGGCTTTGTTGATTTTACTTGTGGCATGACGTTCAAATGCCATACGAGCATCAGTTTCGCTCATTCCACAACCGTTATCGATAACCTGAACTAGCGCTTTTCCAGCATCTTTGACTACCAATTTAATTTCGGTAGCGCCGGAGTCAATCGAATTTTCCATCATTTCCTTCACCACAGACGCTGGACGCTGGATAACTTCTCCTGCGGCAATTTGGTTCGCAACTGCATCGGTAAGTAAATGGATAACGTCAGACATGTAAAATTCAGGTTTGATTTTTCGGAAACGTAAAGGTGCAAAGAATCTCGCCGAATGGGAAATAAATTAACCCAAAAAAGCCTCGATTTTAAGTAAAAATCGAGGCGTAGATTAATCGTTTTCTTTAGAATTATTTCGCCAGTTTTTCCAAAGCGTCTATCCATTGAGGCATATCATTTAAGCCTTCCACAAGCTGTAATTTTTCTCCCCCAAACTTCTCAAAATCCTCTTGATATTCAGTACTGATTTCGAAGGTAGTTTCAAGACAGTCGCAAACGAAGGCCGGACAAAAAACCAAAACCTTCTTTTTACCTTCTTTCCCAAGCCGTTCAACCTCTTCAACCGTATAAGGCTTTATCCATGGATCACGTCCTAAACGTGACTGGAAGCAAATCGTGTAACGGTCTTCGGAAAGGTTTAATTCCTTCGCGATAAGCCTTGCGGTGTCGAAACATTGCGCACGATAGCACATCGTGTTTTTATCGTCCATAGCACCACAGCAATCTCCCTGAAGGCATGTGGTGGAATTACAGGCTTTTTTAATGTGCCTTTCTGGCAACCCATGGAAGCTAAATAAAACATGATCGTAATCGTCTATTGGATATTGCCTTCCTCTTTCGGCGAAAGCCTGAATCATCTCTGGCATATCATGGAAGCTACTTGTTATTTCCAGCGCTGGAATCACCTCGTATTTCGACAGAATTTCCATTACTTTCTCCTGCACAGAACCCAGGGAAGCACTAGCATAATGTGGGAACATACTTACCACTTTGATCGAATCCACGCCTGCATCAATTAGCTCTTTCAATCCGTTTTCTATACTCGGGCTTTGGTAGCGCATAGCAAGGACAACCTTGTAATCTGCTCCTAATTTCTCCTGTATTTTTTTTGTCACACTCTTCCCGTGAACCATTAAGGGAGAGCCTTCATCAAGCCAAATTTCTTTGTAGCATACCGCTGATTTTGGCGCACGTGTAGGGGCAATAATCCCCTGAACAAGCACAAATCTTTTCCAATAAGGGACGTCAATAACCCGGCGGTCCATCAAAAATTCTCTTAAGTATTTTCTAACATCAGGAGTTTGCGGACTATCAGGTGTCCCAAGATTTACTAATAATATTCCTTTCATATCGAATCCCTTATTTGGGCTGCAAAATTAAAATTTCTTTCCCTTCAAAAAAACCTAAGCCTTGTATTTATATAATTCCCACCAAGGCACTTCAGGATGATCATGATGCTCATAATGGTACCCGAAAAAATAGCAGGTAATAAAGGCTATAAAATGATTTTTTGAAAGTGTCGTGCTTTTATGTTTGTTGTCTGGAGTTCCTTTATGCGGAACGTAGGTGCCGAAATAAAAAAGTTGAAAAGTGCTTAAAAATGCTGGGACCACCCAGAAAAGAACAAGATTGGGCAGCTCAAATAGCACGTTTAAAGCATTAAATAATATGGCCATTCCCACCAATTGAAATATGCTTAAATAATCAAACATAAACTTAAAATACCAAGGAATTAAGGCTTTAGAATGCACATCTGGATCTTCATCTTCCCCCACAAAATCGTGGTGCTTGTAATGAGAAACATTAAGTTTTTTAAAGGAAAATAAGGCATAACTTGCCGTGCATAAAAATCCTAGAAATTTATTCGCCCTTTTATTAGAACTGATTGTGCCGTGCATCCCATCATGTGCTGTAATAAACAATCCAGTATATAGATGGGATTGGATAAAAATTGCAGGAATAATCCACCAAGAAAACTCGGCTATGGGCTGGTTTAAAAGAAAAATAAGCGAAATTAACCAAAGTAAATAAATGGAGATTCCTATAATAAATCCCTTATAAACCGGCGTAGATTCTTTCATTCTAATAGCTTTTCAGCGTTTTTTTAACGTCCTCCATCAACCACATTGGCGTGGAAGTAGCACCGCAAATCCCGATTTTATCATCAGCATCAAACATGGCCTTGTTAATTTCTTCTGAGCAACTTACGAAATAGGTGTTCGGATTATGCTTACGACATACTTCGTAAAGCACCTTTCCGTTACTTGATTTTTTACCTGAGACGAAAACGATTTTATCGAAGTCCTTAACAAAGTTAGGAATCTCCACATCACGGTTACTCACCTGACGGCAGATTGTATCGTTAGCCTTTACATCATATCCACGATCGATAAGCTCTTGCTTCAATGCATAGAACTTTTCCATGCTCTTTGTAGTTTGGCTGTAAAGAGTGAATTTCTTAGGAAGATTAAGGGTTTCTATTTCATCAATTGAAGAAATAATAATGGCTTGATCTAATGTTTGTCCACTTAAACCGATAACCTCGGCATGGCCCGGCTTTCCGAAAATCACAATTTTATCTTCGTGATCAAAGGAGTTTTTAATTCGGTTTTGAAGCTTTAACACTACAGGGCAACTTGCGTCGATAAGCGTGATATTATTTGCTAAAGCAGTACGGTAAGTTTCTGGCGGCTCACCGTGGGCGCGGATTAACAATTTCTCGTTTTTAAGTTCAAGTAAATCGTCATGGTTAATAATACGAAGACCCTTGGCGCGTAAGCGTTTTACTTCCTCGTCGTTATGCACGATATCGCCAAGGCAATACAGATAACCGTCTTCATCCAAAATTTCTTCGGCCAACTCAATGGCATACACTACCCCAAAACAAAATCCAGAATTTTGATCTATGGTGACAGAAAGATTATAAGATGACGCTACTAATGTTTCAGACATAATATTCAAGGCTTAGCCCTTTAAATTCATTACAAAATTACGAAAACAAATTCAGAAGAATGAAAAAGACCAATTGTATCCAATATAACGAATAAGCTACCTTATTGGTTTTCAATTTTAAGAAAGAATACCATACTGTGATTATCGCAAAGCTAATTACAAACCAACCCAAATAATTTTGAATCGGAATCTCCCCACCTGCCCACGACCAGTAGTCGTTAGCTATGGCGACTGGCTCAATAAAGACATCGGCGAAAACCATAAGCAAGGCTGCGGAGATTATTCTAACCCATTTCTTATCAGATAATTTATTTGCCACCATTACTGATGAATAAATCATGATAATCCAATTTACTCCAATCATAAAAGGAATCTCCATCCATTTCCACCCCAACGTTTCTCCGTAATTATACTCGCCAAAGACCAATCCAGTCTCTACCCCAAAAAACTCGGCGAAAAACCCAGACAGGTAGGTAAATATTAATACTCCAATAAATTTGGGCGACCAATCTTTATGAAAAACAAGGATAAGAAATGACATTAGCAACAAATGGGAAGGAACCAAATTGAGGAAAAGTCCGCGCGACCACTCTAAAGATAAGCCAATCAAGCCAACCAAATGGAATATCACCATAAAGGCAATTGCATTACGTGTATTCCACCAGTTCTTCAATCCTAAATTTTTACTTCTTTCCAATTTTTTTTCGATTTCCTTTCCCAAACATACGAAAGTTATAAAAGTGAGATGTTTTTATTCCTATTTCGAAAAATAACCTCTTAAATTAGCGACGTGAAAATCCAGTATAACATTTCCCTTAAACCTTACAATTCTTTTGGCGTAGAGGCTTTCGCCGATGTTTTTATCGAGGCGAATTCTGTAGGTCAGCTAAAAGAAATCTTAGGCAATACCGCATTAAATCACTTGCCCCGATTAATTGTAGGCGGCGGCTCAAACATGCTTTTCTGCAATGATTTTCACGGATTGGTGATAAAAACCGATTTCCAAGGAATTGAGGTGCTGGAAAAAGGCGAGGAAATTTTCGTGAAAGTTGGAGCGGGAGTAGTCTGGAATCACCTTGTTGGCTATTGTGTTCAAAACGGCTTGGGAGGAATTGAAAATTTAACCCTTATTCCTGGATCTGCTGGCGCAGCTCCAATACAAAACATAGGGGCATATGGTGTTGAAGTAAAAGATGTTTTTCACGAATTAACGGCTTTTGAATTCGCAACAGGTGAAATTAGAGTTTTCTCAAAAGTCGACTGTAAATTTGGTTACCGACAAAGCTATTTCAAAGAAGAAGGGAAGGGAAAATTCCTTATCACCAACATCACATTAAAACTCACCAAAAACTCCGAATTAAACACCAGCTATGGCGCCATTAACAATGAGCTTGATGCGCGTGGAATTTCAAATCCAACCATCGCAGACATTTCAAAAGTGGTAGGTGACATCCGTCAAAGCAAACTTCCTGACCCAACCACCATTGGGAATGCGGGAAGCTTTTTCAAGAACCCGGTTTTAGGAAACGACATCGTCAATCCGGTGAAAGCCAAATTTCCAGACTTAGTTATCTTCCCCATGGGACCAAACCACACCAAGGTAGCTGCGGGATGGCTTATTGAAAACTGTGGCTGGAAAGGTAAAATTATTGGAAACACAGGCACCTGGAAAAATCAAGCACTTGTTTTAGTAAACAATGGCGGAGCAACGGGACAAGAGGTATTCGATCTATCTGAAAAGATCATTCAATCCGTTAAAGACAAATTCGGAATACCACTTGAACGCGAAGTCAATATTATTCGTTAAAAGAGTTTATCTGCTCCAAAAACACCTTCACATCTTGTGTGGGCTGTTTACAAGCATAGTTCTGACAAACATAGGCAGTCGGACTCCCACCTGCAGCTAACTGCATTTTTGTAAATGGCGCAAGCTTGTTTATTTCACCGCCATCGTTTAGCAGCGTCACCTTAAACGGAAGGTAAACCTCCCTCATTTTAATTAAAAATGCACCAATGTCTTTTTTATCCTTACCTGCAAACACAATTTCCAACGAAGGGGACTGAGTAAATAAATAAGCGGTTAAAAAATAACTGAATGCCGTTGGGCTTTGTTCCAGCGCCTCACCATACAATTTCGAAAGCTCATTTGCTCGCTCATCGTATTTTGGAAGGGAAAGCATTTTTCCCATGCGCACTAAATTCATCATCGCCGTTGAATTGGCACTTGGTGTTGCCCCATCATATTGGTCTTTTTGGCGGACAATAAGCTTCTCACCATTTACCGCAGAAAAGAAATACCCTCCATCCTTCTCATCCCAAAACATCGCATCAAAAACCTTTTGCAAGTCAATCGCTTTCTGCAAATATTTAGTTTCAAAGGTAGTTTCATAAAGCCCTAACAATCCTTGAATGAAAAATGCATAATCCTCGGCATGACCTAAAATTCCAACTTCCCCATCCCTATACCTATGCATTAACTCTCCTTCAGAATTCACCATGTTTGTAAGGATAAAATCGGCGGAGCCTTTAGCGAGATTAATATATTTTTCATCACCAAAAACTTCGTAAGACTTGGTAAGGGCTGCGATCATAAGACCATTCCAACTAGTTAAAACTTTATCGTCTTTATATGGGTGGATTCGCTTTTCGCGGATATCAAAAATTTTCTTTCTAGCTTTTTCATACTCATCTGGAGTAACACCAGCGGCATCGAGTTGGTCGCTTGGGAGCTCTTTCCAATGCAGAATGTTATCCCCCGTTTTCTTCCCAGTGGCTTCATCAAGGAAATTCCCTTCTTTTACAATCCCCCAAAGTGGCAGGATTTTTTCTGCTAGGCTTTCGCCGATTATTTCCGTTAATTCTTCCTCAGAAAAAACGTAAAACTTCCCTTCTTCTCCCTCACTGTCCGCGTCTTCAGCGGAAAAGAACCCACCTTTTTTATCGGTCATGTCGCGTGAAACGTAGGTGATCACTTCTTCCACAGTAGATTTAAACAGCGGGTTTTTAGTCACCTGGTAAGCCTCGGCGTAGGCCATAACCAACATTGCCTGGTCATAAAGCATCTTCTCGAAGTGGGGCGTAAGCCACTCTTTATCCGTGGAGTAGCGGTGGAAACCAAAGCCAATCTGGTCGTAGATACCACCCAATCTCATGTTCTCCAATGTGTTTTCAACCATTTCAATGCTCTCTTGATTTCCGGTTGAATACCCATGACGTAGTAGGAATATCAAATTATGCGGGGAAGGGAATTTAGGCTTCACCCCAAAACCACCGTATTTGGCATCGTATCGTGATGCGAAAGATTTTTGCGCTTCATTAAAAACGGTGGACGAAGGAATGTTGCCAGGCTCACTCAATACAGCCTTTTTTAATCCAGTTTCAATGCGCTTTGTGTTTTCTAGGATTTCATTGCGCTGCGTTTTCCAAGCGTTTTTCAATCCTGGTATAAGCTCCATCATACCATCTCTACCGTAGCGGGAATTTTTCGGGATGTATGTGGCCGCGTAAAACGGTTTTTTATCTGGAGTCATAACAATTGTTAGCGGCCATCCCCCACTGCCGGTTAACATTTGACAAACCGTCATATAAATATTATCAATATCAGGACGTTCTTCCCTATCAACTTTAATATTAATAAAGGCGTCATTCATTAAAGCAGCGACTGCAGTGTCCTCAAAACTTTCGTGTTCCATAACATGGCACCAATGGCAAGTGCTGTAACCAATACTTAGGAAAATTGGTTTATCTAATTTCTTGGCCAGATCAAAAGCTTCATCACCCCAAGGATACCAATCCACTGGATTATGTGCATGTTGTAGAAGGTAAGGGCTTTTCTCATCGATAAGCTTATTGGTAAAGGTGTGATCTTGATTCATTGTTGACTTTTTAGTTGGGCTGCATGCCGCCATTACAGCAATTAGCGGTAATAAAGTGAAGATTTGCTTCATTTTTCAAAGATTGGAATAAAAATGCCCTCAGCAAACTTTGTTTAATCCAGTGTGGAAAACCATGAACAAGTGAAATCCCATTGTGTAAACAATTCCACACAAAACTTAAACAAAATACAAAGTCAATTTGACATGATTAAAACAAAAATTTAACAAATTAGCTGCCAAATAGGCTTTAAATGAGTTTAAACATCTTTTTTGTCATTTAATAATATTTAAATGAGTCTAAATTCAATTTTGGTTCAAAAATTGCGCGTACATAACATGAAGGCGTAAATTAATAACCTTACATCTATTATACTTCAAAAGAAAGTCAATCGTTATTATCCTTAAAATCCAAACTATTGGTTAATTCGTACTTTTTTAAGCAAACAAAAATTACGTTTAACTATTTATAAAAATAATTAAACAAAATGTTTGGTAGTATGGGGAAAAATTCCGTACATTTGTTTAAGCAAAAACAAAAAAAGTTAAACAACATGACCAAAATAGAATTTAGTTACCAAGTAACACAGCAATCAGACTATTTACGTCTATATGCCCTTCAGTTCACTAAAAACATGGAGGATGCCAACGATTTAGTTCAAGAAACAATGCTGAAGGCATTTACATATTACAAGAAATTTAGGGAAGGGACCAATTTAAAGGGTTGGCTCTATACCATTATGAAAAACACCTTTATCAATAATTACCGCAGGATAACTAAGATTAATAAGGTGATTACTCAAGATGAGGAAATCAGCATGCCTAACTTAGTGATGAGCAGCACGAAAAACGGTGGTGAAGCAAAATTCATCATGGACGATATTCAAACTGCTATCGACAACTTATCTGACGATTACAAAGTACCTTTTATGATGTTTTTCAACGGGTACAAGTATCACGAAATAGCCGATTATCTTCAAATTCCTATCGGGACAGTTAAAACACGTATCCATGTGGCACGTAAGAGACTAAAAGATGAATTAAACACTTACTCAACTAAAAAATTAGCGAAGCAACGCGCTTAATTAGTTTAAATTAACTTTGGTCAGAGCCGAACAGAGATGTACGGCTTTTTTTTTGCTCAAATTCAACCAAGGATTGATTAACTTCGTACATTATAACACATGGCAAAAAAGGCATTAATAATTGGCGCAGGGCTAGGCGGAATAAGCACAGCTCTCAGACTAACTACCCGAGGTTATGAGGTAGAAATACTTGAAAAACACCACCAACCCGGCGGGCGATTAAACAAGTTGGAAAAGGACGGATTCACATTTGATTTAGGCCCTTCTTTTTTCAGCATGTCATATGAATTCACTGAGCTTTTTACGGATTGTAAGATGGACAATCCGCTGCAAATGGAGCCTTTAGACCCTTTGTACACCGTTTTTTTCGCCAAACATAAAAAGCCATTTCATATTTACCGTGATGCAGATAAATTAGCCGCAGAATTTGCAGAAATAGAGCCTAACCTTTCGGCAAAAATCGAAAAATATTTACAGGAAGCAGGGGCTATTTTCCACGATACCGAGCATAGAATTGTCAAGCGAAATTTTGATAATTTAATTCAATACCTAGGATCGCTAGCCACAGTGCCCTTAAAGCATCTTCCAAAACTTTTCCGCACGATGTGGCAAGAACTGGAAAAACATTTCGACAGCGAAGAAGTAAGGGTTGTTTTCTCTCTAATCTCTTTCTTCCTTGGCGGAACACCATTCCAAACCCCTGCGGTTTATTCGCTCTTAAACTACACCGAAATGCGTCATGACGGCTACTGGAACATTAAAGGTGGCATGTATAAAATCGTAGAGTCCATTGTCGCCGAGCTGGAAAAAAGAAAAGTTAAAATCACTTATAACACCGAAATCAAAGAAATCGTTGAGAACGGGAAAACCGTAGCTGGTTTCATTGATCAAAAAAATAACAAGCACACCGCCGATTTTTACGTAGTGAACAGTGACGCTGCTGCTTTCCGCGGAAGCGTAATAAAAAGAAAAAAATACACCCCAGAAAAACTTGATAAAATGGATTGGAGCCTTGCTCCCTTTACCATTTACCTTGGTGTTAAGGGGAAAATTGAAAACCTTCACCATCACAATTTTTTCCTAGGAAATAATTTCGAAGGCTACGCCGATACAATTTTCAAAACATCCGTGATCCCAGAAAAACCGTATTATTATGTAAATGTAGCTAGTCGGTCAAATCCAGAAATGGCACCAGAGGGATGTGAAAATCTATTCGTTTTGTGCCCAGTACCTGACCGTCGTTACAAACCATCTTGGGATGAACGAGAAAAAATCGCCGAAGACATCTTAAAAGATCTTAGTGAGCGCATAGGTTACGACATTATTGGAAACACCATTACTCAAGAAATTTACACTCCAATTGAGTGGGAAGATAAATTTAACCTTTACAGAGGTTCTGGCTTAGGCCTAAATCATGGACTGGACCAAGTTGGAGCTTTGAGACCTTCGAACAAGGATGAAAAGCTAAATAATTTGTACTTTGTAGGAGCATCAACCATTCCTGGAACGGGATTACCAATAGTAGTAATTAGTTCAAAATTGGTGACACAAAGAATTGAAAATGAACAGTAAAGACCTTTACGATAAAACATGTTTAGAGTGCAGTAAGCTCATTACAGAGAAATACAGTACTTCTTTCAGCTTAGGTATTAAAGCGTTCCATAGTAGTTTACAACTACCTATTTATGCCATTTATGGCTTGGTTCGCTACGCCGACGAAATTGTAGACACTTTTCATGACTTCAATAAAGAACAATTATTAGATCGCTTTGAATCGGAAACAAAACTTGCCGTTGAAGAAAAAATCAGCCTAAATCCAATACTGCAAGCCTTCCAGCTTACTTTTCATAAATATAAGATGGATTATACCCAGGTAGATGCTTTCTTTAAAAGCATGCGCATGGATTTGGAAAAAACATCCTACGAGCGTCCAGACTACGAGGAATATATTTATGGCTCAGCCGAGGTAGTTGGATTAATGTGCCTTCGAATCTTTACCGAGGGGAACCAAGAAATGTATGACAAACTTGTGCCATCATCAAAAACGTTGGGCGCAGCCTTCCAGAAAATAAATTTTCTAAGGGACCTAAAAGACGATTTTAAAGATAAGGGACGATCTTATTTCCCTGGAGTAGATTTTGAGAAATTTGACAATATTTCAAAGGCAACATTGGAAAAAGAAATCAAAGAAGACTTCAATGCCGCTTTAATTGGAATTAAGCAATTACCGGATTCTTCAAGGCTAGGAGTATACCTTGCATATCGTTATTACTGCGGCCTTTTCAAAAAAATACAATCTATAAAAGCCGAGAGAATTTTAACGGAGAGAATCAGAATATCAGACTCTGTAAAGTATCTTATGTTTGCTGAGGCCTTCGCCAAAAACAAATTTCACGTTATTTAAAATACTACCCTTGAAAAAAACGATAATTGCCCTTTTCGTTTTACAATTGGTAACTGTAGGCGTAATATTTGCCCAAAATATTGATTTGGAGAACATTCGTAGTGTTTACTCAAACTCAAAGGAGTCTGAAAAGACATCCATGATAATTCTTTCTCAGCTCGCAAAAATAAAAAACCCTACCCCAATCGAACAAGCGTATCATGGGGCCTTTATTGCCGTCAAGGCAAATTTTTCCCATAATCCTTTTTCTAAACTATCCCTAGTTCAAAAAGGAATGTCCGAAATTAATAATGCCATTACTCGAGATAAAGCAAACATTGAAATCCGCTACCTGCGCTATACCATTCAAAATGAAATGCCAAGCATTTTAAAACTTTCACAAAATTTATCTGAAGACAAGCCTTTGCTTAGCGCCTACGCAGATAGGTACCCGGACAAAGAATTAAGCCTAAAAATTATTGGGTATTTTAACCTACATTCAAATTAGCTATGGAAAAATACACGTATCTAATTCTTAACATTTTCACCATCCTAGGACCGTTGGCTCTTAGTTTTGATAAAAAAGTAAATTTTGTTTCCAAGTGGAAATGGGCAGTATTAGCGCTAATTCCATCAGGACTGATTTATCTTGCTTGGGATGTTTTGTTTACAAATTGGGAAATATGGGGTTTCAATCCTGATTACCTGACAGGTATAAATATTGGCCCACTACCCTTGGAGGAAGTTTTGTTTTTCTTTACTGTACCCTTTGCCTGTTTATTCATTTACGAATGCCTTAGACAGTACTTTCCCAAAGTAAAAAGCCCTACCTACCTAACGGGTATTGTCTTGCTAATAATCTTTATAACCTATCTGTTTTTCGGGTCCGACAAAACTTACACCCTTTGGGCCTCAGCAGCAGCAATAGGTACTCTTGCAATTGATTATTTTATTACTAAATGGAAAACTATAAGAAAATTCACTCCAGCTTTCCTAGTTTGCTTAATTCCATTTTTCATAATTAACGGATTCCTAACAGCTCTTCCAGTGGTTTGGTACGACAACGACTTTAACCTTGGAATCCGATTAGGTACAATCCCAATTGAAGATGCAGTTTACCTTTTTGGACTCCTACTTCCCACATTGATTATTTACACTAAGCTTAAATCGAAAAAGTAAATTCATATTAATAGTTTTTGATTTTTGATTTTTCTCCATAATTTAATTGAGCAGTTAAATTATTATGAATAAAGACCAATCCGAAGATTCACGTTCGCAATTCTTCACGAACATATCTCACAAATTCAAAACCCCTTTAACCCTAATTATAGGGCCTTTGGAGGATTTAATTTCTGAAATAAACGATAAATCACAAACTAAACACTTAAATCAATTCGCTCCAATAGCCACAGGTTATTATACTCACAGCGGACTCAAACGAGGCCACAAAACTTATTGGCTTTAAGTCTGGCGCCGACGAATTTCTTTTAAAACCTTTTAACTCGCTTGAACTTAAATCACGACTGAGAAACCTTTTAGATCAAAAATTCAAAATCCACAAAAAAGCTGAACGAGAATGTTTTTTCAATGATAAAAAAATCGACTCATATTACGACCAATTCCTTCAAAGGGCAAAATATGCGGTGGAATCAAATTTGGCAAACGAGCAATTTTCTTCTGAAGACCTTTGTAAAGAAATCGGCTCTAGCCTTACGCAGGCTCATCGGAAACTAAAGGCAACTACTGGGTTATCAGCCACGGGATTTGTTCGTAACATTCGTTTGAACAAGGCTAAAATCTTATTGGAATAAAAATCGGGATCGATTTAAGAAGTGGATTATTCCGTTGGTTTTTCAAGTCCTGGTTACTTTACAAAAAGTTTTGTTGCTCAATTTGGACAAAAGCCCTCCGAAATATAGTTTCCAAAGAAACCGTGGAAAGGTTTAAAACTACCCCCTTATATTAAATCATCTTTGAATATCTTTGCTACAGTCAGTTATTACTTCAATAATAGGCAAGCAATAACTGATAAAACAATGATAATTAAGATCAAACGTTGATTTCTAGTACGAGAATTTTGAGACCTACTTAAATCTCTTTTAAAACTAATTCCCCCTGGACGGCGTTTTGAAGTATTATCATTCTCAACGCCCATTTCATGCTTGATTTGTTTCACCCTATTATCCATTTCCTCCTTTTGAGGATCAAAATAGCGAGGCATAAAATCAAACCTACGGTGCTTAGGGGTTTTAAATAATGAAGGTAGTCTCATTGAGGGATTTCTTATTAATTTCAAAGATAACGATTCACAGCATTGTGAACAATTCAAATAAAACAATGGCAGCATTTACACTTTCAACTTCTCGAAAATTTAGAGTCTTTTTCAAAACAGCTTTCATATTGGTGGCTGCTGCCTGGGGTTCTTTCATTGTCTCACAAGGTGAAAGCCTTCCTGAGCCACCTATTTACTCACTTGACCAAAATCAACGGGAAAAATGGGCCGACCAAACCCTAAAGTCCATGACTTTGGATGAGAAAATCGGACAACTTTTTATGGTTGCAGCATACAGCAATCGTGACAAAGCACACGAAGAGTCTCTTGCCAAACTAATTACAGAAAACCATATTGGTGGATTAATATTTTTCCAAGGAGGCCCTGTTAGACAGGCGCTTATGCAAAATCGGCTTCAAGCCCAATCAAAAATTCCATTAATGATTGGAATGGATGCCGAATGGGGACTTGGAATGCGTTTAGATAGCACCATGAATTTCGCCAAACAAATGACTTTAGGCGCACATCCAAATGGAGATTTAATTTATGAAATGGGCGCCGAAATCGCCCGTCAATGTAAACGACTAGGTGTCCACGTTAATTTCGCTCCCGTTGTTGACGTAAACAACAATCCTAACAATCCTGTAATAAACTATCGCTCATTTGGCGAGAATAAAGAGCTTGTTGCCCAATATGGCATTGCCTACATGAAAGGTATGCAAGACAATGGAATCCTTGCGAATGCAAAACACTTCCCAGGACATGGCGACACCGATAAAGATTCACACTATTCGCTTCCGCTAATAAACAAGTCGAAAAAGGAGTTAATGGCGCTTGAGTTTTATCCTTTTGAGCAATTAATAAAAAATGATCTTTCGAGCATGATGATTGCTCATTTGAATATCCCGGCATTGGTAAAAGGGAAAAACACACCTACTACCCTTTCGCCAAGGGTGGTCACTAAAATCCTTCGAAGAAAAATGAAATTCGATGGATTGGTATTTACTGACGCTATGAACATGAAGGGGGTTTCATCATTTTACAAACCAGGGGAGGCTGATGTTCTCGCACTTTTAGCCGGAAACGATGTTATCCTTTTCCCAATGGATGTTCCCAAAGCTTTTGCATCAATAAAAAATGCAATGGACAAAAGAAAACTAACCGAAAGAGACATCGAACGCCATGTCCGCCGCATTTTAATCGCAAAACACAAAGCTGGACTAGACCAATTCAAACCCGCTGAAATTAATAATCTGCACAAAGATTTACATACCAACTCATCAAAGGCACTTCAGCGAAAGCTATTCAAGCCTTCAATTACCCTGCTGGGGGATTCAACTAATTTAATCCCAATTAAATCTACGCAAACACAAAAAATTGCCGCGATAAGTATTGGAGATACCGCCATAAATAACCCCTTTTTAAATACCATTAGCCTATACACAAAGGTCCAAAAATTCACCATTGCCAAGGATGCCCCACAGAGAGATTACGATTTGCTTTTAGATAAGGTTAAGGGTTTTGATTTGGTACTTACGGCTATGCACAGTATGGGGAACTATCGCACTAGCAATTACCTTATGAGTAAGTCTAGCGTGGATTTCGCCGAATATTTGGAAAAGGAAACTCAACAAATTCTTACTGTTTTTGGGAATCCTTATTCATTAATAAACTTCCCAAAAAACAACACAATTTTGCTCGCCTACGAGGACAATGAGCACACCAATACACTTGCAGCGCAGGCTATCTTTGGAGGGATCCCAATTGTGGGTAAAATTCCGGTTTCAGTTGGAGCGAGATTCAAAGCAGGTGATGGTAAGTCCATACCAAACACCATAAGATTGGGTTACGATTTACCAGAAGAAGACAATTTAAACAGCGACACGCTTGCCTTGGTTGATTCCATAATGGAGTTCGCCATTAAAGACAAGGTAACTCCAGGCGCACAAATCCTTATTGCCAAAAACGGAAAAGTGGTTTATCATAAAGCCTTTGGAACCCCCACCTACGATTCAAAAAAAAACGTTGAGCTAACCGACGTTTATGACATTGCTTCCATCACCAAAATTGCCGCAACCTTACCTGCCATAATAAACCTTCAGGCTCAAGGCCGACTTAACGTAAACGAGCCATTGGAGAATTATTATGCCCCGGCAAGAAACACAAATAAAAGCAAGCTTATCATCAGGGAAATGCTCGCCCATCAATCCGGTTTAAAAGGCTGGATTCGCTTTTACCTGAATGCATTTGAAGCCGAGAACGATACCACCAAGTTTTTCTCAGAAGAGATGTCCGGGGAGTTTCCTTTCAAAATCACAAATGACCTTTACTTGAGACAAGATTATGTAGACACCATGTGGAAT
This sequence comes from Sphingobacteriales bacterium, assembly GCA_047635375.1. Lineage (GTDB taxonomy): Bacteria > Bacteroidota > Bacteroidia > Sphingobacteriales > Sphingobacteriaceae > JBLIKP01. The sequence continues at coordinate 3,000 of JBLIKP010000040.1, read as the reverse complement.
CATATTCTTACCTCCGAGGTTGATTCCCCAGGCGTCTACAAATACAGTGACCTTCCATATTATTTCATGAAGGAAATTATTGAAAACATTACGCATCGCCCTTTCGATCTTTTCGTAGAAAATGAGATCTACAAGCCTTTGGGATTACAACATTTAACCTTTAAACCCACTGATAAGCTTCCGCTTGAGCGGATTATCCCCACAGAAAAAGACTCCATTTTTAGAAATGAATTGGTTCACGGTTATGTACACGATCCAGGAGCAGCAATGCTTGGCGGGATTGGAGGCCACGCCGGGCTGTTTTCCAATGCAAATGACCTTGGAATCTTAATGCAAATGTATTTGAATGAAGGTACTTATGGCGGGAAACAGATTTTAGATAAAAACACAATAAAGGACTTTACCAGGGTCGCCTATCCGCCTGAAAACAGAAGAGGAACCGGCTTCGATAAACCGCAAATGGACTTAGGCTTAGATGGTCCTACCGCACTTAGCGCGTCTCCATCTACCTTTGGACACAGCGGATTTACAGGGACATGCGCTTGGGTTGACCCAGAGAATGATTTAGTTTATATTTTCTTATCAAATCGAGTTTATCCTACTTCAAAAAACTCTAAATTGGCAAAAGAGAACTATCGCACACGGATAATGCAGGTAATTTATAATGCAATGAATACTGCTGCATAAAACCGTGAAACAATTTTAATCGTTATTCCTTTAATACGATAACTAACCTTTAAAAGAGAAAATGAAAATAGGAATTGTTTGTTACCCAACATTTGGAGGAAGTGGCGTTGTTGCTACGGAATTAGGCAAAGCTCTTGCTTCAAGCGGACACCAAGTACATTTCATTACCTATAGTCAACCGGCAAGATTAGATTTCTTCAATGAAAATCTTTTTTACCATGAAGTAAGTGTAAATAATTATCCGCTTTTTGAATACGCACCCTACGAAGTCGCCTTGGCGAGTAAGCTTGTAGATGCAGTAAAATTCGACAAGCTTGACATACTTCATGTTCATTACGCCATCCCTCATGCCTCAGCCGCCTTGTTGGCAAAAAGCATATTAGCGCAAGAAGGAATTCACGTTCCGGTAGTTACCACACTCCACGGCACAGACATTACCTTGGTTGGAAAAGACGCTTCATATAAGCCCGTTGTTGAATATTCAATAAACCTTTCCGATGGCGTAACGGCTGTTTCTGAGGATTTGAAGAAATCGACGTTCGACCATTTTAATATAAAAAGAGACATTAAAGTAATTCCAAACTTCATTGATTTGGAACGCTTCACACATAAGGCAAAAAACCATTTTAAAATGGCAATCGCCCCTAATGGTGAAAAAATCGTAGTGCATACCTCCAATTTTAGGCCAGTAAAAAGAGTACAAGATGTAGTTCAAGTGTTCCATAAACTAAACCAAAAAGTGCCAAGCAAACTCCTTTTAGTTGGAGATGGGCCCGAACGAAATAACGTAGAACAACTTTGTAGAGAATTAGGCAGCTGCGACGACATTAGATTCCTAGGAAAGCAAGATGCTGTGGAAGAAATCCTAAGCGTAGCCGATTTGTTTTTAATGCCGTCAGAGTCAGAATCTTTTGGACTTGCCGCTTTGGAAGCCATGGCCTGCAGAGTTCCGGTTATTTCTTCCAACACAGGAGGTATTCCTGAGCTAAATATACAAGGGAAAACCGGTTTCCTTAGCGATGTTAAGAACATCGACGAAATGGCTCAAAATGCCATTAAACTGCTTTCTGACGACGCAATGCTGGAGCAGTTCAAAGAGAACGCCTTCCAACATGCGAAAACGTTCGACATAAAAAACATCATGCCTCTTTATGTAGAGTATTACAATGAGGTAATCGAACAAAGTTTAGTGGCACATGCCTAATTCATTTTTTCAATTCAAGCAATTCAGAATTGACCAATTAGAGTCTGGAATGAAGGTCACCACCGACGCCTGTTTATTTGGAGCTTGGGTAGCCAAGGACATTTCAAATTTTTCACCAAGTAGCATTTTAGATATCGGGACAGGGACGGGACTTCTTAGTTTAATGCTTGCGCAGAAAAACAAAAAGTCACAGTTTACCGCGCTTGAGATCAATAAAGCTGCTTTTGAGCAAGCGCAAGAAAACTTCAACAATTCTCCTTGGACTGAACGCTTCACTTTGCTTCACCAATCTCTTCAAGAGTTTAATTCGGTTAATACGTTTGATGTGATTATTTGTAATCCGCCATTTTTTACCAATAACTTAAAGGGGCCTTCCAATAATAAAAACCAAGCCCTTCACGCCGACACGCTCTCCATTGAAGAATGTGTTAAGGGGATTATTAATAATTTGAAAAACGCTGGAAAAGCCTTTGTCCTTTATCCTGAATTCGAAATGGACCAATTTATTGCTGAAGCTTCAAAGGTTAATTTATTTCCAGAGGAAATAGTTTTGGTAAAGAATGCTGAGAATAAGCCCGTTTTTAGGAAAATGGTAAAATTCCAATTTGGTCCTTCAGAAAGTGCCGAAAAAACTCTCTTTATTAGGGGCCGTGAAAACCTTTACACCAGAAGTCTTGAAGAGTTGATTGAGGATTATTACTTATAAAAAAAGCCCGTTAATTTCTTAACGAGCTTTTGAACTATTTTTGTGCTTCCTAATATTTCACAACCAATTCGGATAATAATATCGAGGAATTTCCAGTCAATTTCACATCGATGAAACCAGTAACTCTTTCAGAGCCGGCACTAACTGAAAACGGCAGGAATCCCGCATAGGGAAGTGGATTTAATCCACCTGAATAATTAATATCATTTGTTTTAATTGTCTTTCCTACGGAGCCTCCGCCCTGATAAAACTCAAAGTATCTAAATGTTATAGAATCATTTTTTAGGTTTTCCACCAAGGTGCTTTAAAAATATCACCTCTTTTGGTGACAGCAATCGCCATCGCTTTCTAGGAAGGTCCTTTTTAGTTAATCCGGCATACATTACTCTATCTAATTTTCTAA
>JBLIKP010000039.1:0-20332 GCA_047635375.1 Sphingobacteriales bacterium | reverse complement strand
AAATGGGCCTGAAGAGACTATTTGCGTAGGTCAAAACATTGATCATGCTGGTGATAATGGTGTTAATGATCACCCTAGTTTGCAAATGGATTTTGTTATCCCTTGTCATTGGATTGCGGGTGATGTTGAAATAAAAGTTCGAGCCTATCGCCGAAAATCTGGAAATTGGCAAACAAGATGTGAACGTTTAATTTTAAATAGACCGGTGTTGCTTGAAAATATTAACATTGAAGCTCCAATTGCACTGCCCGGAGTTGATGCAGACCTCTGCCCTGGAGAAAAAACCGTTGAAGTCGAAGAAAAAGCGGGGTATGAGGTTGTATGGTATAAAATAAAGATTGTCCCAGGAGGTTCCAATTATGAAGAAATTGGCAGAGGAGCATCTTTTTCTTATAATTTTCCTTACGGTGAGACTATTTTACATTATGCCTATGAAAAGGAGGGACCATGTGATGCAACAATAATCCGGGGAGGAAAAGCCCCATTTACCTATACGGTAACTGGAGTTCCCTTGGTCGTTCTACCACCTGTAGGTGTTACATATTCCTTTTGTGAATCTGGTGAAAAAGATATTTCATTTACTGGTGAAAACGGTGCCACCTATATATGGAGAGAAAATTACCCAAATGGTCCTGTAATAGAAGGAGCAACCGGTAATAGCATTGTTTATGATGTGCCGTTTGGACTAACAAATTTATTTGTTTTCAAAGTTGAATACGACCTAATTTGCAATGCAGAAGTCGAATCGACGACGCCTGCTAAAATAATAATAAATGTGCGCAATGGAAATGAAGCCCAATTGAGATTTGGATTTGTTACTGAGAATGCATTGAGGTTGGAATGTGGTGTACCAGGGAGCTATTTTCCATTGGGACTTTATGGCAGTACAAAGCCACTAGAAGGTGAACCATTATTAAAGGGTGAAGTCAAAACTTATTGGACAAATTCATCAAAATATGCAGGGTACGATCCTTTAAATACACCTGATCCTGACAACGACTTTGCGATAGTATGTGCGGAACATTTTAATTCGAATATTTATTGCAATACTTATACCAATTTTAAAAGGATTACTTACGAGCAATATGATCCTAATAAAAATTTAATAGCCGTTGAAGACTGTGAGGAAGAAATTGACAAGGTAAAAGTATGTATTCCCGAAGCAATCACTAACTGTCAACATGCTTTGGGGGATGATCCCACAATTGAAGTTCCTTGTGAATTGCGCAAAATCTGTGGTGGAGAAATTCGAATCGGGATTCCTTCTTCAGCCCCTGTTAATGGCTTGTCGGAATTTTCATGGAGTCCTTCAGGTTTTAATGAAAGTAACGATGGGCAATTTGTTTTTCTAAATGAAAACGATCTGCCGTACGGTGACGAAACAAGATTTACAAGGACTGAAACCAATGTGTTAACCGGTGAGGAAGTGAAAACCTGTTATAATGTGCTGAATTGCTATTTTTGCGGAGTGGAGCCTGTTACCGGGGGTGATAATAAAACAAGTTTTGATTCAAAGTCTTCAAATTCAAATGAATTTGAAATTTCTATTTATCCAAATCCTGTGGTGGATAACGTGTTTGTTGTTGGTACCAATGCAATAGAAATAATTGAAATAATTGACCTTTTAGGGAAAGTACACTTTTCAGAAAGGTTTGAAAAACAGTCTGAAATAGAAGTTCAATTAGGAAATACTATTAATGCTGGTTTTTATCTGATAAAAGTTATATCAACAAAAAATGAAACCGTAATAAAAAGTCTAATTATTAAATAAAGCCATGAAAAAAGTACTTTTAGGATTTACATTTCTGTTTGTTTTCGCCACCAATTCATTGGCCCAATACGTCTACCCACAAACAGATTTCAATCATAAACGCTGGCTGGTGGATATGATTCAGCTTGGGGATGCCTATTTTGGTTTAGGATCTGTCAGTGAATTTAATGGGAATCCCGTTAATAAAATCTTTAAATTCCAAAATAATCAAGTAACTACCTATGAGGGGAATGTTTTTGCTGAGCTTGACTCGAGTTTTGAGGCAGATAACTTGCCATTTGATATGATTTTATCGAGCGATACCTCTTTGTTATTTATAAATTATTACGCCCAACCTTTTCCTAATTCGCTTGGATTGAAAGATTCCTTTGCAATTTTTGAAATTGACCTCAATATGGAAAATCTTATTCAACGTACTCCGTTTGTTCAAAAAGAGGATTATGCGGCATGGGCTTACTTTGAGGGTGATTATTATTATGTTTCAAATGTTGAAACTAATCAAGGGTTTAAGGAGAATATGATTTTTAAATTTAATGGGACTTCATGGGAGAATTTAAATTTTACTTATCCAGGATGGATGTCTGATTTGTTGGTTTACGAGGGGCAACTTATTGCAAGGGGTGATGCGGCAGGACCATTAAATTTAGGGTTAGCGCGTTTGACGGAAACAGGTTGGCAGGAGTTTTCCGCGAAACAATTCTATAGTGTTGCCTCCATAACCAACTTTAACGACACCCTTTTTGTTGCTGCAAATGGAGAGCTTGATGAAGAAAAGAATAATTATTTTTTATTCAAGTATTTTGATGGAACATGGGAGAAAATAGAGGACAGTCTCACAGGAATTGAGCATGAGCAAATTTTATCTTCAAAAGAGGGACTGATAGTTATTAATGAAAAAAATTCGGGTAGAGTAAAATCAGATACAATGTTTATTCAAATTTATCGAGCGAATAAACTTTATAACCTACCCGACACTTTCCGAATGGATATGAAACGTAGATACCTCATTGATTACAATGGTTGTCATTACAATTTGGATCGGATTACTATTATAAAAAACGGTGTCGGAGAATTACAGTACGACGGAATCAAAATTTGTAATGAAGAAATCGTAACAAATATTCCTTTCGCAGTAAATGAAACCACTCGTGAATTGAATATTGTTCAAACGGGGGTAAGTATTGAGATTTCTAATCATGCCACTACGTCAGATAAAGTTTATATTTACAATTTAATGGGACAGTTAATTTTAGAGATAGACGTACAGGCTTTAAGCAAAATAATTGTACCTCTAAATTCTGGTTTTTATGTTTGGACCAATAAAAAAAGGAGTAATTCTGGGAAATTGTTAATCGGGAATTAGATTTAGAGAAGAGATGGACTATTCTGTTTCTCGCTTTAAAATCTGTCTATTTTTCGACAGGCTTTAGAGGACTTTGTTTTAAGTGCAAGAGTGCATGAGTGCAAAAGTTAATATTTTCAAATTTCAAATTAAAACCTAAAGAACCGGTTAAACTCTAAGATTTTTTACTACTTGCTTCTTGTTCCTTTCTGCTTTCTAAATAACGAAAACCGTCATTTCGAGCTCCGTAGAGAAACGATGCTACTATACTAAATCTCCCTAAACAAACCGTCTATCTTTCGACAGGCTCTAGATGACTAATGACGTTAATAAACCAGAACCGTCATTTCGAGCTGGGTCGAGAAACGATGCTTCTATACTGAATCTATTTATACAACCCGTCTATCTTTCGACGGGGCTCTAGAGGACCTAAATTAGTGATGAGTTATGAGGTATGTGTACGTCCCTGACTTTGCCTGAAATAGGTTGACCGTTTAGGTTAAAACTTGATCTATAAAAATAAGCACAAAAAAAGCCCGTTCATTTGAACGGGCTTTTTTAGTTTTTGGGATTAATTAATCTCTGGAAATTCTCCTGGATTAACTTCCCTCATCATATTGTAAATGGCATCTACCACATCTTCGGTGCTTGGTTTGGAGAAGTAATCTCCGTCAGTACCGTAGGCTGGACGATGTTCTTTTGCTGTGATGGTTAGTGGCTTAGAATCTAGGTGGAAATATCCCCCTTGTTCTTCCAGTACTTTTTGTAGAATAAACGATGAGGCTCCTCCTGGAACATCTTCGTCAAAAACTACAAGCCTGTTTGTTTTCTTTAACGACGCCACAATATCGTGGTTGATGTCGAAAGGAAGTAGCGATTGCACATCGATAAGTTCCACTGAAATTCCCATCTGCGCAAGTAAAACCATGGCCTCTTGAGCTACTCTTACGCAAGAGCCGTAAGTCACTAGGGTAAGATCGCTTCCTTCTTGAAGTGTTTCAACAACACCTAAGGGAACGGTCATTTCGGCGATATTCTCTGGAAGTTGTTCTTTTAAGCGGTATCCATTAAGGCATTCAATTACTAAACCAGGCTCGTCAGATTGTAAAAGTGTATTGTAAAATCCTGCGGCACGTGTCATGTCGCGAGGGACAAGTACGTAGATTCCGCGGATAGCGTTTAAAATCATTCCTATAGGTGAGCCTGCATGCCAGATTCCCTCTAGTCGGTGACCACGGGTACGGATGATTAAAGGTGCTTTTTGGCCACCTTTGGTTCTATACTGTAGTGTTGATAAATCGTCGTACAATGGCTCCAGTCCGTACATTAAGTAATCTAGGTACTGGATTTCGGCGATAGGTCTTAATCCGCGCAAAGCGAGACCAATACCTTGCCCAATGATAGTAGCTTCACGAATTCCAGTATCGAAAATTCTGATTTCACCGTGCTTTTCTTGAAGTCCGGCAAAGCCTTGGTTTACATCACCAATCTTCCCAAGATCTTCCCCGAAAGCAACCACACGCTTGTCGCGCGTAAACATATCGTCGAAGGCAGCAAGTAAAACTTCACGTCCGTCAACGTGCTTTACCTTATCATCGTAAATCGGCTTGATTTCTTGAATATTCATGGCCGACTCAGTAGAGTTACTGTACAAGTAACTGTTAAACCGCTCTGTGTTGACGCTGTCCATGCCGTTTTTCCAGTTCAACAAGGCTGTCCTTGCATCTGAATCTTGCCCACGTGTAATGTACAAGGCTCTTCTAACAGCAAGCATAACTTCCTTACGGTTTGGGTCTCCGATTGGAGATTGTAGGCTTTTTATTGAGTCATTAATTTCGTCGCCATTGTTTGAAGCAGAAGCTAAATTAGCCAATGCGTCCATAGCTTCTTGGGCTTCGGCTTTGATAGGCTCGATGAAATCTGCCCATGCGGTACGTTTGCACTCACCAGCATGTTTTTTTGCGTCTTTCTCGATTTGGTCAAGTGCTTCGGTGGAAGCCACACCACTTTCTAGCATCCATTCCCTCATTTTCACAAGGCAGTCGAAATCCTTTTCCCACTGTAAACGCTCTTTAGACTTATAGCGCTCGTGTGACCCTGAGGTAGAGTGACCTTGTGGCTGTGTCACCTCTTTCACGTGAATTAATACTGGAGTATGTTGTTCACGGCAAACTTTTGCTGCTTTTTGATAAGTCTCCACTAATGCCGGATAATCCCAGCCGTTTACGACGAACATTTCATATCCTAAGCCATTTTCATCGGTTTGGAAACCGCTAAGAATGGCGCTTATATTGTCTTTTGTTATTTGATATTTTCCAGGTACAGAAATCCCGTATCCATCATCCCAAATACTCATTAGCATGGGAATACGAAGTACACCTGCTGCGTTTATCGCTTCGAAGAAAAGCCCTTCTGCGCTTGACGCGTTACCAATCGTACCAAAGGCAATCTCATTTCCTTGGTTGGAGAAGGTGTCCATGTCGTGGAGCGCTGGGTTATCACGGTATAACTTTGATGCTTGTGCTAACCCAACTAATCGAGGCATCTGACCTGCGGTTGGAGAGATGTCGGCAGAAGAATTTTTCTGCTCCATCAGGTTTTTCCAATTTCCGTTTTCGTCAAGAGATCGCGTACCGTAGTGACCATTCATCATACGTCCAGCCGAGCAGGGCTCTTTATCCACGTCAGGATTGGCGTATAACTGTGCGAAAAACTCCGTAATGTTGCTCATTTCACCGGCAAACATGAACGTTTGGTCGCGGTAATATCCAGCACGGAAATCTCCTTTTTGGAAAACTTTAGCCATTGCCAATTGGGCAACTTCTTTTCCATCTCCAAAAATTCCGAATTTTGCTTTTCCGGTTAAAACTTCTTTTCTACCAATTAAACTAGCATGTCTTGATTCCCACCCAATGCGGTAATCATTTAGCACTTCTTGCTTAAAATCTTCAAAAGAAAGCTCCTGTCCGGCAGTAGCTGTTACGTGTTGTTCCTTTTTCATTCAGTATAAATAAAAATATTTGGTGCTTGAAAATTGGATAAAACCCTATTCATGAGATAATTATAAAAATTAGGGTGGAATGGATGAGCGCTCAAGCATTCCAAAAATACAAAAAATGGAAGTAAGGTTTAAACCTTTGTAACTATTGAGGGTCATAACATTGAATTTTTTTTAAAATTCGTTATGTTTGTATTTCACGCTAATAGAAAATTAAACAATATGAAAAAGCTAGTAATTTTACTTTTCGCTGCATTTGCCTTTGCTGGCGTAGCTATGGCTCAAGATGCTGAAAAAGCTGGTCCAGATTTTAAATTTGACAAAGAGGTTCATGATTTTGAAAAAGTAACCGAAGGTGACAAAGCCAAGTATGACTTTAAATTCACTAACGTTGGAACAGAGCCTTTAGTTATCACTGGTGTTCAAGCTTCTTGTGGATGTACTACTCCAGAATGGCCAAAAGAGCCTATTAAGCCAGGTGAATCAAGTGTGATTTCTGCGGTTTACAACTCAAAAGGTCGCCCAGGATCATTCAATAAGGCAATAACAATTACGTCAAATGCTAAAACTGCACGTAAGGTCCTTTATATTAAAGGAACTGTAGTGAAGGAAGCACCTGCTCCAAGCTTGGAATCTCCACAATTGGGACCAACTGAAGGAAATGGTAAGTAAGCATAAAAAAAATACTTAAGTTTGAGCCCCTTAGTTAAACAACTAGGGGGTTTTTTATTGTAAACTAGATTCAATTCATGCCACAAGTATCACAAAAAGGAATAAATATGCCGGCTTCTCCAATCAGGAAGCTTGTGCCGTTTGCCGATGCCGCTATTAAGGCCGGGAAAAAGATTTACCATTTAAATATTGGTCAGCCCGACATCGAAACCCCGCAGGTTATGATGGATGCGATTAAAAATGTCGATTTTAAAGTATGGGCGTATACCCATAGCGAGGGAACTGAAAAGTACCGCACTAAGCTAGCAGCTTACTATAATAATTTAGGCTTTGATATTTCAGCAGGACAAATAATTGTAACCACTGGAGGGTCTGAAGCAATAAATATTGCGTTGAATTCTTGTCTTGACGCAGGTGATGAGATTATCATACCCGAGCCGTTTTACGCCAATTACAACGGATTTACAACGTGGTGTGATGTACGCATCATTCCTATTTCAAGTACCATACGAAGCGGTTTTGAGCTTCCGCCTATTGAAGAGTTTGAGCGTGTGATTACCCCACGTACTAAGGCAATCATGATTTGCAATCCTAACAACCCAACTGGATATTTATATTCTCGTGAGGAAATGGAAAAGCTACGTGAAATCTGCTTGAAGCATGATTTATTTCTTTTTTCAGATGAAGCCTACCGTGAGTTTTGTTATGAAGGAAAAGAATTTATTTCTCCTATGAATTTAGAGGGAATGGAGGATCACGCCGTAGTAATGGATACAGTAAGTAAACGTTACTCCGCTTGTGGTGCTCGTCTTGGAGCATTGATTACTAAAAATAAACAGATTTTAGGTTCAGCGATGAAATTCGCCCAGGCTAGACTTTCACCTCCAGCTCTTGGTCAGATTGCAGGAGAGGCAGCTTTAGATACGCCACAATCTTATTTTGACGATGTAATTAAGGAGTACCGCGGACGAAGGGACTTAGTAGTTGAAGCTTTGAACAACATGGATGGTGTTTTCTGTCCTAATCCAGGTGGAGCTTTTTACGCCATGGCTGAGCTGCCAATTGACGACGTGGATTCTTTCTGCCAGTGGATGTTGGAAGAGTTTGAAATGGACGGCGAAACGGTCATGATGGCGCCGGGGTCTGGTTTCTATTCAAGTAATACCTTTGGAAAGCAAGAAGTACGTATTGCTTACGTAATAAATAAAGAGAGCTTAAAACGTGCTATGGTGATTCTTGAGAGAGCCTTAAGCGTTTATCCAGGAAGAACTAATTAGTAAAATTTGGCTTTCGCCGAAGAAATTTGACCTCCCAGACCGCTTGGTTTGGGAGGTTTTTTGTTAAGGAACGTTTTGCAAAGAGATGTTATTTTATATACCTGAATTCAGGTATTTTTTGAAAAGAGCATTAAGAAAACAAATAATAAATTATATATTCAACTTATATTTTTTTTAAAAAACCTAAACATTAATCATATGCTTCATTACAATCAGTGTGATTACAACACACACACACACAAACACGCGGGCACATTGCCAACAATTGTGTTAAATTAATAGCTCGAAATTTACAAATTTTCAATCCCAATAAAATATTCTTAAGTATTGCATTTTTAGTTGCGATGGTATCCCTATCATGGGGGCAGAACAATTACTGTGACGATGTGAATACAGGTTCAATTCCCTCCGAACAAATCCTTTCATCAGCAAACTATCTGCCGACCAAAAATGTTAAAAATGACTTAATTTTAAAAGCATTTAAGGAAACTCCAAATGTCTCAATAAATGGGTTAAACAAGGATGATTTGGAATACATTGGCTTGAGGCAAGTGCGAATCGGAGAATATGACTGGGACGAAAATCTTGAAGGGAAGGGAGGTTTTAGGTTTCATACGCCAAGTTCAATGGGAAAAACGTTTGATTTAGGCAGTAAAGTGAATATTTCATTTTCAAAAATGGCCTTTAATGTCCAACCTCAGGGGACTAACTATGCTACTTATTATACTTATCAAATTTTCAAAAATGGCGTATTAATTAGGCATGGTGTTTTTGATCAAGATGGTCACCATAAGGAAACAACCACTCCAAAAAACAGATGTATAAATGGAAGAAATTGTAGTGGACTTAGTTTTGATTTTAATATTGGACCGTGCATAGAGGAAGATGCTGGAATTTATATTGTTGCTGTAACGGGAATAAATGACCAAGGTACTGCTAATGATGTTTCAACAATAGTAACATGGTTTGCTACAGATGTGTTGAATGAAACTGTTCCTGCTCCTAGATTTGAGGTGGTATGTGAGCCAGGTACATATTATTTGGAAGTTGAAAACCCATTTTTTGCTCAGGAATTGGCCGTTAGAACAAACATGTTTGACTCCAATCAAGAGCCTGTTTTTTATTCGTCCTGTACTAACGTTTTTGTGGTAGATTCCATAGTTACCGAGGTTGATACTAATGAAAATGGAATGACCGATGGGCCACTATGGCGCCGGGTATGGTATATTTATGATTCAACATCTGTGTTTTATGTTCCCCTTGATATTGAAGAGCCTCTTGGAACAGAAGAATTAATCCAAGATTATTACATAGGATATAAACTAGCCGAAAACAATAAATCTTGTGCAGTAGAAGATTCAATCATGGATAATATTGTTTATCAACCGGTAGTAATTGCCATGATAGATTATAGTAAATATTATTCAGAATATTTAAAGGGAGTACCCTATTTGGTTAAGAAGGACCCAGGTAGTACAAGTTGTACCGATCCAACTTCATTCTTTATTTTGAATTATGATGATGAAGCCATATTGCAGGAAGCAAGTGAAGATTTAAGAACTGACATTCAAAGTTATTTGGACGATTTGCCAGTTGGGTCAGATTTAATTAATATAACGTGGATTAAAGTCCAGCGTGAAACCATTAATCACGATAATATTAATTTAATTGATGGGTACACTGTTGATGAGTTGTATGTACCAGGTTTGGATAAGACAATCAAAGGAGCGTATAAAAAAGTTTGCTATAATCAAATCCAACCTGGCATTGGCGGAGCATCGGCAAAATTCACTAAGGTAATTAGTGGAGAAATCAAATACGAAGGCTTTGGAAATAGGGATAGCGTGAAGAGAATTTGTAATGTTCCTCTTGAGTCAATTGTGGTGAAAAAACATATTCCAGCCCCTAAAAGTAAAGTTTTTGTGGAATGTGAATCTAAGGAATTTGTGAAAATTCCTTCCATTGGACCAGACGGTCAATTCTATTCGAAATTATTAATAAATTCTATTGACAATAAAAATACTGATATACTTACCGCCCAATCTGATGGTTTTTTTCATGTAATACCATTTGGGTCCGAGAATTTTAATTATAACTATCAGGCCTCAATCAATAGTGATAAATATCATTATTTAATCAAATACCGTTCTCAAAATGGGGAGGACTCAGATGTATTTGGAAATGCTTCAGTTGTAATTATCCCCTCTCCTGAAGATTTAGGTCAAGAGTCAGGATATTTAGGAGAATATCCAGTATATAGACCAGTGGTTTCAAGTAAAACTAATCCTAATTATTGTATGGAACCCAATTCATACAAGTCTTTGTTATATAGTGATCGATTTTATGATGAAACCCGATATGATTTGTCTGATTATTTTGAGCAATTAAATAATTATCTTAAAGTTTTGGCCGTTGCTTCGGGAGGGATTTTAGAAATATCAATAGATGGATCGCAAAATTCCTCAGATGCATTTCAACAAGTTTGGACTCCAGAAAATAAAGTATTTAACTATGTAGACCCCTTAAATCAAATTGAGGAACCAAGAGCATGTTATTACCACTTAGGCCAAAATAGGGTGAGGTACTCCAAGGGGTTAATAATCCCGCAAACAATTTCGTTAAAAAGCCAAAAGGATTCTGTTCTTGATCAATCTGATTTAAGCGAAAATAGTTGCTTTTTAAATTTAATTTCTCTTGATGTTTATAAAGCCTTAGAACCTACTCAAGGCGATTGTGAAAATGAACTTGCTAATTATATAATTGCCGATGAAGGATTCACCCTTAACCTCGCATTAAAATTAGAAGAATGTGAATCCATGAAAACTATTATGATGTGCAGCAATGAAGATGTTTGGATAGGTGAGGAGGCGAGCCCAATTGTCGATTTAATTAAAACTTACGAATGGGAAAATACAGCTTTTGGACCAATGAATTATGCAGAGGAAAAAGGAGGTGGTCGCGAGCGAAGGGTATTGTTTAACCAAGTGCCAGGAAATGTGGGGTCTGGGACGTTTTTTCAGCAAACAGTCACCGGAATAATTGGATTGGAAGAGGATGTTTATGATAATTGTTTTTTCCTTTATAAATGTGATGATTGTTTTGGTGCAGATACAATGGTAATTGATCCTGACCATGGTGACATGTGTGAGGAAGTTTACTTATGCCCTGGAGAACAGCGAAGATTGTTCATTGAAGATTTTGATGGAAATGATCCTGCATTTCAATATTATTGGGAGCCTGGAATTGGTTTAAGTAGCCAAATTGAGGCATATCCTGTGGTGTCTTATGACGATATCAAGAATTCTAACCCAACTACCTTTACTTTAAAGCGTAGGCGCACAGTTGAATTGTCAGTGGCAACAGATCGAATTATTTATGGAACAGATGAAAATTCCTGGGAAATAATTGGTTGTGTTACTGTTTTTCCACAAAAAAATGGATGTTCTACTGGGAACCCTCCTATTGATTCAAAATGTGAGGTTTTATACATGGAGTCGAATCAAAACATGGAAGTCACCCCGTATGAAAAATTCCGACAATTAGAAAATGAATGGATTCCACGGATTGCAATGAATGATCCAAGAGATTTTCATCCCATCGTTTATGAAGAAAAGTTGTCCCAGAATTCCATTGGCGTGAGTACTTATGTATTAAACAATGAGTCTGCAGGAATTTTGGTTGATCCAAATCAAAATGTTACCGATCCTAATGGTAATCCAACCCGGTTAACCCATGACGCTAGGTATTGTGTTACCATTGTAAATACATCCTATTTTGATTTAAATAAAAAGGCGGATATTGCAAGCAAAATAAATGAGGTTAAGTTTAAGCTTTATACAGAAAATGGAGCTAATCAAATTGTTATTTCTTCAAATGAATTTCTAAGTCAAGCGGATTTAGAGCTATATGATTTGAGTGGAAGAATTATTTCAAAGAGGAAATTTAATAATTCTAATATGTTTATTATGAATTCTTCTAAATTACCTGTGGGGGTTTATTTATTACAGCTTAAATATGGAACTCAAAAAGTTGAAATGTTTAAAATTATAAAAGACTAAAAATGCGGCTAAGAATAGTGATTTTTATGTTACTTGGATGTTCTCCTGTATTTTCCCAAATCCAATGGGAAATACAGGAGCCATTTAAGAATAATGCAGTGATTTCAGGTCGCTTTCCTTATGATGGTGTGGGAAATGATCTTGTGTTTTTAGGTTCTATAAGGGAAGAAATAAATGGTCAGCTCCAACATTTTTATAAGCTTTATAATGGAAAAAAAATAATTAATCTTCCAGTAGATAAATTAAAAAAAACAATCCTTGAATATTACCCAGAAGAATCAATAAAAAGCATTTTTATTTCATATTCTTTTTCAATGGGCACTGATTTATTCTATAGTGGAGCTTTTTCGGCAACCAATACTAACAGTGCCTTTACTGTTTTTTACCTTAAATCGGATACCAATGGAAATGTAGTGCCTTTAATTTTGGATAAACAATTTGAAGAATTAGGATACACAGCTCCGTCTTTCCCAAGTTTTGCAATGCAATTTAAGGGAATGTATTATTTGCCAGTTTTTAAGGAGGTTGAAATGGAAGGGGATACGGTAAAAGTCTATGACATGCTTAAAATTTCCAATCAAGAAATAGAAATAATAAAGTTAAAAATACAACATGAAGGTCATAGACGGTTAATGTGTTTTTCAGGTTCCCCTATAAAGTTACATAATTACAATAATCAATTAGTATTAACAGCAGCACCAGGTTCAATAGATTCTAATGGAAATGAAATCCCCTATGTTTCAATATTGGAGGAGAATGAGCCCTTGGTTCCTTTAGGAGAGAATCAAATACCTAATGGTGGCTGTGTTTCAGTGGTTCGAAATGGAGAATTATGGATTGGTGGTTATGAGCCAGTAGAAGGACTTGATGAATTTATAGAAGGTCAAAATGTAGCAAGGTTAGCAAATAATTTATGGACTCCGGTGGGCACTACAATGGAAGAAAATCCATACAGCTTATTGTTTCAAAATCAAATTTTTTGGATGAACCAAGCAAAGGGTCAATTATTTGTTTATTCGAATTTGAGAGATTTGTTTGCCCTCAAAGAAAATTCCTGGGAAAACATTAGCCCCAACTCTACTAATGCTGAAAAGTGGAAAAATTATAATATGGGTAGACCTGAAATTTTTAAGGATAAAATTATTATACCCGCAGTTGAGCCCATTAATTTTTCTGATGGCTATTTAAACTTGTATGGCTACACAATTTCTAATGACCCAAACACATCACCTATTGCAATAAATGACACCTTAGTTAAGGTGAAAAACAGAATTCCAAGATTCATCAACCCGCGTTTGAATGATATTAATGAGAACCCAGATTATCTCTTTGTAAATTTGTTGGATAGTTCAAAAAACGGAACTATTAACCAGTTAAATACAGAATCACTTTTTTACACTTCTCACTCAGATTTTGAGGGTTCTGATTCCCTACAGTATGAGGTATGCGATGTGGACGGTTTATGCGACACCGCTATGATTTATTTGAATGTAGAATTTTATAATACCCCTCCTGTTGGATTAAACGATACTCTTCAAGTGTTGAATTTCCAGAAGGAAAGCCAAATAAAGCCATTAAACAATGATTTTGACAATGAAGGAGATTCGCTAATATTTAACTTAGTTACCCCGCCGGAGTTTGGGGAAGTAATTCAAAAAGAAGGGAAGTTATTTTATTCCCATGAAGGCAATGGAGCATTTGCAAAAGATAGTTTTACCTATCAAGTTTGTGATCCCTTTGGGGAGTGTTCTCCTGAAGTTAAGGCTTTGGTTAAGTTAGACTCTGTGCTCACCACGCTTTCTCAAAACCCATTTTTATTCGATTTAACATTATTTCCAAATCCTTTACCCTCTGGCACAGTATTAACAATAAAATCATCACAAAAACTGGATGAACTGCAGGTTTACGATGTTTCCGGTAAGGGAATAGATGTGGAAATTTTTGAGGTAAATGATACTACAAAGCTTTTAAGATTTGAAAATCACACTTCAGGATTATATGTGATCAAAGCATTAATTAACAACCAAGTGGTTATGAAGAAAATAATGGTACAGTAATTTCAATAAAAGGGGTGACTTGATAAATCTGGATTTTGGGTTTAATTGAATTGGTTTTCTTTATTTAGTTATTTGGGCCTGACGATCATTTAGATTAGAAATATCCAACCTATCAAGTTGGATTAAACTGAGATAAACATGAACATCTAAAAGCTACAGGAAACAATACTCGCAGCATACCATTACAGGTCTAGTGAAATTTTAAACTACCTCAAAGCCCTTCTCTTATAATGCGCATAAGGGTTGAAAGCCTTATGTCACTCGCATTGTTTTCAATCCGAGAAATACAGTTTTTTGTGGCCCCTACTTTTCTGCCAATGGATGTTGGAAGAGTTTGAAATGGACGGCGAAACGGTAATGATGGCACCGGGGTCTGGTTTCTATTCAAGTAATACCTTTGGAAAGCAAGAAGTACGTATTGCCTACGTAATAAATAAAGAGAGCTTAAAACGTGCTATGGTGATTCTTGAGAGGGCATTAAGTGTATATCCAGGAAGAACTAATTAGTAAAATTTGGCTTTCGCCGAAAAAAAAGCCTCTCCAATTCAATCGGAGAGGCTTTTCTGTTTTATTTTCCATCCACAAAATCTTGCAGATAACTAAACTTCTCGGTGAGTCGTCCGTTCTTGCAAATCGTGGCTCTATCGAGTAGGTCACTTTGCTCTTTAAAAAGCTCAGGAATAATATTTTCTAGTAATACATCCCCAAATGATTCTGATGCATCAAGCGGAAGTTCGTTTGGAAGATTGTCAACCGCCATTACGTCAATTACTCCTTCTTGGTGAGGTTCGGTTTCTTTTTCTTCATTTTTTGAGTATCCGTAAATTGGATTATCTATTGTGGATGGTCTAACCGTGGAAGGAATAGACCCTTTAATATCGCAGGTGACATCAGCAATTACCTTAATCCTGAAATCGGGTTGTTTCATGTCGTTGTGGGTGAAGAAAACCGGTGAACTCGGATCCCAATACACAGCGTTTATAAAAAGGTCCGTTACTTTGGTGAAGGGCTTGAAGGAGCTCTCGTATTGTGCTGGATATTTAAAGAAATGAGCTACCTCGAAATCGGTGTACTCCGTGTGTTTTACGTAATCTTTTATTTCAATTTGAGAAAACACGGTATGGTCAAACTCCTTTTCCAAATAGTCCTTTGCCGATACCTCTTTAACTCCAATAAGCTTTAACAATTCGATTGAGCCTTTGGCCACCCGGCCATTTCCAGTAACTGCAATTTTTAAAGGCTTATGGATGATGGACTTGTATTGACCAACTAGTTCTTTGTAGTCCTTACAATCGTGTGCAGCTTTAAGATCGAATTCACCTGTGCGTCTTCCCCATGTTAATAGTCCATTATGAGCACCAACAATACCTGCCCATCGGCCAAAGCCAACTACACGTTGACCATTTTCAAATGTTAATGGTTCATAATCAATTAAGCGGATGTTTTTCTCAAGACAGGCTAGGAGAAGCTTGCGGTTGTATGGCTGAGCTTTTATGGTATGTGAAAAGAAGAAATGGGTTTTGTTTGGCACCAACATATTAATTGGCACTTCCTTTACTCCAAAGATAATATCGCAGTCTGAAATGTCATTTGTCGGCTCGAAGCCAGCTTTAGAATATTGGTCATCTTTGATACAACGTGCTGGGGAAGATTCAACCTTTATTGTTGTCTCAAAGTTTTTTATGATGTTTTGGCAATGTGTTGGAGTAAATGGAACACGAGAATCAGGTGGGTTTTTACCTTCTCTAATTATTCCAATCGATTTTTTAGACATGAATTTCTCTTTTTAATTGAGCTGCAAGGTAAGTAAAAGAGAAATTTTTAGAGTTATACTGTGAACTCAATTACAGTGGTTGTGCCTTTTCCGATCGTCGAATCGAAATTTATTGTTCCTTTGATTTTTTCAACCCGTCGTTTAATGTTTTGAAGGCCAATCCCGGCGGATAATTTCCCAACATTAAAACCAATGCCATTGTCCTCAGTGATCAGATTGATTTCCTTGTTGAATTTTGTGAGGTTAATTGAGAATTCCGTTGCCTTTGAATGTTTTAAGGTATTGGATAGGCATTCTTGTATTATTCTATACAACTCAACTTCAATATTTTCAGGAAGCCTTTGGTCTAAGCCGTGAATATGGACTTCGACACGAATTTGTTTAGTGTCGTTAACAGTATAGGCTAACTCATTTAAAGCGGAGGCTAGTCCAAATTTATTGAGGGTTCCAGATGATAAATTGTGGGAAATACTTCTTACCTCATCTACTGCTTTATCAAGTAGTTTTTTTGTTTTTGAAATTTCATCAGAGATAGGTTCTCCATCCTTTGTGACTTTGGCTTTAAGTGTTTCAAATTGAAGCTTCACAGTGCTTAATAATCCGCCCAGACGGTCGTGAAGATCGGTGGCGATCCGGTTTCTTTCTTGTTCTTGTCCTTCTACCATCGCCGATATAACCTTTAACTCCTGCTGATTTAGTAAGGTGTCTACTTTTTTGTCGGCAAGTGATTTTTGACTTTTCAGGAGTAATCTCCTTTGTTTTTGAGTTTTAACGTACATCCATATCGCTATAACAATAAGAATTAACGATATTATTAGACCGTTTCGTTGTATGGTTTTCGAGCGAGCTTCCGCGTTGATAAAGGCACTTTTAGCCTCTAAATTTTCTATTTCTTTTTCACGAAGATCGGCCTTAAATTTCTCCCTAAGATTATTTACTGTCTCCTGAGATTGAATTTGTTTTAGGCTATCAGAAAGGCTCATTGCCATTTCTTTAGCAAGGAAAGCCTCCTTGAATTTTCTTTGTTTTTTTAGAATTTGGGATTTTATATCGTAAGTATCTGGGAGATGGGTAAGAAATTTCCCTTCTTCAAAGTATTCAATGCTTTGATTAATATTTGTAATTGCTTGTGAGTAGTTTTTTCTTTCCGAAGAATAGATGGCGGCGTTATAAAAGGTAAGCCCTAGGTCTTCTATCATCCCCGCTTCTTTATAAATAGGAATGCATTTGGCAAGGAAGGCCTCTGCTTTATCAAGATTTCCTAATTCTGCATACGCTGCCGACATAGCTAAATAACATGTAGCTATTTGATTATTGTCAGGAATACTCATCGCAATTGCAATTGACCTATCCAGAAAAGTTAGCATGGTTTTATAGTCGTCCATGTTAAAGTATCCAACCGCAATATTATACAAAAGAAGTCCCTCGCTTTGAACGTCGGGATTTAGTTTTAGTAAATCCAATCCTTTTTGGTAGAATTCTATTGCCTCTGTGTATTGTCCTAAGTAGTCATAAGCCCTCCCAAGATCCATGTAGATGTCGGCAGCCCCCTTTGCTGTTGGCCCCACAATTTTTAAGAGATTTAATAACAATATGCTGGCAGAATCCAGCTTCCCTTGATTTTGGTAAGAAACGGATTTTTGAATGGAGGTAATAATCCAATTTTGTGTATCTTTTTTTGCCCTATAATATGATATCGTCGGATTTATTTTTTTTAACACGGCCTCGTCTCTTCCAACCATTCTTAGTGCCGAAAAATAAATGGAATTTACTTGATGAAAAAAATCGGGATTATTTAAGGTGTATTTGTGGTTAAGGGATTTTTCGCAATAGAGAATAACACTATCGTATTTTAATTCAGATTGAAAAGTTTTAGCAATATTGTAATTGATTTTTGGAATCGAATCATAAGCTGCATTTTGCAATTCCAGTTTCAATTGGAAAATCGTTTTATTTGAATTTGAGCCAGTTTCTTGTGCCGAAAACCCGTAAGCCACCCATAGCGATAAAAGACCTAGGATATAGTTTCTTATTAATGAGAGGACCGGGTGGAATTTCATTTTAATTGAATGTCAAATTATTTTCTTGGACTTTAGAGTTGGTTTTGATTTTTGTTTTCAATAAAACTGCTGCGGGACTGCCTGTTGGATTTACAACAGTAATATCAAAGGTCTCCTCCGGGAAATTAGACAGCACTTCGTAGCTTTCCTGAATTATCTTCTCGCAATTTGAAGAGAGTGGGTTGCATAATTCCATTTGAAATTCTAATTTATTTATGCCCCCTTTGGTAATTGTTTTTGAAATTAATTTAAGACCAAGAATATCAGAATTCCTGGAGAAAATAAAGTCTAAAAAGGAGGTTTTGCCAATGTCGTTATTGTTTAACCTTATAGTGAAGTTAATTTCAACGGTTTTAATATTGATGTCTGAGCTGGTAGCGGATGACATGTTATTTCTTTTTCCTAAATTATAAAGAATAAAATCAAAATATAATACCTGAATTCAGGTATTTTTTGGTTGGATTAAAAATTTATTCCGATTACCATAAGTCTCACTTTTTTATTTTCTACGGTTATATTTCCCTTTAATTTATCTACACGTGAAAAAATATTTCTATAGGTTTCCGTCGTTTCGAAATTTCTTTTGAGATTGGTTTCTAGAAAGACTTCTCCAGATAAAGAAAATGATTTATTGTTCTGTTGATATTTAAAACTAAGGGTAGTATTAAATTTTTGGGAAAAGCCAATAAGGTCTTTTGATTAGGGTTTGTTTTTGGTCTTAATCTTGATTTTGGCAATGGAAGTGGTGCTTCCGGGTAATACGACATTTATTCCCCATTCTTCATTATCGGGGCAAATTCCCAATTCGTCGGTAACTGAAATTTGTGGAGAGCAAGTGTTGGCTGCACATAATTCTACTGTAATGGTTGCTTTTTTTGCTTCCCTTGTTAATCTGACTGCTTTGTTTCTTAAGACTAGGTGCGCTTAATGCGGTGATTGTGGAAATGATTGGACTTTTATCCCCATTTAATTCTGAAATGGCAGATAACCTAACTATTCCTGTGGATTCAATGTTCTCGGTTTTATTTTGCTCTAAAGCTAATGAATATGATGAAATGAGTAAGTCCCTGAATCACGGGATATTTCAACAAAAAAGGTGAACGAATAATCGTTCACCTTTTAATGTTTTGTGGAGCTGGAGGGAATCGAACCCTCGTCCAAACGTGGGACGTGATATGCCTTCTACATGTTTAGATAAGCTTAGTTTTCGAAAGGGGTAAGGTGCAAATCAGACCTGATCCTCTTCTTATTCGCGATTTATTTCGGATTTGCATCACGACACTGCAATTCCTAGTTCCGCGTTTCGATGCCTCATATACAAGACCGGCAGAACGGGGGCCTTGCGAGACAATGGCAATTGCTTAATCTATCGATTATGCTGCCATGGCGTAGTTATTTTCGCCATTTAAAAATGTGAAAGTTTGATTCACGGGTAATTCTAACAACACCCGACATGCTTACATTCAAATCGACCAGCCTGTCGAAACCGGACAGCCCCATTGAATTACAAATTTACTGATTTATAAAGATATTACATCGACGAATGCAATTTGTTTTATTTAATTTTCAATCTTTCAGATTCCCTATATTCGCAGCCAATGAAGAATGAATCCTCTAAACTAATCCTTTCCAATAAGCACCTGCTTGTGCTAATATTAATTGTGGCTGCAATTCTTAGGCTTTGGGGTGTTTGGGATATTCCCTTCATGCACGATGAGCTAAGTGCGCTTTCGCGGACACATTTTGATAGTTTCAGTGAGTTAATTTCTAAAGGGGTCAAGCCCGATGGGCATCCAGCAGGAATACAAATTTTCCTTTATTATTGGGTGAAAATATTTGGTTTCACCGAATGGTTGGTTAAACTTCCCTTCCTTTTAATGGGCCTTGCTTCCGTTTACCTACTATTTGAAATTGGAAGGTTATGGTTTTCGGAAAAAGCCGGATTATTATCGGCGGCAGCTATGGGAAGTACACAAATGTTCGTGTTTTACAGCCAAATCGCGCGCCCGTATATTTCAGGAGTGTTCTTTGTCCTTGGATTTGTTTTAATTTTCTCCAGGATTCTAAAATCTTCGGCTAAGGGAAGAACTACTGACTATTTATGGTTAATCCTTTTTGGTGCTTTGGCCGCTTACAATCATCACTTTAGTTTTTTAAGCGTCGTAATTATAGGCATTACAGGGCTGTTTATATTGAAAAAGCCTCAACTCAAGCCGTTTATTATTTCAGGGGCGATCATAGTGGTTTTATATCTGCCTCATTTAAATATCACGCTCCACCAACTGTCCTTTGGCGGATTAGATTGGCTTTCCAAGCCCACGTT
>JBLIKP010000038.1:0-20587 GCA_047635375.1 Sphingobacteriales bacterium | reverse complement strand
ATATTACGACCCCATTTTAGAAACCATCCAGGAGAGAGTTTGTTACTATAACCTTCCATCAGAACCAAATTCGTCTAGGAACTATTTTGGAATGATTCATGCTGATTTAACCATTAAAGGTTACGATCAAGAGTATGACCTTATTGATTTCAAAAAATGCGATGCAAAACAAACGCTAAATGCATACAAACAATCACTTGTGTCAGACCCTAATTGCGAATTAGAATTCAGAAATAATGTTGATAAACTTAGGCCAAATGAATGGAGTTCTTGTGAAACAATTAATTTTATTCAGGCTTGCCCTGATGAAGATTATGAAATTGGGAATTCTGCTGGCGACGCCATTCCAGGCCATAATTACCAATGGGGACACGGACCTGAATCGTCAACAACAACGATTTCCTATGACAACCATTTAAATCAAACTGCAGACAATGATTTTAAAAGGTTCACCCAAACTGTAAATTCCAGTACAACTAACCTCGAAACTTATAACAATTGTTATTATTTTTTTAAATGCAGGGATTGCTCAGGCTCTCATAAAACCCATGAAATTGGAGAGGAAAATTCAAATGATTTTATTTATTACAGGAATGGTTTAGTTGTATTCTCTGATTTTGGGTTAGTAAAAAGTCAACCTATAACTTATTCAATAACTAATATTTCTGGACAGGAAATATTAACTGGGAAATTTCAAATATTCTCAAGAAACGGAATAAATGTTTTCGGCTTGAAAAATGGGGTTTACCTATTAAATCTTAATGAAAACGGACGAAATATTTCTAAAAAATTCATAATATTTTAATAAATTAAGGGGTGGTTACCTGCCACCCTTAAACTTTTTACCATGAAAAATATCGTTTTTTTATTGCTATTTTTTGTTCCGAGCACTCTACTTTCCCAGCCATTAGAACAAATTAACATAGAAAGAGAAAATTCAACAAAGGATATGTTTTTTTGGGTTTATAAAATTTTTGAATTCGAAAAAAACTTAATTGCCTCCGATAAATACTCCTCTTTTTTACCCATTTATAATGGGAATTCTTGGGAATTAAATAACCTAGACTTCACAGACAGTTTAACAAACTTTGGTCAACTTTCTGGGTTTGGGCTAACTCAATCTAACCAGAACCTTTTATTTGGAAAGGCTTATAGAGAAAATTCTCGGGATGCAGGTGAAACCGAAATTTTCACTTTGAGTAATCAAGTAATAAAAAAAGTGTTTTCAAATAAGGATCTAAATCGAAAAATTCCCGAATACTATAAGTGGGCAGGAGTAGAGGCCGCAGCATCCGACAGCCATTTAATAATGGCTATTCAAAGAAACCCAGATGGTTTTGATGAAGATTATATCATTTATAATTTACACTCAGGTGATACTTCTTTCCTTCAAATTGGCTTCGCCAATAGGCCTAGATTACACAATGTTGAAAACGAAATTTACCTAACCCATTATCCATCATACCATTACGGGCGGCAAGGATATGTTGACAAAAAATATCATCCACCCATTGAAATCTTTAAAACAGATAGTTTTTATCAATTGGGAAATACCATCCCAGCAACGGGTGTCAACCACATAATAAAGTTTAATGGAAACTTAATCATAGGTGGTGATCCAGACGACGACGAAAGCCTGCTTACTAGCAACAACATTCAAAGACTTGAAGCAAATGGTGACTGGATGCCTATTGGCTCCCTATCGATGGGAGAAGACGGATATGATAGAGAAGTTAAATTCTTCACACAGTATAAAAATGAGCTTTACTGCATTACCATCAATAGCAAAATCTGGAAATACCAGAGCATGAACAATTGGATTGAAATTGATTGGCTTCAAGAACATGAAATTATCTCTGGAAGAGCGCAAACCATTTATTTTTACAAAGACCAGCTTTATATTGGAGGTAATTTCCAGGTTACTAATGGCACTGACACCCTAAAAAAGCTTGTCCGAACCTTTATACCAAATGAGAAAAACACCGCCCCCATTGCCCTTAAAGATGAGATAATCGGAGACAATCTTACCCCGTTTTCATTTTATCCGACTCAAAATGACACAGATGAAGAGGGTGACTTTTTAAGCGTAACCATTTTGGATTCAGCGAAGCACGGAATGTTGGATTTAACCCCTCATATGGCATTGACCTTTTATCCAAAACGCCTATATTCTGGATTTGACAGCATAATTTACCAAATCTGTGACAGAGGTGGACTTTGCGACACCGCAGAAATAATTGTTGAAATAATCCACACCAACACCCCTCCTCAGGCAAATACCGACACATTGTTTTACAACCCAGATAGTGATTCAATTACCGTATTACCTTTGGTAAACGACACCGATTTAGAAAATGATTTCTTTTACCTAGAATCAGTTATTAACGGTTCAGTATTTAATTCAACCGCAATCTTTTATCCTGAAAAGTATTCCACCAAAACCGACACTGGTTTATATGTCATTTGTGATTTATTTAATGAATGTGACACCGGAAGGATTATCCTTTCTCCTCAAATTTTAAATACGGCACCAGAATCAATACCTGATAATTACGAAGTCGACTTACAACTTTCTACGACAGTCAACATATTTCCTCTTAAAAATGATATTGATTCCGAAAATCATCCCCTAAAATTTGCCTTGCTTTCAAATACTTGGGATCATGGAATATTGAATTTTCAATCCGACACATCGTTTGAGTATATGGTGAAAGATTCATTATCTCAGGACACACTATTCGAAACACTAAACTATAAAGCCTGTGACCCCTATGAATATTGCGACTCTTCCGAGATTTTCATCACTATTTTACCCCTGGATAAGGATACCATTCCAACAGGGATTGCACTTGATGAAAATACTATGAATATTTTTCCTAACCCTTTTT
Source organism: Sphingobacteriales bacterium (assembly GCA_047635375.1). Lineage (GTDB taxonomy): Bacteria > Bacteroidota > Bacteroidia > Sphingobacteriales > Sphingobacteriaceae > JBLIKP01. Next base: position 17,699 of record JBLIKP010000038.1, on the reverse strand, counting down.
CCAATAATGTTTCTTTTGAATCCCCTCTTGAAATTGACGTGGTCTGGGTAAGCAATATAAAGGGAAGTAAAATCATGGAAATAAAAAATCCAGGGAAAAAATTTATAATAAACACTTCAAACTGGAAGAATGGAGTTTATGTAATAACTGGATTATCAAAAAGTACTATTATTACTAAAAAATTAATCAAACATTAGTCACAAGATTGTTGGTGTGAAAGAAATTTAGAATTAATTAATACATTTACGTTGATAAATCAACAAAAACCCATGAAACGAACAATTTCAAGCTATTTCGCAATATCATTTGCTGTTGTTATGATTACATCTCTAATCAACCCAGCAAAAGCACAACCTAATCCAGGTGATTTTATTAGAGCGGGTGGAGCCGATGCCTCATTACTTATGAGTGAATACATGTCCCCTTTCTTCAAAAGTTTTGGTGCAAACCTAAATACTGGGTGGTATAACACTGGAAAAGTTCATAAACTTGGGCGCCCTGACATTACGGTATCATTAAACGTTTCGGTTATTTCAGCGGCCGACAAAACATTTGATATTGCAGAATTGAATCTTGAAAAAGCTAGATTAAACGATCCTTCAAACAGTATCGCATCAACAGCCTTTGGTCCAAATTTAAGAGGACCCAAAATGGATATTTATGAAACAAACCCGTTAACAGGTACGGATACGGTGGTCGGATCATTTTTCATGCCTCAAGGCCTCAACCTTCCCGTATTTGCAACACCAACTGCTAACTTAGGAATTGGACTTCCATTCAATACTGAAATAATGGTAAGGTATATCCCAACGGTAAACTACGGCAAGTCTGGTGAAATCGGGTTATTAGGTGCTGGGATCAAACATGATCTAAAGCAATGGATCCCTGTTATGAAGATGCTACCATTCGACTGGTCAGTTGCATTGGGATATACTAAATTCAAGACTTCATACGGATTGGATGTTCCTAGTTCGGACTCCACAAAGAATAACTCTGGATTTTATGATGATCAAAGATTTGAATTAGAAACTGATGCGTTTATGATAAACACCATTGTTTCAAAGAAAATATTAATGGTAACGCTTTATGGTGGTGTTGGATATCAAACTTCAACAAGTTCTTTAGGTTTTAAAGGCGTTTATCCTGTTCAATCTTTTGACTCAAATGGAAAAAGAAAAGATGATGATATTGTTGATCCATTAACAGCAGAATATAAGGGTGCCAATAGCGCTCAAGCCACTTTAGGAATGAGATTAAAAGTGTTAATATTTACCCTTCATGGTCAATATACTTTTGCAGAGTACAACAACTTTTCACTTGGTTTAGGTCTTAGTTTAGGAAACTAAAACCTCAGAAAATCAACACATAAAAAAAGGGCATCTTCAAATGAAGATGCCCTTTTTATTTATTTCGAATTGTTAAATCTTAAACCAACATGGTTACAGGATTTTCCATAAACCCTTTAAATGTTTGAAGGAATTCTGCTCCTGAAGCTCCGTCTACAACTCTATGGTCGCAGCTTAGCGTTACTTTCATAACATGCCCAGGAATAACTTCTCCGTCTTCAACAACGGGCACATTGCTGATTCCGCCTACGGCTAAAATACATGCATCTGGTGGATTAACAATTGCAGTAAAGTCGTCAATACCGAACATGCCTAAATTAGAAATTGTGAAGGTATTTCCTTCCCAATCCGATGGCTGAAGTTTCTTATCCTTGGCTTTTCCAGCTAGGTCTTTAACTTCTGCATTGATATGAGATAGTGGTTTCCCATCCGCAAAGCGAATTACAGGCACCAATAGACCATCTTCAACAGCAACGGCAACACCGATGTGAACATGGTGATTATATCTGATTTTATCCCCTAACCAAGAGGAATTGATTGCTGGGTGTTTCTTAAGAGATAGGGCAACCGCTTTAACAACCATGTCGTTATAGGAGATTTTCACATCACCATTTGCGTTCATTGCCTTTCTTGCTTCCATGGCTTTTTCCATGCGAAGGCTAATATTTAAATAGAAATGTGGTGCAGAGAATTTACTTTCAGCGAGACGGCGGCTAATGGTTTTACGCATTTGCGTTACCGGCACATCTTCAAAACTTTCTTCCCCAACAATTGAAGGTGACAACATTGTTCCTGCAGATCCTTTAAAGTTCTCTATATCGCTTTTAACGATTCTTCCATTATCACCTGATCCAGAAACTTTTGAAATATCTATTCCTTTATCTTCAGCCATTTTTTTGGCTAAAGGTGATGCTTTCAATCTACCATCGGATGAAGAGGTGGATGCAGGAGCCTTTTCCGCTGGCGCGGAGGACGGTGCTGCTTCATCCTTTTCAGGTGCTTCACTTTTTTCAGCTTTTTCCTCATCTTTTTCTTCAGCTTTAGCTGGAGCAGATGCACTAGCCTCCTCTAGTAGGGCTTTGAAATCTTCGCCTTTTTCGCCAATCACTGCTATTACGCTATCAACAGGAACCGCTTCGCCTTCACCAACACCGACGTATAGTAACACGCCATCTTGGAAAGATTCAAAGTCCATTGTGGCCTTATCCGTTTCGATTTCGGCTAATAAATCCCCAGAACTTACTTGCTCACCTTCTTTTTTGTGCCATTTAGCTAAAACACCTTCTTCCATGGTGTCACTAAGCTTGGGCATCTTTACTACTTCAGCCATAAATGCTTTTATTAAAAATTTCTTTTAGAAAATTTAGTCCATAATGTAAGGATAGTTTGCCTCGCGGTAAACGTCCGTGTATAATTCAGAAGCCTCAGGTAACGGAGATTCATCAGCGAACGTTACACTTTCCTCAACCTTTGCTTTAACGTCTTCATCGATAGCTTTTAACTCATCTTCAGAAAGCCATTTATTTGTCTTTATTGCTTTTAATACTTTCTCAATTGGGTCTTGTTTTTTGAAATCTTCAAGCTCCTCTCGAGATCGGTATTTTTGAGGATCACTCATAGAGTGTCCTTTGAAACGGTAGGTTTGCATTTCAAGTAACGTAGGTCCGTCACCTTTTCTAGCACGATTAACCGCATCTTCCATAGCATCATGAACAGCCTCACAAGTCAATCCGTCAACTTGGAAAGACGGCATTTCGTAAGCACTACCTAATTTATATAAATCATGCACATTGGAAGTACGTTCTACTGAAGTACCCATTGCGTATTTGTTGTTTTCTATAATGAAAATTACAGGAATCTTCCATAACATCGCCATGTTTAGGGCTTCATGGAATGCTCCTTGTCTTACGGCACCATCACCCATGTAACATAGAGTGACATTTTTATTCCCTCTGTAGGCATCGGCAAAAGCAATCCCAGCTCCCAAAGGAACCTGAGCACCTACGATTCCATGTCCGCCAAAGAAGTTAAACTCCTTTGAAAACATATGCATTGAACCACCTTTCCCCTTGGAACAACCCGTAGCTTTACCATATAATTCGGCCATTACATACTTGGGATGCATACCTCTTCCAATTGGATGAGCGTGGTCTCTATAGGCAGTAATAATATTGTCGTCAGGCCCAATTACAGACTCACTTCCAGCAATTAACGCCTCTTGACCAATATATAGATGGCAAAAACCCCTAATTTTTTGTTGAATGTAAAGCTGATTACACTTCTCTTCGAACTTACGCATAAGCACCATTTGCTTATACCATTCTACTTGAATTTCCTTTGTGAATTTTGACTTTTTTGCGGTTTTGGCTGCCATGTTTACCGTTGTTATAAAGTGTTTATGTAATGGGCAAATTTATCAAATTATCTCAAATAAGATAATGGTTTTGCCTCAAGAAATGGACCAATTTTAGATTTAGTTTATTAGTTCCCCAGAAATGTGGTCTTGAGGCGCCCCTGTGACCGATGCTAGACAGTTTGACTCATTGCGAATTAACCTAACTCCGAGAAACGCGAAAATCAAGGCTTCTTTAAATGAAACTAAACTTTCTTTTGGGACAACAACCTTTAAATCAGAACACTTACCCAGTCTAGAAATGAGAAATTTATTAAACGCTCCTCCTCCCGTTGCAAGAATACTACTCCCTTTACTTTTGGTAGATGTTGAATTAATTATCTGTAATGCGATATGCTCAACGCAAGTTGCCATCAAATTTTCGATTGGAATTTTTTTCTCTAATAATGGGAAAAACTCATTTTCGGCCCATTCTCTGCCAAGGGATTTAGGTGGCTTTAGAGAAAAATAACTCAATTTATTCATTTCAATTAGAAGATCATCATCAATTACACCCTTTGATGCTATTTCTCCATCTATATCATATTCAAATCCATTCCTTTTAGCCAATAGATTTAGTGCAAGGTTGGCCACGGTGAGATCATAAGCTATTCGATTGCCGTTTTCAGCATAGGAGATATTAGCAAACCCTCCTAAGTTTAAACAAAAATCATACGCCCCGAAAAGCATTTCGTCACCAATAGGGACCAAGGGAGCACCTTGACCACCCATTAACACATCAGCTTGGCGGAAATTAAACGCCACGGGAATTCCAACTTTATTAAAAATCTCCTGCCCACTGCCTATTTGCAGCGTATATTTTTTCTCTGGCTGATGATGGATTGTATGCCCGTGGCTAGCAATTAAATCTGGGTGAATATTGAATTTATCAATAAACTGCTTTACTTTATTTCCAAGGTAGTTGCCAAAATCAAGGTCTAAAACTTTTAATGAATTAGCATCAAAATGAAATGCCTCTGTTAATTTAACCTTCCATTTTTCTGAATATTCAAGGGTTTCTGCTTGGACAATCTCAAAACACCACTCTCCGTTTTTTATTCTAAAAATGGAATGCACAATATCAAGCCCATCTAGAGAAGTTCCTGACATCAACCCAATCACGGAATATTTATCAACAACGCTCATTGGGAATTCTTGATACTTTTGAAACTAAATCCACCTTGATTGAATCAAAATAATGTGGGAACAATTGGCCCTCGCCCATTAAATCTTCCCATTTTAATTTATCCTGAAGCTTAATTGCTGGGATTTCAAGCAATAGCAAATTTTTTTTATCCTTGTAAAATTTGGCCAGCGTCTTTTGCCACTGATTCTGAGTACTTAAATGAATAAATCTCTCGTCTTCAAAAGAGCAGGGAATGTAAATCCCTGATTCCAATGCTTTTTCCCATTGGTCTTTTTCAGTGATATGGAAAAGGGTCTCCATTAAATTGCTCGTTCCTTTTTAATATTTTCGTAGGCCTCTTGTACTTTTTGGAATTTTTCCTTAGCGGAATTCTGATATTCTTCACCTAGGTGAGTCACCTTATCCGGATGGAATTTTTTAGCCATTGCTCGATAGGCCTTTTTCACCTCATCATTTGAGACCTTTGAATCAACTTCCAAGATTTTAAACGAAGCATCGGCATCTTTATAAAACATCGCTTTTATCGACTCGAAATCACTCTGTGGAATCCCAAGTTTGGACGATATGTTCAAAATTACATTTACTTCTGAAACATGAACCTGACCATCAGAATTGCTTATTCCAAATAAAAGGTGAAGTAACTGAAGCTTCGAGGCCGAATCCATATTCTGTGAAATCTGCGCACATACTGGATCTACGTCAAATTGCTTTTGAACCAATTTCTCCAACGTGGCCATTTTCTGGTCAATTCCTCTTCCGCCAGTTTGACGCATTAAAAACTCACGCACGAAATTCATTTCACGAGCATCAACCTTTCCGTCAGCCCTTACAACTGCTGCTGACAGCACAAGCAAACTAACTGTAAAATCCCCAGATTGAGTTCCGGCGGAACCGGTTTCTTTTCCACCTTCCAAATAGGACATCAAAGCAAATCCAACGATTGCCCCAATCGGTCCACCTAGTACCCATCCTAATCCGCCACCAATCCATTTTCCGTATTTCATATTAACTCAATTTTTCTTTTACTTGTTCCACCACTTTCTTAGCATTTCCAATGAATATTTCTCCATCGATTAAAAATACTGGGCGTTTTAAAAATGTATATTCTTCTAAAATTAACGATCTATAATCTTGTTCTAAAAGCTCTTTTTCATGAAGACCCATTGCTCTATACTTCATTGCCTTTCTGCTAAATAACGACTCATATGATCCTGCTAAATTATGCATTTCATCAATCTGACTCTCGTTAATTAATTCTGTTTTTATGTTCTGTAGCTCCAAATTATTTGAGGGCAATTCCCCTAAAATCCTTTGGCAAGTACTACAAGTTTTCAGGTAATAAACTTTATTCATGATCTAACTTATCTATTGTGATAAAATCTCCATTTCTGTCCAAAAGATAGGACTTCACCTCATCAGGCTCGTGAAAAATTGTATTTTTTGGTACACCAAATTTTTTCCATACGGCTTCTAGAACCTGACTAAACATTTTACCCTCCCAATCCATTAGAATAGTCCTCTTGGATGCTTTCCTTTCAGACCTTTTTATAATACTTTCATCTCCTTCAGATACCACGGAATAAATTGGCGTTTCACCAATAAGGTAAGCTCCGTAATAAACATTTGCTTCCCATTCATTAAACTGTGCTGGATGAAGTATTTGGGAACTGGTTTTTATAGACAGATTCTCGAAAGTTTCTTCAAGCAACCCTTGATCTAAAAAGGAAATAATAATTCCGATTTCTCCAAGTCTCAATGTAAAATTTTGAGTTTTCAACTCGTCCCTAAACTCAAAATTTTCCTCAGTTCTCGTGGTATCGACTTTAAATTTAAATACCGAGCACACTTCAAAACCTTCAGGCCTAGCACCCATTAATAATCCTCTAAAAAGCTCAAACCAAGAAGTGAATTTCTCGTTTAAGGCTTCCCCGACGTAGGCATCTGGTCTATCATTTCCTAAAACGGCAATAACCTCATGATAAAGATATCCGTAAAAAATTCTACCAAACCAGACGCACCATGTTTCATTGCCAATGGCCTGTATAGCATCAATCCCATCGGCGAAAGCCTTTTCAACCTTATGATCAATTGCTTCAAACATACTCTTAATTCCAGGAGAACAAGGAATAACAAATTCATCCAAATTTTTGGAAGAATCGTCAAGCATCGTCTGCTTTTTTTCTCCCAATCCGTATTCCTTCATTATCCATTTCGGCCAAACAGTAAGTGCGTCTTTTGGACTAGTTAATGCCTTACCAGAAATTGAACAAATTGCGTTTGAAAATTTGTGCTCTTTAAATGGGTTATAAAGGTTTTGGGTCTTCATTATTGAATGTTTTTCGCGGCCCGAAGTTAAGGATTTATCCCTAAAACGGGGAGAGTTCGACAGTCTTAAAAGTTTTAAAACCTAAAAATTATGAATACCTTAAAGTGATATTAAAAATAAAAAATCATGACTCAACGCCTCGCTCTTTTTCTGCCAATCGCCTTGTTTATTTCTTGCGGCTCAAATAATGGTCCTAATGAGACTATCTCCTCACAATCGGAGGAGTTTTCTCAATATTGGAATCAAGGTCAGGCAGAAATCTCCACCTTTAAGCTTTCTCAAGCTAGGTATGGCGAAACACATAAAGGAACGGCAGTTTTAGTATTCGTGACTGAGGATTTTTCAAAACAAAAACAGGTAAAACTTGACTATCCAATTAGCAATGAAAACGATAGAGCTCCAGTACTCAAGTTAAATCAAACTCGGAAATTCAACACCGGTGTTTACCCATACTCCATGATGACCTCCGTTTTCACCCCAACAAATGATAAAATCCGTCAAAGTTCTTTAAAAATAACAACCACCAGCCAAGAGTGGTGTGGGCACACTTTTACCCAATTAAACCTTAGAAAGAATGGGTATGAGGTGAACTTATATTCATACTTTGAAAGTGAAGGGGATCAAAATTTTTCGCTTGGCGCCGATTTGCTGGAGGATGAATTATGGAATTTAATCCGCATCAACCCGGACTTAATACCTCAAGGCGAAATAAAAATAACGCCATCAACTATACACCAACGGCTTAGACATAACGATTTAAAATCCGAAAAGGCAACATTAAAAATCATCCCTACTGGGAATAACTTAAACACCCTGCATTTAAAATATGCCACCTACGATCGTGAATTGAAAATCGATTTTAACTCAACCTTTCCTTTTGAAATAATGGCCTGGAAAGAAACCTACAAAAGTGGTTTTGGACCGAATGCAAAATCGCTAACAACTTACGCTGAATTAGATAAAATAATCCAATTGGATTATTGGAGCAAAAATTCTATTAAAGATTCCGTTTATCGAAAAATGCTTAATTTGGATTAAAAATCAGCCATGCAAGCCCTACTTACAATTACTACTGCTCTATTAATTTCTTTTTCGTCTTACGCCCAAAACTACGTAATGGTAATCCATGGTGGCGCCGGGACTATACTAAAGAAAAACATGTCCGACTCGATGGAAAATGCTTACCGTAAAAAATTGGAAGAGGCTCTTAGAAAAGGGCATTCTGTTTTAAAGATGGGAGGAACGAGTGTTGACGCAGTGCAACAGGCAATAAATATTATGGAAGACTCACCTCTATTTAATTCAGCGAAAGGTGCTGTGTTCACAGAGGAAGGCAAAAATGAATTGGACGCTTCAATAATGAGTGGAAAAACGCTTTCGGCGGGTGCTGTAGCAGGGGTTACTACCATTAAAAATCCTATTAATGCTGCACGAGCAGTTATGGAAAACTCTCCTCACGTAATGATGTCGGGAAAAGGAGCTGAGGAATTTGCGAAAGCTCAAGGCTTAGAAATTGTTCCAAATTCCTATTTCTTCACTCAACCCAACTTCGATCGATTAAAAAAGGCTCAAGAAAATGAGAAAAAACTTAAATCCACTAGCACCGGATATATTTATGAGGGTAACCCAGATTATAAGTACGGGACAGTTGGTGCGGTGGCATTAGATAAATCAGGCGATTTAGCCGCAGGCACTAGCACAGGAGGTATGACTAACAAAAAATACGGACGAATCGGCGACAGCCCAATTATTGGCGCAGGAACCTACGCTAATAACAACACCTGCGCTATTAGTTGCACAGGCCATGGTGAGTATTTTATAAAAAACGTGGTAGCCTTTGATGTTTCGGCCAGGATGGAATACCAAAACATGAGCCTCAATGACGCTGCAGAATTCATAATAAATGAAAAACTGAAGAAAATCGGGGCGGCTGGCGGGCTTATAGGGCTAGACAAAAACGGAAATATTACCATGCCATTTAACACCTCTGGAATGTATAGGGGTGCGATTACAAAGGACGGTAATGTTGAGATTTTCCTTTACAAGGATTAATTATTTCTTAATGAATCCCTTATCTATTTTATTTCTAACAAAGGAAACTAAAACCAGAATTACTGCAAGAATGCTTAGAAATCGAGCTAAGTAATCGCCATGTTCAACGTAAAAAGTAATTTTTGAATTTAGTGGTATGGAAGCTTTTATTACCGCTTCTGTCCAATAATCTGTGGCCTGAAGGAGCTCTCCTGTGGGCGTATAAAAGCCCGATACTCCCGTATTTGCAGAGCGTGCGATAGACCTCCTAGTCTCTATTGCTCTTAAGGAAGCATAGAAAGCGTGTTGTTTGTAACCAGGAGTATCGCCCCACCAGCCATCGTTGGTAATTATTGCAATTAATTGAGCTCCATTTTTCACATATTCTGCCACAAATTCTCCATAAACAGATTCATAACAAATCACTGGAGCCACTCCCAAACCACTTCGGGAATAAAAAACTGTTCTATGATCCTGTTCACCCATTGAACCTGTTGGGCCCCCTAAATTAATCGCCAGAGGTTCAAGGAACCCTAAAACAGAAGGAAAGGGCATTTTCTCTACACCTGGAACCAATTTTGATTTATGGTAAAACTGAAGATTTGCCGAGCTTTCAATCTGCACAGCGGTATTATATAAGTCATAACAGCATGAACCATCGCTATATTTTCTGGCTGAGGATGAAATATTATCCTCATTTTCATAGCGTCTAAAGGTTGTTGCTCCAGTAATTAATGTTGCATTTGGATACTTTTGAAGCATTCTTTGAATGGTATCAACTACTCCATGGTTTCTTAATGATGACTCCTCCAAACTACTTGACAATGCCGTCTCAGGCCAAATAACGTACTCTGTATTTGCGTCCATTTTCGATTCACTCAATTCGATGAATCTATTCACTTGTTCTGCCATTGGCCCGCTAAACTTATCGTTATATGGATCTATATTTGGCTGGATTACCACAACATCTACAGGGCTTTCAAACCTATCGTTAATCATTTCAAGTCTTAGCGATTCTGTGATTGGAAGTAACAACCAAACTAGGGTTATAAGGACCAACCCAAACATGCTGCTTTTGAAATAATTTAATCTTTCACCCTTTTCAAACATTTGCAGCTTTAATCCAATTTTATAAACCTCGAAGATTAGAATATTACCTACAAGTATCCAGATTGTACCTCCAAACACCCCGGTGTATTCATACCATTGAACCCATTTGGGAAGTGCTGCAAATCCATTTCCGAGAATAAGCCAAGGCCATGATAAATCCCAATGTAAATCGAAATACTCCATCGCGACCCAACATGAAACAAGCCCAATGTAACCCATTGTTTTTCCGCTAGCTTGTCGTATATAAGTATACAACCAAAAGGGCAATACCATCATCATGGTATTTAATAAAACGGCGGTTATCATTCCAAAGGCGCTCGCATTCCAAATCCAATAAGTGGAAAGCAGGTTCCAAACGAAAAACGCTACCCCTAAACACTTGGTAAATGTCAGTTTCTTCCCCCCAGTTTCAGCAATATTTTGCTCCAAATACAACAGCGGTAAAAAAGCAATAAACAGCAGAGGGGTGAACTTCATTGGCGGCCAAGCCAACCAAAGGATAACTCCTGATATAAGAGAAATAAATAATCTTGTTTTTCTTGTTTGGTCAAAATAGGGCATGGAATCTTATATTATTTACCTTTTCCGGCGATGCAAATTACGACTTCTCCTTTAACTGTTCCCTTACTGAAATGTTTTACCAAATCACTAAGTGGACCGCGGACATTTTCCTCAAATCTTTTAGTTAGCTCACGATGAACGGATGCTTGCCTATCTTCACCTAAATATTCGGCTAACTGAGTAAGGCATTTTACTAAACGATGCGGAGATTCATAAAGAATCATTGTTTTGGTTTCTTCCTTCAAAATCTCCAACCTTGTTTGTCTTCCTTTCTTTTGAGGTAAAAAGCCTTCAAATACGAACCTATCGGCTGGAAGACCAGAATTCACTAACGCCACTAAAAACGCAGAGGCACCGGGTAAAGATTCTACTTCTATATCGTTAGCTAAAGCTTCCCTAACTAACAAAAATCCAGGGTCAGAAATTGAAGGAGTGCCTGCATCAGTAACCAATGCAAATTTCTCACCTGATTTCATTCTTTGAACAAGTTGCTCTAAGATTTTATGCTCATTATGAGCGTGGAAAGGAATTAAAGGCTTAGAGATTTCATAATGAGAAAGTAGCTTTCCTGAAGTCCGTGTGTCTTCAGCCAAGATCGAATCCACTGCTTGCAGTGTTTTTACCGCTCTAAAAGTGAAATCGTCTAAGTTCCCTATAGGTGTGGGTACCAAAACCAAACCTGGGAAGGGTCTTTGATTTGAATTGCTTGTCTCAGTTTTTTGATTGTCCATTATCAGGGCATTAGAATTGGTGAAGTGAGGCCTAATTAATTACCTTTGTCGCAAATTATTGCATTAAAAAAGGAATCTCAAAAGTATTATTAAAGATTTTGAGAAAATAATAAAATGTCTCATGCTGGAATTGAACAAAATTCGACAAAATACTCAAGAAGTAATAGAGCGATTGAAAATTAGAAATTTCGACGCCACCGAAACTATAGACAACGTTATTTCTTTAGACGATAAAAGAAAGTCAACCCAGCAGACCTTGGATAGCCTTTCGGCGGAAGCAAACCAAATCGCCAAAAAGATTGGGTTGTTAATTCGTGAGGGCAAAAAAGAGGAGGCAGAATCGGCGAAAGCCAGAACTGCCGAATTAAAAATTGAGCAGAAAGAATTATCTGCTACACTTGCTGCACTTGAAACAGATTTAACAAACTTACTATACGAATTACCTAACACCCCTGCACTTTTTACCCCAAAAGGGAAAACTCCGCAGGACAATGAAGTTGTAACCGAGTGGGGGACTATTCCAACGCTTGGAGAAAATGCAATTCCTCATTGGGAATTAACCGATAAGTACGACATCATCGACTTCGAATTAGGAAATAAATTAACTGGCGCTGGGTTTCCAGTATACAAAGGCAAAGGCGCGCGCTTACAAAGGGCCTTAATTAATTTTTTTCTTGACCAGGCTAATGAGGCAGGATATCGCGAGGTTCAACCTCCAATTTTAATTAATGAAGAATCAGGTTACGGCACAGGACAGCTGCCTGATAAAGAAGGTCAAATGTACCACTGCACTGAAGACAATCTTTACTTAATCCCCACGGCTGAAGTTCCATTAACGAACATTTACAGAAATGTAATTGTGAATGAAAGTGATTTTCCAATTAAAAATACCGCCTACACCCCTTGTTTTAGAAGAGAGGCTGGAAGTTATGGAAAAGATGTTAGAGGTCTTAACAGACTTCACCAGTTCGATAAAGTTGAGATCGTACAAATTGTGCATCCAGAAAATTCCTATAAGACTTTGGAAGATATGTGTGCTTATGTTGAGGGTCTGCTAAAGGCATTAGAGCTTCCATATCGCAAATTAAAGTTATGTGGCGGAGATATGGGATTCACATCAGCGCTTACGTTTGATATGGAGGTATATTCAGCCGCTCAGGAACGATGGCTGGAGGTAAGCTCTGTTACGAATTTCGAAAGTTTCCAGAGCAATCGCTTAAAGTTGCGTTTTAAAGATGAGGACGGGAAAAAACATTTGGCTCACACCTTAAATGGAAGTGCTCTTGCGCTTCCAAGAATAGTTGCCGCCTTGTTGGAAAACAATCAAACCGATGCTGGAATAAAGATACCTAAGGCTCTTCGTTCCTACACCGGTTTTGACATCATTGATTAATTATTGCTTAGTCACCTTAAACTGGGTTCTACGGTTTTGTAGATGTTCAAATTCAGAACATTCTACGCCGTTAACGCATCTGTTTACTACCTCCCTTTCACCATATCCCCTACCCTCAACTCGGAAGGAAGGGATTCCTTGGTTAACGATATAACTTAGTGCACTCTTTGTTCGTCTATCCGAAAGACTCAGGTTAAACTCATCCGATCCTCGTGAATCTGTATGGGAACTTAATTCAATCTCGATGGCAGGGTTTTCAACAAGTAGTTTAACAAGCTTATCTAATTCTTTTGCTGCATCAGGACGAATTTCGGTCTTGTTCAAATCGTAATAAATATTTTCTAAACGAATTGCTTTTCCAATTTCAACCCTTGCTAAACCCAGGTCCATTACCTCGCTCAAATCAAGTCTTCCAGATGAGTTATTACCAGTTTCAAAATCCAGGGCTTTCGTAAAATATTGATCCATTTCGAACGCCAATTTGTATTGGCTATTCGGTTTCAAGAGAAATTCAAAAAAACCATTAATATTGGTTTCGGAAAATGATTTTTCTCCCGTAGCAAGGTTAGTCAATTTTAAAAAAACTCCAGGGATAATCATCCTGGTTCCCACTTCATGAACCTCACCATAGCCCATAAGTTTCTCAGGATTTGATAAAATAAAATCACGAGTGATTGAAGAGCTTTCTTCAAGTCCACGAGTAACTAAATCCGATGTTTTACTGGAAAACCCATTGGCACTTGCTTCAATTTTATAGGTTTTACCTTTGTCTATATTAAACTTATACTTTCCATTCTTATCTACATTTAAATTCGCTACAAAAGACCCTGTACTATTTAAAAGTCTAATTCGTGCAATACTAATAGGCAGCCCATCTTCACTATTAGTTACACTTCCTTTAACTGAAAATGACGATTGATTATTGGAATTAATCAGAATTTCATAAATATCATCACCCCCTTTTCCTCCAGGCCTATTACTAGAGAAAAATCCTTTTAGCTGAGTGGAGTCCAAAATCAAACCAAAATCATCGGCTGGACTATTTAATGGATAACCTAAATTTTTCACTTTCTCCAACCCATTAACGTCCGCTAAAAAAATATCCAATCCCCCTAAACCTGCATGACCGTTGGATGCAAAATATAATTTATTATCAGTGGAAACGAAGGGAAACATTTCGTTTTCAGATGTATTTACATTGGGACCAAGATTTTCGGGGTACCATGCAATTGAATCTTCCAAAGAAACTTTGTAAACATCACTTTTACCCAATCCTCCTGGACGATCAGAAACAAAAAACAAGTATTTTCCGTCTGGAGAAACCGTTGGGTGTCCATTAGAATACTCGTCACTGTTAAACGGTAAATCCAACTCCTTACTCCATCCCTTTTCGGTGCGGATTCGATAGAAAATCTTCAAATTATTATACCCTGCTAAACTCTTTTTTGAATTTTTCCTGAAGTAATTATTTCTTGTAAAAAACAATGTATCTCCTGTGGGTGACAACGAAACAGGACCTTCATGATACTTACTGTTTAAATTTCCTGGAAATAATTTTGAAGTGGAACTTCCGCTGAAAGGATATACCTCTGAAATATATAAATCCAAAAAGGGATTGCCGTTCAAAGTATTGGTTCTGTTTACGGCAGCCTTATCTCTTCGATCAGAAATAAACAAAATATTATCCCCAAAATACGCTGGGCTAAAATCAGCAAAGTCTGAATTAAACGGAGCTAACGAAATCTGATAATTTAAACTATCTGCTTTAAGTTGCTCCACGTAATCAACCAAGGGTTGATTAATTTTACCTGGCATTTGACTTACGTAATTTGAATATTTGTTTAACCAAGCTTCGGCTTCAGCATATTTTTGGCGGGACTTTAATACCTGAGAATAATGAAGAAAATCTTCTGGTTGGGCCTCCGTCATGGCAACAATAACTTTATAAAGAGGCTCTGCCATCGTTGACCTTTCTGTAAGCCTATAAATATCTGCAGCTCTTTTCGAAGCCAAATACTCATACCCAGGCTTATCTATCAAGTCCAAATAATTATTCAGAGCATCAACATATGCTAGTCTTTCAAAATCCCTTTCGGCTCTTTTAAATTTCGCCGACTGGCCAAAAGTACTGATTGTAATCCCAACAAGAATAATTGAAAATCCTAATTGGCGTATTCCTTTAATCATAATAATTGATTTGCGATTTCTTAAAAATAACGAGGTGATTTTATTTTGTCTTTAATAACTACAAAATCATAATTCAGCATTATTTCATGTGACCCTGAATTGTAGCTACGCAGGGCAGTTGTACTCATGTCGTAAGAATATCCTGCACGTAGCTGGTCCGTAAATTGAAATTGAATAATACTACCAACTCCTGCCCCGGTCCTGTAAAAAACACCAAGCCATAGTTTTTCCCTAAAAAGGAAGCTTAAATCAACATCAGTTTCAATTGGTGCACCCCAAACAGCTTTTGTTAGCATACTAGGCTTAAACTTTACTTGCTCACCTAAGTTAAATAATGCCCCAGCAATGAAGAATGCATGTCGAGTTTCTTTTGACATTTTGGTAAATTCGAATGAATTTTGATCGAAGGTGTTTTCCAACACTCTTGGGGTTGAAAAACCCGCATAAAATCTTGGATTATGAAGATATAGTCCGAAGCCAAAGTTCGGCAACAAGCCACTTCTATTGTTTCCTGAGAAGGCATTATCGCCAGCTTGACCCGTCGAAATTTCCGCCAAATTTTCACGAAACATTTTTACTCCTCCTTTTACCCCAAAAGCCAACCTTGTTGTCGCGCTTACTTGCATATGGTACGCCAAATCTACATAGGCCCCTGTTTGCCCAACTGGACCAATTTCATCGTTTAAAAAGGAGATTCCGGCAGCAAGTTTACTACCCGCTATTGGCGAATGAACCGAAAAGGTTTGGCTCACGGGCGCACCATTAAATCCCACCCATTGTTTACGCCCAACTACAACCATGCTCAACACATCGCGACTTCCAGCATATCCTGAGTTTATGTTTAAAGTATTAAACATATACTGGTTAAACATTGGGTCCTGTTGTGCAAAAACCAACGTTGGAATCACAAAGAATAGACCTAAGATTAACTTTTTAATATTTACAATTATTTTCATTGTGTTATGTTTTTATTCCTAAGGAATAATTCAATTAGCGTGTTAAATAGATGTAATCAGCCTTTCTAAACTCTTGACCTTGATGGCTAATTATAAGCGCATAGAAATAAGTGCCGACCGGAAGCCCTATACCTAATGTAAACTTACCATTAGAAACTCCATTCCAATCGTTTTTATACCCTTTAGCCGAGAATACCTGATTCCCCCATCTATTAAATATTACTAGCTCGTTATCTGGGAAGTTTTCTAATCCATCAATAACCCAAGTATCATTCATACCATCATTGTTTGGTGAGAACCCGTTTGGCAAATTTAACACATCAAATGGTGTGGCTTTAGGGTTACAATAATCCGCATCTCTGTAATCAGGTATTCCATCTCCATCACAATCCTCTACACTTTCTTCCGAATCAAGAATTCCATCATTATCAGAATCTATATCTAAATAATTTGGTATACCATCGCCATCAGAATCTGGAATATCATCAAAAAGATTTAAACAATGGTCATATCCAAAACTCTCCACACCATCTGAAATTCCATCATTATCAGAATCTGGATCAATAAAATCTGGAAAACCATCATCATCACCATCACTTGATTTAGACTCTACCATATCTGGCAATCCATCTCCATCAGAATCTGGGATATTAACCTCGATAAACACCCATCCAGTATCGCAAGCCCCTGCCGGATCACAAACTGAATATTGGAAGCTATCAGGTGCACAATTACCTGTTTCTGGAACGTAGGTTATAGTATCGCCATTTTGATTTATCATCCCGTTAAATGGTCCATTTATCACCGTATAAACTAAGGTTGAATCGTCGACATCGGTATCATTAGCACCTATAATTATGTCGATTTGCTCCCAGTTAATTGTTTCTGTTGAATCATTTTCAGCAATTGGTGGGTCATTAATTGGCAAGACACGAATAATTAAGATTGCAGTATCACAAGCTCCAGATGCATCACAAACCCTATAGGTTATTGTATCATCACCGAAGAAATTCGGATTTGGAGTATAAAGAATACTATCCCCATTAATTACGACTCCAGCACCATTGCTTGGCCCATTAAGCATTGATGTGGTTAATATTCCACCATCAACATCAGTATCGTTATCCTGAACATCAATTGTAATTGTAATGTCTTCTGGTACTGAAACTGTATCCCTTAATGCTAATGGAGCATCATTTACTGGGTCAAGCGTCATATAAACCCAGGCAGAATCACATTCGCCCGTTGGCTCACATATGCTATATTGGAATGAATCTTTTCCGAAATAATTTGGAGTAGGCTCATAATTAACGCTATCTCCATTAATTACCGTGGTCGTTCCATTGTATGGTCCTAAAATCACAGTGGTCACAAACGCCGTATTCTCCACGTCGGAATCATTGGCTTGAACATCTATCACTAAGACCTCATCTTCTAATCCAATGTATAAATCATTTTGGGCAATAGGAGCATCGTTTACCGGGTCAAGCGAAATTAATATTTGTATAGTATCACATTT
>JBLIKP010000037.1:0-20976 GCA_047635375.1 Sphingobacteriales bacterium | reverse complement strand
TATCTGAGAAGAACAAACGGTCAATAATACCACGTGCAGTTTCCTCATCTGGTGGATCAGCGTTACGCAGTTGACGATAAATTTGTTCAACAGCTTCCTTCGCAGAGTTTGAAGTATCTTTTTGAAGAGTGTTATATATAATAGAGTAATCGTACGCGTTACCTATATCCTTAGTAAGAATGATAGTTTTAACTTCTGCGTCAAGAATTAGTTCTAGATGATCTTCTTCTATGATAGTATCACGCTCAAGGATAACTTCGTTACGATCGATAGATACAACTTCACCTGTATCCTCATCTACGAAATCTTCAACCCATTTACGTAAAACTCTAGCGGCCAATTTACGGCCAACCATTTTCTTAAGTCCTGATTTAGTAACCTTAACTTCATCGGCAAGATCAAAGATCTCAAGAATGTCTTTATCAGAATCGAATCCAATAGCACGAAGTAACGTTGTAACAGGAAATTTCTTTTTTCGGTCGATATAAGCAAACATCACGTTATTCACGTCAGTTGCAAATTCGATCCAAGATCCTTTGAAAGGAATTACCCTTGCAGAGTATAATTTTGTACCGTTAGTGTGACGGCTTTGACCAAAGAACACCCCTGGAGAACGGTGTAATTGTGAAACGATGACACGCTCAGCTCCATTGATGATAAAAGTACCTTTAGGAGTCATGTACGGGATAGTTCCCAAGTACACATCCTGTACAATAGTTTCAAAGTCTTCGTGTTCTTCATCATTACATGAAAGGCGAAGCTTTGCTTTTAGAGGTACATTGTATGTTAAACCCCTGTCAGTACATTCTTCCATGCTATAGCGAGGAGGATCCACGAAGTAATCGAGGAATTCCAATAAGAAGATGTTACGTGAATCAGAGATAGGAAAGTTTTCGGTAAAAACCTTGTATAAACCTTCGTCATGACGATTATCAGAGGTGGTCTCTAATTGAAAGAAATCCGCAAAAGATTGTAATTGTACATCCAAGAAATCAGGATAATCAATAGCTGATTTAGTGGAAGCAAAATTAATTCTTTCGGGAAGAGTATATGCCTTATTTGAAGATGTTGCCTTAGCCAATTTGATGGGTATTAAGTTATAAAAAAAGCACTCTAGAAGTACAGAAACGCAAAAACAGGTAAAGACCCTGTCGTAAAACAGGGTCTAAACCATACTTTTTAGCCTTTTAGGCTGAGTAGAATTAGTTTACTTCTACTTCAGCACCAGCTTCTTCAAGACGCTTTCTAAGATCGTCAGCTTCATCCTTAGCAACACCTTCTTTAAGTGGCTTTGGAGCTCCGTCAACTAATTCTTTAGCTTCTTTCAAACCTAGTCCTGTAAGCTCTTTTACAAGCTTAACAACTGCTAATTTTGAAGCACCTGCTGCTTTCAAGATCACATCAAAAGATGTTTTCTCTTCTACAGCCTCAGCAGCACCGCCACCTGCAACCATCACTGGTGCAGCTGCAGCAGCTGGTTCAATTCCGTACTCATCCTTAAGGATTTGTGCTAATTCGTTTACTTCTTTAACAGTTAAATTTACCAACTGTTCAGCAAAATTCTTTAAATCTGCCATTTTATTATAATTTTAAAATTTACTTAATTTAATTAATAAGGGATTGTTTTTACTCGCTTTTGTTACCAAGTGTCTCAAGAATACCAGCGATTTTATTTCCGCCAGACTTAAGTCCAGAGATAACGTTAACAGCAGGCCCTTGTAGCATACTGATGATATCTCCAATAAGTTCTTCTCTTGATTTAAGTGACGCAAGCATATCAAGGTTTCCTTCACCTACAAACACATCCTGATCGATAATCGCTGCCTTTAAGACAGGCTTACCAAACTCTTTGTGAAGCTCTTTAATCAACTTCGCAGGAAGATTAGGGGTATCGGTAAACATAACACTTGTTGGGCCTTTAAGGGCCGCATCAATTCCGTCATAGTTACCACCTAATGAATCCAAGGCGATTTTGATTAAGGTGTTTTTGGCCACCCTAAGTTGCACGTTCTTTTCGTAGCATTTGCGTCTTACTTTGTTGATTTGGTCTACAGATAATGCAGAAGTATCAGTTAGGTAAAATGCATTGCTCGCTTTGAACTGCTCACTTAATTCGGCAACTACTTGCTGTTTTTCTTGCTTTTTCATTAGTTAGCATTAATTTGCAAATCGTTGACTATCAATTTTTATACCTGGGCTCATAGTGCTTGACATCCCGATGCTTTTAAAATAAACACCTTTTGACGAAGCAGGTTTAAGCTTAGTAAGGGTTTGGATCATCTCCAAGGCGTTATCATATAGCTTATCAGCGTCAAAAGACACACGACCGATGGAAGCGTGAACGATTCCGAACTTATCAACTTTAAAGTCGATCTTTCCGGCTTTCACCTCGGTAACAGCTTTTCCGATATCGTCAGATACAGTTCCAGATTTTGGGTTAGGCATTAAGTTTCTTGGTCCAAGAACTCTACCTAAACGTCCAATCTTCGCCATACATGAAGGCTGAGTAATCACAACATCAATGTCGGTCCATCCGCCATTAATTTTGTCGATATACTCGTCCAAACCTACATAATCGGCACCGGCATCTTTAGCTTCTTGTTCTTTGTCTGGATTACACAAGACTAGAACGCGAACTTCTTTACCGATACCATGTGGTAACGTAACAGTACCACGAACCATTTGGTTTGCTTTTCGAGGATCAACTCCTAATTTCACATCTAAATCGACTGATGCGTCAAATTTAGCTGTAGTAATAGTTTTCACTACCTCAGAAGCTTCCTTTAAATTATATTCCTTTGCAGGATCGTATTTTGCCAATACGTCTTTTCTTTTTTTAGTTAATTTAGCCACGACTTAAATTTTTTTTAGTTAGCAGTCTCAAAAGGAGCCTGTCCTTTAATTTTAATACCCATGCTACGTGCAGTACCAGCTACCATTTTCATAGCAGATTCTACTGTGAATGCATTTAGGTCGGGCATTTTATCATTTGCGATAGTCTGAACTTGTTCCCAAGATACAGTTCCCACCTTTTTACGGTTAGGCTCGCCAGATCCACCTTTAAGATTCACTGCTTCTAAAAGCTGTGACGCTACCGGAGGAGTCTTAATGATAAAATCAAATGATTTGTCTTTATATACCGAAATAATAACCGGTAATACTTTTCCTTGACGATCTTGGGTTCTTCCGTTAAATTGCTTACAGAACTCCATGATGTTAATCCCTTTTGCTCCAAGTGCTGGACCAATAGGTGGTGAAGGGTTGGCCTGGCCACCCCTAACTTGCAATTTCACCAACGCTGATACTTCTTTTGCCATCTTATTCTTTATTCTTTTTCTACCTGCATATAATTTAACTCAAGAGGTGTTCTTCGTCCGAAGATCTTAACCATAACCTTAAGCTTTTTCTTTTCTTCATTTACTTCCTCAATAACTCCGCTAAAGCCGTTGAACGGTCCGTCCATAACTTTAACATTTTCCCCTACAAAGTAAGGTACTGAGGCAACTTCTTCGGTTTCGGCCATCTCGTCAACTTGTCCTAAGATTCTGTTAACTTCTGCTTGCCTCAATGGAACAGGTTCACCCTGCGCCCCTAAGAATCCGATTACTCCTGTTACACTTTTGATTGCTGTCTCCAGCTCACGATGAAGATCTGCTTCAACCAAAATGTATCCAGGAAAAAAATTCCTTTCTTTGCTCACTTTTTTCCCAGCTCTAATCTGGAAAACTTTTTCCATTGGTATAAGAATCTGAGGTAACTGGTGTTTAAAACCAAGGTGCTCTATTTCGTTTTCGATATAAAGCTTTACCTTTTTTTCTTGGCCACTTACCGCTCTAACCACGTACCATTTGAATTTTTCTTCGCTCATGATAGGTTGTTAATTAAGCTACTGTACCGTAAAACCAGGATAAAATGTTGCTGAAAGATAAGTCCATCAGGTAAATCAAGAAGGCGATAATTAAAGAAGCGACTAAAACAACTAGCGTGCTACTTTGCAAATCCTTCCAAGTTGGCCACGACACTTTGTGAAGCAACTCGTTGGAAGACTCCTTTACGTATAATTTCAGCTTGTTTATCATATTTACTTAATACTAGTGGTAAACGGAGAAGCTCACCCCTCCCACAATTATTTAGCACGGGTGGAGAGACTCGAACTCCCAGCCAATGGTTTTGGAGACCACTACTCTACCAATTGAGCTACACCCGTTTACTTTAATAGAAAATTTTGCCCCCTATTTAAGGGAGCAAAACACTTCTAAATATTACTTATTTACCTAAAGGTAAATTATTTAATTACTTCAGTAACCTGACCAGCACCTACAGTACGTCCACCTTCACGAATCGCAAAACGAAGACCTTTATCCATAGCTACAGGAGAGATTAAGTTTACAGTGATTGAAACGTTATCACCTGGCATTACCATTTCAACTCCATCAGCAAGTACACACTCACCTGTTACGTCTGTCGTACGGAAGTAGAATTGTGGACGGTATTTGTTGAAGAATGGAGTGTGACGTCCACCTTCTTCTTTTGAAAGAACGTAAACTTCAGCCTTGAATACTAAGTGAGGAGTTACAGAACCTGGTTTACAGATTACCATACCACGCTTAATATCAGCTTTTTCAACTCCACGTAATAAAAGACCTACGTTATCTCCAGCTTCACCTGAATCTAAGATCTTACGGAACATCTCTACTCCAGTTACTGTAGACTTCATGTTTTCAGCACCCATTCCGATGATGTCAACAGAATCTCCAGAGTTGATAATACCTCTTTCGATACGACCAGTAGCAACAGTACCACGACCTGTGATCGAGAATACATCCTCAACTGGCATTAAGAAAGGAAGTTCAGTTAAACGAGGTGGAACTTCGATATAAGAATCAACAGCATCCATTAATTCCATAATTTTTGGAACCCAGTTCTCATCTCCGTTAAGTCCACCTAAAGCTGAACCTTGAATTACAGGAATATTGTCTCCATCGAATTCGTAGAAGCTTAAAAGCTCACGAACTTCCATTTCAACTAGCTCAAGTAATTCTGGATCGTCTACCATATCAACCTTGTTCATAAAAACAACAAGATTAGGTACACCAACCTGACGTGCAAGAAGGATGTGCTCACGAGTTTGTGGCATTGGTCCATCTGTTGCAGCTACTACCAAAATAGCTCCATCCATTTGAGCCGCTCCAGTAACCATGTTCTTTACGTAATCCGCGTGACCTGGACAGTCAACGTGCGCGTAGTGACGGTTAGCAGTTTGATACTCTACGTGAGAAGTATTGATAGTGATACCACGTTCTTTTTCTTCAGGAGCTGAATCGATAGATTCGAAACTTCTTAATTCTGAAAGACCGGCATTAGCCAAAACTGTGGTAATGGCGGCGGTCAAGGTGGTTTTACCGTGGTCAACGTGACCGATGGTTCCAATGTTCAAGTGAGGTTTGGAACGATCAAATTTTTCTTTAGCCATTTTATATTCCTATTTTCTGTTAGATAATAATTTATTCTTACACTAATACAAATGAATATAGTGCGCCCAAACTGGACACACCTCGTTCATTAGATATTTGAGCCAATGATGGGAATTGAACCCATGACCTCTTCCTTACCAAGGAAACGCTCTACCCCTGAGCTACATCGGCTTCTGAGAAGCCGCCCAGGGGACACTACTCCTCATCCCACATCGGGATTAGAGCGAGAGACGAGGCTCGAACTCGCGACCTATAGCTTGGAAGGCTATCGCTCTACCAACTGAGCTACTCTCGCTTAACATTCTTTAACTAGCAAATTTTTTCCAATTACAATTTGCCTTTGTGGGGGGAGCAGGATTCGAACCTGCGAAGTTAGAAACAGCAGAGTTACAGTCTGCCCTCGTTGGCCGCTTGAGTATCCCCCCAATCCTTTTAGAGCCTCCTATCGGAATCGAACCAATGACCTACTGATTACAAGTCAGTTGCTCTACCAGCTGAGCTAAGGAGGCTAAAAGTGATTATTGTTAGCTAAAACATTAATATTTAGAACGTTATCCTTTTGATACAGTTTAACACCGCTTCGTAAGGACTGCAAATGTACGAATTTTATGAAACACTCAAAACATTTTAAAACTAATTTTATTTTTTTTGAGTGATTTTTTCTCCGAAGACTATTTCTAACCCCTCTTCGTTCAGTTGAGGCTGCAAAGCTAAGCGCCTTATTCATTTATTACAACACTTTTTACAAAGAAATTTTATTTTACCTGCTAATACCTTTCACTTTAATCTACTAAACTGAAAATCCTCTTTGTGAGCTACTTTAGTTTTTATAATTTAGCAGACTTTTAAACACAAAAATCACATCTATATTAAGCTATGAAGAAGTTTATTTCAAGTGTATTTATTATTGTATGCGGACTTACATCCTCAAACAACACACTACTTGCTCAAGAGAATGCCACTCTTTTAGAAATTGGCAACGAGAAAATTTCTAGCGCTGAGTTTTTACGCGTTTACAAAAAGAACAACATTAAAGGTGAGGAAGTTGCATTGGATGAGAAATCCTTGAGCGAATACCTGGATCTTTACACAAAATTCAGATTGAAAGTCCAAGAAGCTGAGACGCTAGGTATGGACAGTTCAAAAGCCTTCAAAACTGAGTTAAATGGTTACAGACGTCAGTTAGCCCGCCCCTACCTAACCGACAATGAAAACAATGAAAGGCTAATTAGAGAGGCTTACAATCGCATGAAGGAAGAGATTAACGCCGCTCACATCCTCATTACTGTTGAACTAAACGCCTCCCCCGCCGACACTCTAAAGGCTTTTAATAAAATTAAAGACATCAAAAACAAAGTTATTTCTGGAAAGGCCGACTTCAGTGAAATGGCAAAAAAATTCTCAGATGATAAAGGAAGTGGTACACGTGGAGGAGAATTAGGCTACTTTTCTGCCTTCACAATGGTTTACCCGTTTGAAACTGCGGCATATACTACTGAGCCTGGACAAGTATCAAATATCTTTAAAACTCGTTTTGGATACCATATAGTAAAGGTTAACAATAAGAGAAAAGCCCGCGGTGAAATAAAAGTTGCTCATATCTTAATAAGGACCCAAAACGACGAACAAACTAATGGACCATCTGCTGAAGAAAAAGCTAACGATATTTACAACCAATTAATGGATGGTGCCGATTTCGGTGAACTAGCCTCTAAATATTCTGAAGACAAAAGATCAGCCACAATGGGTGGTGAGCTTGGATTCTTTGGGACAGGTAAAATGATTCCTGAATTTGAGGACGCCGCCTTCGCATTGACGGAAAATGGAGAAATTTCAAAACCAATTGAAAGCCAATACGGCCTCCACGTAATCAAAAGGATTGATTTCAAGCCCCTTGAAACATACGAGGCACTTGAACCAACAATAAAAACCAAAATCTCATCCGATTCTAGAAGTGAAATTAACCGTCAACATTTCATCGACGAATTAAAAAAAGAATATAGCTACCGTGCTTTCCCTGAAAACTTAAACGCTATGGCGGCTAAAATCGGCGAAAGCTACCTTACTACTAAATGGGCTCCAGATCCAAAAGTGGATTGGTCGGCGCCTTTATTTAATTTAGACGGTAAGGATTACATTCAAAAAGATTTTGCAGAGCATATGGCAAAATCACAGAAATTTGCTAGCAAAGAAAACGTTGATGGTTCAGTTAGGTTTTTCTACCCTGAGTGGGAAAAAGACATGATTATCAAACATGAGGATGGCAAGCTTGAAGCTAAATATCCTGAGTTCAGAAACATAATGAACGAATATCATGACGGCATACTTCTTTTCGAACTTAATGATAAAATGGTTTGGTCTAAAGCGGTAAAAGATTCAGCTGGACTTCGTAAATTTTACGAAAACAACAAATTAAACTATATGTATGGCCAACGTGCCGACGCTTACGTCTATACCACAATAAATGAAAAGACAGCCAAAAAGGCTGCAAAATTCGCTAAAAAAGGAAAAATGGATAGCGATGCTATTTTGAACAAATACAATAAAGACCAAAAAGTATTATTTGTTGAATCCGGAAAATTTGAAAAAGGAGAAAACTCAAATGTTGATGCCTTCGGATTCAAAGCTGGAATCTCAGAAATAAAAAAGGCTGGTGATAATTTTAAATTCACAAAAGTATCAGTGATTTTAGGACCGCAACCAAAGCCTTTAGACAAGGTTAGAGGAAAAGCCACCGCCGATTTTCAAGATCATCTTGAAAAAGAATGGGTTGAAACCCTAAAGAAAAAATATCCTGTTAAAGTTAACGACAAGGCATTTCAAAAATTAGTGAAAAACTAAATTCACATTTAAGAAGCTTTATCAAATCGATAAAGCTTCTTTTTTTTAAAAATAAAATTCAAAAAAATACGTATTCCTAGTATTCAATCTGTTTATTTAAGACTTAAATAGATTGATTGTACCTTTGGTAATCATGATAAGAGTTTTTCTAATATTTTTTATAGCCAGTTTTGCGGTTGGCTGCAATCAAATAACTTCTAATGAGAACATGGGGCGTCCTATTGCCAGGGTCCATGATAGAATTCTTTATGAAAAAGATTTAATTGGGATTGTAGGTGAAAACAATAGTCACAATGACAGTATTGTAGTTATCAATAATTACGTAAACACTTGGGTGCGTCAAACCTTAATGCTTTACCAGGCTGAAAACAATTTACCCGCAGAGAACACGGCGATTGAAAGACAACTCGAAAATTACCGCAGAAGCCTATTAATCTTTGCGTATGAGCAAGAATTTGTAGCTCAAAAACTTGACACTACTGTTGCTGATTCAACAATTTTGAACTTCTATATTGTGAATCAAGAAGGGTTTAAATTGAAGAATGATATAGCAAAGGTCAGTTATTTTCGAATTTCCAAGAATACACCAAAAATTGACTCCGCCAAAATTTGGTTTAAGTCAAACGACGCTGTTGACTTGATTCGTTTAGATAATTACTGCTTAAAGTACTCATCTCACTTTGCACTTGAAGACACTTCATGGCGTTCGCCCCATGAAGTAATGAGAAGTATGAGCACTACTCTAGGTTTGCTTCCAGAAAGCCTAAGGAAGAATTATTTTTATGAGTTTGAAGACGGGGACTTCCTGATATTTTTACAATTATTTGATTTGAAAACAAAGGGAGATTACAGCCCATTATCCTTTGAAAGAAATAACATACGTCAAATGATTCTAAACAAAAGGAAACTTACCCTTTTAAAAAGTCTAGAGTCTGACCTTTATAACCAAGCCCTAAAAAAGGGGAATTTTGAAATTTTCGTTAATTAATAAAACCACATTTCCATCCATGAAATTCAAGGAAATAATAATTACCCTAACCATATTATCTAGCAGCCTTTTCGGCTATAGCCAGGAAAGTCAAGTGATTGACCAAGTTGTTGCAGTTGTTGGGGAGAAAATAGTTTTACAGTCAGATGTAGAAGGCAGAATTGCCCAGCTTCAAGCGCAAAACGGGGATCTCCCAGCAAATGCACGCTGTGAAATTATTGAAAATCTTTTGACCGAAAAACTTCTCGTTAACCAAGCAAAACTTGACAGTGTAGAGGTTACTACCGCTCAAATTGATGCTGAATTGGACCGAAGATTAAGATATTTTATTGCCCAATTCGGCTCGAAAGAAGCTTTTGAAGAGTTTTATAAAAAATCTACGTTGGCGTTTAAAGAGGAATTAAGGCCCAGTATTAGAGATTTACTCCTTGCACAAAGAATGCAAGCTGAAATAACTCAAAACACTACAATCACACCTAAGGAGGTAAAAGAGTTTTTCAAGGCTATCCCAATAGACAGCCTACCTTATTTTAACGCTGAAGTGATTTTGGCTCAAGTAGTGAAATACGCCGAAATCAATGAAGATGTTAAGAAAATGAGCAAGGACAAGCTTATTGCAATTAAAGAAAGAGTTTCTAATGACGAGGACTTCGCTACCCTGGCAATTCTTTATAGCGAAGATCCAGGATCAGCCAAAAAAGGTGGTGAGCTTGGATTTATTGGCAGAGGCCAACTTGTAAAAGAATTTGAAGCAATTGCCTTCAAACTTAAACCTGATGAAGTATCTGACATTATCGAAACGCAGTTCGGATATCATATAATCAAGATGATTGAACGCCGCGGAAACGAGGTGAATGTCCGCCATATTTTAATCACTCCCAAAGTAAATCCAAGTGACTTAAATCTTGCCAAGAATAAATTAGATTCAGTACATAACTTAATAAGAATGGATTCGATTTCATTTGAAGATGCAGCCGAAATTTATTCTGATCATAAAAACTCCAAAAACAACAACGGTCTGATTCAGAATCGTCAAGACGGTTCAACAAAAATCCCCACCGATCAATTGGACCCTACTCTTGCTTTCGTTATTGACACCTTGAAAGTCGGGAAAATTTCAGCGCCATTATTCTATCAAAGTGAAGATGGAAAGCAGGGTTATAGAATTGTGAAATTCATTGAAAAAACCGACCCTCACGTAGCTAATTTGGATAATGATTATCCAAAAATCAAAACAGCAGCCCTAACTCAAAAACAAAATAAAACTGTGGCAAGTTGGTTTAAGAGTAAAACCTCCTCAACCTACATTAAGGTTAAGGAGCCATTTTTGGAAGAATGTCCATTCCTTCAAACAATTGTTACGCCTACATTGATCCCACAAACGGAGGAGTCAAATTAAATTGCTTTATTAGCAAAGAGAAAAGTAATTCGAAAACATTCATGGAACAAAACAACAAACAAACAGACATTCAAAAAGTTGATGCACTAGCCAAGGCTTATCATGATATTCGAAACGAAATATCAAAAGTAATTATTGGTCAGGACGATGTAATTAAAACTACTTTAATTTCAATTTTTTGTAATGGCCATTGTTTATTGGTTGGTGTTCCCGGTTTAGCAAAAACCTTACTAGTTCAAACTATTTCTCAGGCCCTTGACCTGCAGTTCAACAGGATTCAATTCACCCCAGATTTAATGCCTTCAGATATTACTGGGGCTGAGATCTTGGATGAAAACAGAAACTTCAAATTCATCAAGGGGCCGATTTTTTCCAATATTATTCTTGCCGATGAAATTAACCGGACTCCGCCAAAGACACAGGCGGCGTTATTAGAAGCCATGCAAGAAAGATCAGTTACTACGGCTGGGTACAGGCACATTCTTCCAGCGCCATTTTTTGTTTTAGCAACTCAAAACCCTATTGAACAAGAAGGGACTTACCCGCTTCCTGAAGCTCAATTAGACCGCTTCATGTTCAATGTGACTTTAGACTACCCTACTTTTGAAGAAGAAATAACAGTGGTAAAAAATACCACGGCTAATAGAAAAGTAACGCTAAACAAAATAATTGGAGGGGAAGAGATTCAAAATTTTCAGGAAGTTGTAAGAAATCTTCCAGTCCCAGATTCAGTATTTGAATACGCTGTTAAGCTTACCCACAAAACTCGTCCGGAGAGCGAATTTGCGACTCAAATGGTGAAAAACTTCATTAATTGGGGTGCAGGTCCCCGTGCTTCTCAAAACCTAATTTTGGGTGCTAAATGTCATGCAATCCTAAATGGAAAATATTCACCAGACATGGAGGATGTTCAAGCTGTAGCAATCCCAATTTTAAGGCATAGGATTATCAAGAACTACAAGGCTGAGGCCGAAGGAGTAAAAGTTGAGGATATTATCCGAGATCTCTTTTAGGCTTTCGCCGAAATTAAAATATTTAGCTTTTCGGCAAGCTCGTCGGGTCGCTGACTCCCGATTTTGTAAATAAGCCCCTCTTTGTCCTCAATTTCCACGGCATAATTTCCGTAGGTATAAAAACGAATGACTCCTTTCATATGGCGGTTGTACATTGGATTGTTAAGCATGTACTTGCTATACTTTACTTTTTTGGCTCCTTTTATATGGGTAACGGGTATTTTAACCATGCGTGAAGTCCATAAACCATCTAGAATTAAAGACTCTTTGGAAAGAGTTGTTTGGAAATGAACGAAAAAAGTTAGAATCACTGAAGTAGCTAACACCACAAAGCCCATAACTAGAAATAAATCCCCACGGTTTCCGTGAGAAAAAAAGTAGGCAGCAAAGCAAAACATGGCTAATACTAATCTAATATTTAACCAATAAATATTTCTACCTAAAAAATGTTTCTCTGAAAACAGGAATGAATTATTCATACTTACTTTATTTAAGAGCTAATTTATAAATTTCAGTGGTTTGATTATTCACTTTATATCGATTATCTCCTCTTTTTCCTATAACCCATATAATATCGCCATTCCCATTCTCTAAAATCAGGGTATCTTGCTTTTCAAAACGGGAGACTTTTTGATCGATTAAAAAATCACTTACCTTCTTCTTCCCCTTCATTCCAAACGGAATAAACCAATCCCCATCCTGCCATGACCGTATTTTTAACGGGTATTTAAGTTGGGGCTTGCTTAAAAAAAGTTCGGATTCTTTCGCTTTCAGAGAAGGCACTCCTTTTAAAAACAAGTCAATGGAAATTTCACCAGAATCAAGGATAATATTTTTTTCAAAATCATTCACTATAACTTTTATAGGAGTCTGCACTTTGCTATTTTGAAGTACTAATTCGCCCCGATTAAACAACACGGTATGGCCATTCATTTCAAACTCACTTCCTGTTTTAGGATCATCAATAAAGGCCTCAAAACCTGCTCCCAAAACGCCAAATTCCTTGAATATCTCCTTAACCACGAAAAGTCCGCCTTCAGTTTTTATTGCCTTATCTACATCTAGCGCAAACCCACTTGCCGTCTTTTTAACAATATATTTTTTCTCCTCTGAAACTTTTGCCTTTACCCACTTTTCCATTTCATGAAGGTCTCTGGCGTGGGAAGCCAATGTATTGACAAACGAAGGATTTATGGTTTCAATTACTGGGACAACTGAATGACGGATTTTATTCCTTGAAAAAGCTTCATTTCGATTCGACAAATCCTCCCTATATGCTAGACCCTCAGATATACAATATTTCAAAATATCGGCCTTTGCCACCTCTAAAAAAGGCCTAACAATCCTGCCGGCCTTCCCCTTCATCCCCCGGAGGCCTTTAATGCCAGTGCCTTTTGCAAGTTTATATAATATGGTTTCGGCCTGATCATTTGCATGGTGGCCCAATGCAATTAGTGAATTATTATTTTCTTTTGAGATTTTATCGAAAAATGAAAAACGTGAATCACGGGCAAACTCCTCCATATTTACATTTGGGGGGACCGTTACTTTTTTTACCTCAATTCTGAGATTATATTTATCGGCAAAAGCCAGACAAAACTGCTCGTCATCCTGGGAATCTTGTCCACGTAGTTGATAATTTACATGTGCGAGAATTAAATCTACATTTTGTACGTTAAGAAAGTGAACCAGCGCAACCGAATCGGCACCGCCGGAAAGGCCAACAACCACCGAATTATTTTTTAAATCGATGTTATTAGCTTTACAAAAACGTAAGTATTTCGATAGAAGCAGACCCATGTACAAAGGAAAATGTAAAAATAAACTAATTTATTTCCTTACACTAAACCAATTAAACTTCTATTGTTCCTAATTGTGTTATTTTTGAGACGTGAAAAAAATCGGATTAATCTTCTTTCTTATTCTACCCTTGAGTGTTTTTTGTCAGAAAACCAAAGTTGAAATTGTCTCCGGAAACTTTCTTGAAGGATTTAAGACTGATTCTGGAGAGTTAAAAAGGGTTATCGGAAATTGCCAATTTAAGCAAGACGATGTGACCCTCTGGTGCGACACCGCAATCTTGGATAGCAGAAACAATAAATTAAAAGCTGTAGGAAGAGTCCGAATCCTTCAAGTGGGCGGTGTAAGAATCACAGCCGACCGATTGAATTATGACGGAAACACCTATTTAGCCGAACTTTTCGACAATATCACCCTACGCGACGAACGTGGAGTACTTACCACCAACCGATTAAATTACCGCACCGACACTCAAGCCGGTCAATATTACAATGGTGGAATGCTGGTGGACAAAGACAATGTACTTACAAGTAAAACAGGATATTACTATGCAAATGAAAACAATGCATTTTTCAAAGATAGTGTAGTCCTGAAAAACCCCGAGTATAGAATTACTTGCGACACGCTAAAATACAACACCACAGCGGAGACCTCTTGGTTTTACGGCCCAACAAATATTGTCGGGAATAACGAGATTCTATATTGCGAAAAAGGGTATTACAACAGCGCAACTGGACAAAGCCGATTTGGAAAAAACGCAAATTTCAAAAGTGGAGCTCAAGAATTATACGGGGACAGTCTGGTTTATAATAAGTTTACAGGAATTGGGATGGCTTTTGGAAACATTACTTTCAGGGACACCGCCGAGCAAATTTTACTAAAGGGCCATTACGCCCGTTACAACGAAAAAAATGAAGAAGTACTTGTCATTGACAGTGCCTTATTAATTGCATTAATCGAGGGAGACTCACTTTTCATCCATGGCGATACTATGTTTTCCTTTAAAGAAAGAAATGACACCATGGAGGTCCGTCGAGTTAGAGCCTTTCATCATGTTAAAATGTTTAAAGATGACTTTCAGGCTTCCGCCGATAGTTTAACATTTAATTCGAAAGATTCCGTTTTAAATTGTTTTGGTACGCCTGTTTTATGGATAGAAGGGTCTCAACTATCTGGAGATACTATCCAAATAAAATTGAAAAACGGCAAAATGCATAAGCTTTACCTTAATTCAGAGGCTTTTGTAATTTACCCTGAGGAGGAAGATAAAAATCGTTTCAACCAAATTAGAGGCCGAAATATGGAAGGATTCTTTAAAAACAATCAGTTCACTAAACTTTTTGTTGAAGGTAACGGTCAGAGCGTTTATTATGCCCGAGAAGATAGTGGTGCATACATAGGAGTAAATCAGTCTGAATGCAGCAGTATGATTATAAAGTTTAAAGACAATAGGGCGAGTCAAATCACCTTCATCACCCAACCCGACGCATTATTCTACCCCTTAGAGCAGATTAGTCCACAAGAATTAATGCTACGTGGGTTTAACTGGAGAATGGCCGAAAAACCTATTTCAAGAGATGATATTTTCAGGGAACAATCTGTGCAACCTCCCAACTTAGGTATGGAAGCACCTTTTGCACCTTAGCCGAGTCCATTCCCGCCATGGCCAAGAAGTCTGACTCCACCAATGGGCCGTTATGTTTAATATGCCTTAATATTCTCCCAGCCATTTTCCCATCAATGTATGGGTGGCCTTTCAATCCATCATAATCTGATTGGTTAATTTTTATAGATTTCACTATTCCATTTATGGTCACAATTTTTTTCAAATTTTGGGAGACATCAGGTTTTATTCCATAAACTTCATCAAGTTGATCTTTTGAATAAAAACCTCCTAGTTTATTTCTAAACTTCAAAATTCGTGATGCATAAAAGGGACCTATTCCAGGAAGCTCTATTAATTCAAGACTGTCGGCAAGGTTTATGTCAATTGGTTTTTGGTCTTTTTTGGGCACATTAGTTTTTACAATTCCCTTTTCCCAGCTAGATCCGTTGGATAAGTATTCTTTTTGAGGCTTTGGGATTGTGATAAATGGCTCCCAATCCCTGTATTGGGAATCGTTAATAGAATAAATCTTGCTTAAATCTTGTGCCTTATAAAACTTCCCTCCTGCCTTACGATAAGCCTCGATTTGGCCTATTTGCTTTTTATTAAACCCAAGAGTCGCTAACTCTTCTTTTGGCGCTGTATTAGGGTTAAATGGCTTTAAAACGACGCCTTTTCTTTTGGAAATATTACCGGATAGCAAAGACTCCATATTCCTGTCATTTTCCAAATTGCCAAGAGAGTCAACCAAGACAAGGAGATCTTTATCGGCAGCAAAGGGAGACACATAAGTGGCCCTTTTATACCAAGTATAACCGACGGTTAATAACAAAAAAAGGAAGGCCACAAGATTTCCTCGTGCCTCCCTTTTGGTACATCTAAAATAAGATTTAATAAAGTTTATCATGGCGAGTAAAGTTTACTCGCTCGGATTCTAATTCTCGGATTCTTCTTTTTTTGGTTTAACTGTTAATACTTTATAAAAAAAGTATCCAGTAATACAGGCAACTGACACCTGCACCACAATCATTAAAATTAATGCTGAGGGTTCCATAGGACTAATTTAACATTTTTTTACGACGATTGGAAGCTAATTTCACCATAACACATAAGCCCACAAAAAGTAACAAAAGCACCAATCGAGACATATCTACAATAAATAGAGATTGAATTTCTCCATCAATGAACCATCGGGAGTCCTCGATTCCTATATGGAACATTTGCCCCACTACGCTGTCTGGCGCAAAACGGAAAGGCACCTCACCACTGAAGACAGCTCCAAATCCGCCGACAGGCTTAAAGAAACTACTTACAAGTACCCAACCAATAAATAATGGAGTGACATACTTGGTTATGTATTTATAGACTATCGGGACTTTAATATCGGCTCCCATTGTAACTTCATCCCAGGCATTGTCAATTCCAAATACCCATGCATATAGAATAACCTCTACAAAGGCGAAAATCACTAGCGAGACTGTCCCTGTCCAGAAGTCATACTCGTCAAAAACTCCTTGACCAAAGAATAATATTGGCGGCAAGGCTAGTAAGAACACTAAAATCCCAAGGGTTATTGCAGACTTATTATTACTCCAATTAAATTCATCTTTCATGAATCCCATCCAAGGAGTTCCCATGGCTAATGACGAGGTTATACCTGCAAAGAAAAGCAGTCCGAACCAGGCAACACCCGCGACAACGCCTAATGTAGGGCCCCAGTTTTGAAACAAAGTAGGCATTGTTTTAAATGCCATCATAAAGTTTGCATTCGCAGGA
The DNA here is from genome assembly GCA_047635375.1 of Sphingobacteriales bacterium. Taxonomy (GTDB): domain Bacteria; phylum Bacteroidota; class Bacteroidia; order Sphingobacteriales; family Sphingobacteriaceae; genus JBLIKP01. The sequence continues at coordinate 4,079 of JBLIKP010000037.1, read as the reverse complement.
TCTTTAATCCAATCTATCCCTAAGTAACCTACTGCAATAGGGATAACAACAGATGCTCCAAGAACGATTTCAACGAATTCGTTCATCCATCCGGCGCTCATTGCATTCAGCGCCACATCATCTTTTTCACTGAGATATGAAGTATAACATTGTATCGTCCCCATCCCTACACTAAGTGTAAAGAATATTTGTCCGGCTGCAGCCAGCCAAACTTTAGGATCGGTTAATGAATCGTATTGGGGAGTCCAAAGAAAGCTAAGACCTTCATACGTGCTACAGGTATCACATAGTCCGGTCGAACCGATGGTAAAACTTCTAAATGCTAGGAATCCTCCAAAAACAAGAAGAAGCGGCATCGCTATTTTAGCAGCCTTCTCAATTCCACCACTCATTCCTTTTGATAAGATCCAGATGTTAATGGCAAGTGTTACAAAGAAAAAACCAAAGGCTACTACAGGAAAGTTAACTAGTCCGTCGTTCCCAGCGACATCCACATAAGTATCAAAGAATGCTCCAACTTGGGTTGAATCTAACCCAACAAAAGCCCCTTTAATGGAATACCAAACATAAGCTAATGTCCAAGATTCAATGTAAGTATAGTATGATATTACCCCAAGGTTTGTAAATACCCCAAATACTCCGAAATACTTCCAAAGGGATTTCTTTGTTACATTATCAAGAATGAAAGGTGTTGAATGGTTACCAAATTTCCCGCCGAAACGGCCCATGCTCCATTCTACCCATAAAAGGGGCAGTCCCATTAACAGGAACGAGACGAGATAGGGAATAATAAATGCACCACCGCCGTTCTGGACAGCTTGCACAGGAAACCTTAAAAAGTTACCTAAACCAACAGCGTTACCTGCCATTGCCAAAATAAGTCCAACGCGAGACCCCCAACCATCAGCACTTTTGCTCATAATTTTTCAATAAAAAAAGCCACCGGAATTCGGTGGCTTAGTTTTGACTTTATTTAAAAGTCTTAATCTCTCCGGATTTGATCTTCCTAAGATAAGTATTGAGTTCATTCTTAACTACAGGTGCTAAAAATATTAATCCGAATACGTTCGGGAAACTCATAAAGAAAATCATGTAATCAGAAAAAGCAATAACAGGGCCTAAACTTGCTGCAGCACCAACTACGATGAATAAGCAGAAAATAAGTTTATAGATATACTCAGCTGTTTTAGACTTTCCGAAAAGGTAAGCCCAAGCTTGAACACCATAATAAGACCAGCTAACCATTGTTGAGAATGCAAACAATAATACCGCGAAGGTTAATAGGTAAGGGAACCATGAAATAACCGTTTCAAACGCACTTGAAGTCAAGGCGATTCCGTCAGTCACTGTAGGGTCGTTATATTTACCAGTAATTACAATTACCAAGGCTGTCATAGTACAAACTACTACAGTATCAATGAAAGGCTCTAAAATAGCCACAAGACCTTCACTTACTGGGTGTTTTGTTTTTACCGCAGCGTGAGCAATAGATGCAGATCCGACACCAGCTTCGTTACTAAAGGCAGCACGTTGGAAACCGGTAATTAATACCCCGACAATACCACCACCAATTGCGGTTGGAGCAAATGCTCCTCTAAATATTTCACCAAAGGCTGCAGGAATCTCCATGAAGTTAGCTCCTAAAACAACTAAGGCAGCAATTACATAAATCAAACACATAAATGGTACAATCTTATCAGTAACCTTAGCAATGGATTTGATACCACCAATAATTACGATTGCCACTAGAACAGAAATGATTATCCCGAAAACCCATCCGTTAGCAGAAAGCCAAGTTCCTTCCATAAATGGTAAACTTTGGAATTGTTGGAAAGCCTGATTCACTTGGAACATGTTTCCACCTCCAAAAGAAGCTCCGATACAGGCAATTGCAAAAATCACAGCCAGTACCTTACCCATTTTTCCGTAGCTTTTTTCTTCACCACCAATGGTCATTTTTAAATCGGCGAAACCTTTACTTAGGTAATACATGGGGCCACCGAATACACGGCCATCAGCATCAATGTTTCTATATTTTACACCAAGTGTACATTCTACAAACTTGGTACTCATCCCTAATAGTCCGGCAACAATCATCCAAAATGTTGCTCCTGGTCCACCGATGGTAATTGCAATTGCAACACCCGCAATGTTTCCTAACCCTACTGTACCAGAAAGTGCAGTGGTTAACGCTTGAAAGTGGTTTACCTCTCCTTTATCATTAGGATCTGTGTATTTACCACGTACAATATCAATGGCTAATCTAAAGCCACGGAAATTGATAAATCTAAAATAAAGTGTAAATAAAATTGCCCCAGACACCAGCCATACCACAACAAAGGGAATTGAAATGTCATAACCGCCAATTGTAAAATCAAAGGCGATAAAAATAATCCGCCCGATTAAATCAGAAATAGGGGTAAAAAATTCGTTGATTTTATCATCAATTGTACTGCCTGATGACTGAGCGAATGTTAAAATTGGAGTAAATAGTGCAAAAATTGCAAGTAATATTCTACGCATAAGACCAGTTAGATTTCGATTCAAAATTAAAAGTCGGGAAAGTATAAAATTTTGACCTATTTCACGAAAAAAACCGAACAAACATTGGCTTTACAACCTTATTAATACCGAATATTGATTGCGCTATTTACTAATATTTTAATCCTAGTTTCTTGAAAAGAAAGTGCAGCAACCATATGGGGCCTACAAGCAGGAACTTTAGATCATCAATAAAAGATGGTTTCTTACCTTCAACTTCATGGCCTACAAACTGAAACACCCAAGAAACAACAAACACCCCCAGCGACACAAGCCATAAAGGATATTCACTTTGATAAACAATTTCAATCAAACAAACTCCTCCGCCAATAAGGAACAACATAACTATTGCTAAAGGCACAGAAAGTCGTATGTAGAAGATAAAGGCAAATATCACCACAAAGGTGGCCACATTAATGTATGGGAATCCTGGTATAATTTCAGGAAAAGGAATGCTCCAGCATAGACCTAATAAACTAAGGACGATTAGTGGGACAAATATCCAATGAATGATTTTATTGAATTTATTCTGATGGCTTTCACCGTATTTTTCAAATAACCGATCGATTTCACGCATTGTTTAGATTTTGTTTGATACTAAATTAGCGAATTCGGGTGATATCTCAAATTAGAATTCAGGGCAGCTTATACCGTTCCATTTTTTCAACCGCCGGTTTCTGAGTTTTTTCTCTTTTGGGATTGTAAAAAGTATTCCTGTTATAATTCTAGGCTCCCTAGTACTTACCAACCTTAGTTCAGAAAAAATTGTCGCTCCTTTTATTTGATAAGAAAATGCTCCCCCTGTGTTAAGTCGAATCCCGTTAACTGGAGCCGTTAGTCCCTCTGTGTCCGTGAAATTAATTCCTAAGCCAACAATTATCGACAAGTAAAATCGCTGGTATTTTAGGAATGTCAGGTTGGAATTAATCGCTAAATGGTAAGGGATAAATGTGGTTTGGACTTGCTGAGAGTACTCCACGAAAAATTGTGTACCCTGTTTGTTCACCGGGAACATAATCCGCGTGTCAAAACCAGAAAGCCCTTCCCCTACTCTATTAAAGTATCCGGGACCAACCTGCATTAAATAATTATCGAAATACTTATTGTATTGACCGTATGAAAACGACGTAGCCATTGCGCACAATGTGGCAGCAAGAATAATTATCCTGAGGTGGCGAGTTTTCATAAGTCGTGCGAAGATACACCCTTTACTTTTTTTTGACAAAGAGATTTGATTTTTCCTTGATTCTTGGTAAGTTTCTATATGAAACGCTTTACCCTAACCTTAATTACCCTTTTATGCCCATTTCTTTTTGGAAACTGGGGCTTTTGGGCTCACAAAAAAATAAATGAAATTGCTGTATTTTCTCTCCCAAATTCAATGTTGGGTTTTTACAAGGCGAATATATTTATACTAAGAGATCGAGCAGTAAATCCAGACAAACGGAGGTATTCAAACCCTAAAGAAGCTCCTCGACATTATCTTGACGCCGATCATTACGGACCAGACCCATTTACCGCCATTCCTAAACGCTGGG
>JBLIKP010000036.1:0-21467 GCA_047635375.1 Sphingobacteriales bacterium | reverse complement strand
GAAAACTTTTAAGAATTAAGGAGTCTTCAAATACAATAAATGTTTCAGAATTTCCCTCAGGTGTGTATATCTTACAGGCACAAACAAGCCTTGGCATAATAAGTCAAAAAATCATGCGATAAATTAATTTTTAACGGTGATTAGTTGACATTTTCTTTTTTAAAAAATTGAACTTAATCCATAATAGGAGCTACAAAATGTGGCTCCTTTTTTTTGTGGGGAATTTATAGAAAACGTGCTTGATATCGCATACATGATCTATTCCAAAACCTTATCGTTTGAATTTGCTTTATTAATGTTGTTTAACATTTGATTATCAATATTTTAACAAAAAAAATATACAACACTAAAAATTAAAGTAATGCGATAAAAATCAGTGTCAATTTAAAAAAAATACTTATATTCGAAGTTAGTTTACCACCAAAAACTAACGAAACTCTACATCATGAAATTCACAAATTTACTCTTTGCATTAGCGATTTCATTCGCCTCATTTAGCTCCCTTTCGGCCCAAGAAGTAACCTTCGACGGAGACTTAGGGCCCTCGGGAACAGGAGCTATTCCTGATGACGGTGGTACAGTAGGCGGGGCCTTTTCATGTGTTGTTGAGGGTGTAGGGAAATTAGAGAAATTCAATTTTATCAACTTGAATTTAGACATTACTCATGGTTGGACTTCTGATTTAACCGCCACATTAATATCTCCAAATGGCACACGATTAAAATTGTTTGACGGACTTGGGGATGATGGATCAAATTATTCATCTACCTTTTTCACCCAAACTGCGGAAAAAAACATTCAAAGCGGTTCACCGCCTTTTGAGGGTGATTGGTTACCTCAGGAAACCCCTAAAGGACTTGCAGCTTTTGATGGGGAAGAAGCTGATGGTGCTTGGACCTTAGAAATTTTAGATAACGGACCCTTAGCTGAAGGGTATTTAAACGAGTGGAGTTTAACATTTAATCCTACAATGCATTTAAGTCCGCCTCAAGCTGCATTTACTTTCTTCACTAATGAATTAACTGCACTTTTTACTAACAAAACAACCAATACCGTAGATTCTTATTTTTGGGATTTTGGTGATGGCTCAACAAACGTGGAAAGAAGTCCAGCACATGAATTCCCTCAAAGTGGAGCCTATATGGTTACGATGATTGCAACGAATGCCAACGGAAGTGATACTGCAGCTAAAGAAGTGGTTGTTGAAGGCGAAGGAGATACTACCACAACGACTGGAGTTTATACTTCTGAATTAGCCGATTTCACTTTTTATCCAAATCCAGTTACCACTGAATTAAGCCTTAAACTAAATAGCCTAGCGAACCAGGAGCTTACTTCCTTGGAAATTTTAGATTTAAATGGTCGCACTTTGTATTCCACAGATGAAATCAGCGAGGATTTAATTCTTCCAACTTCATTAAAAACTGGGACTTACCTTATTCGATTATTTGGCGAAAATCAAATAATAACTAAGAGATTGGTTAAAATCTAAGCAAACAGACATTCTCATTTTGAAGCGATTTTACCCGCTTTTTTTTGCCCAAATTCTTTTTTTTAATATTAAAAACCATTATAATTAGCTTGAATTCAATTCCCCTAAGCAACCCTTTGATGATTGCCAACGTCTTTTAATGAAGATATTTAAATCCTTAAACCCAAATAAAAAAAACATGAAAAAATTATTCACTGTATGTTTTCTTGCAATTTTTATATCCCCTGCATTTAGCCAAATTTCCAATGCCTCCTTTGAAAAATGGGACACCGTCACGGTGGGCACAGATGAATTTTACGCACCCTCTGAATGGGTTACATTTGATGCCTATTTTGGAAATTTAGGTTCTCCACCGGATACCAATACAATATTCAATGTGGAGGGAAGAGACGGTTCACGTGCTGTGAAGTTATATCAATCTGCTCCAGGCTCGGACAAGTCGGCTGTTCCCTTTATGTTATTGCAACATGAAAATGAAAATAAAAACAAAAGGAATGGGATCCCCCTTACAAATCGTCCTACTTCATTAAAAGGCTATTTCAAATGCACTATTTCCAACACAGATTCTTTCGGAATCGGTCTATTAGTTGGAAATGACATTGATGACGAAAACGGGCGAGGTATTAAAATGTTTCGAGGAGAGGTAGGCACGTATACAGCTTTTGAAATACCCATTAATTACACCTCTCAAGACCAGGTAGATAGTTTGTTCATGATAGTTGGAAACTTATCTCTGTCAAATACAGGGTCAATTGAATTGACTCTTGATGATTTATCACTTTCTTACGACCCTGTTGGAATTGATAACAGAGCAATTGATATCTCATTTTATCCCAACCCAGTTTCTGATGGATTGAACTTAGATCTAAAAAACCTTAACACTAATGAATTTTCAACCTTAGAGATTGTGGACTTAAATGGACGCGTGTTATTTTTAACTAACGAGATTACAGAAAAAATCAATCTACCTGCATCCTTAAAAGCCGGAACCTACCTAATTAGATTGAAAGGTGATAAGAATACTTTTATCAAGAAATTAGTTAAAATATAATTGAATAACATTCATATTGAGCGGGTTAACCTAGTGTTAACCTGCTTTTTTTGCCCAAATTCTTTTTTTTAATATTAAAAACCATTATAATTAGCTTGAATTCAATTCCCCTAAGCAACCCTTTGATGATTGCCGACGTCTTTTAATGAAGATATTTAAATCCTTAAACCCAAATGAAAAAATTATTCACTGTATGTTTTCTTGCAATTTTTATATCCCCTGCATTTAGCCAAATCTCCAATGCCTCCTTTGAAAAATGGGACACCGTTAAAGGTGGACCTTATGAATATCATTTTCCAACAGATTGGCTTTCTTTTGATGAATTGGGTCTTCGAAACGGGGAGCCCCAAGACACAAGTACTGTTTTTAATGTTGAAGGCAGAAACGGTTCGCGCGCATTAAAGCTCTATTTGCCAGATCCACTTTCAAATAAAACCGCCGCTGCTTTTCTTTTTTTGCAACATACTGACAAAGATCAAAATAAGAAAATAGGAGTTCCTATTTCTAGTAAACCGACTTCCTTAAGTGGTTTTTATAAATCCAATATTTCTGGGACAGATTCCTTTAGTTTTGTAATATTTGTTGGGAAAATAAGTGAGGATCCAAATGGGTCAGGATATTTGTCCTTCAACGGTGAGGTAAATACCTTTACATCGTTTGAAATTCCAATTACTTACTCGTCTGATGATCCAGCAGATAGTCTATACATTGTTATTGCAAATTTTTCAGAAACAAGACTTGCATCAATGGAACTAATTCTAGATGATTTATCCCTTTCCTACGACCCTGTTGGAATAGATAATAAAGAAATTGATATCTCATTTTATCCAAATCCAGTTTCGAATGTATTGAACTTAGATCTAAAAAGCTTTTCCACTCATGAATTTTCAACCTTAGAGATTGTGGACTTAAATGGACGCGTGTTATTTTTAACTAACGAGATTACAGAAAAAATCAATCTACCTGCATCCTTAAAAGCCGGAACCTACCTAATTAGATTGAAAGGTGATAAGAATATTTTTATCAAGAAATTAGTTAAAATATAATTGAATAACATTCATATTAAGCAGGTTAACCTAGTGTTAACCTGCTTTTTTTAAGCCAAAATATTCACCATGATGCAATAATTTTGTACCTTGCCTTTTCAGTTTTAACCTATTAAGTGTTCAATATTGTTTAATCATCGTTCTTATTTTATTAAAATGAAATTTACCGCAATTACTCTTGGCTTAATTTTGAGCCTGAACGGATTGATTCTTGCGCAAAGCAACCCCATTCCGCACACCCTAAGTAATGGGAACTTTGAGTTTACTGGGTTCACAGATGGTAGTTCCAACCAATACCCATCAGGAATGACTGGGTGGGCTGGCGCGGTACCAATCCAAGAGCCTGGAAATCCTGGACCAACTGATTATCAAGCAAAAGGTGATGCGGAATTAAGGCCTGGTGCCGACGATTACCTTTTGGCAACAATAAAAAATGAAGCCGATTCTGGAATCAGTATCCGCGGTGAAGCTTTGGATGAAACTGCCTTGGCCATTGTGATTGCAATAAGCACAACAAATACACAAGGTGTTTCCCTCGAATGGGTAGCAAGAACAATTCATAGCTTTGTTTATTCAATATCTGAAGTACACTTGCAATACCGTATTGGAACTGAAGGGGATTGGACAAATGTAGACGGAAATGTATACGACATTGGTGTTTATGGTGCAGAAAACTTACCCGAAACTACTTTCAATTGGGACCTCCCAGCAGAATTAGAAAATCAAGAAGTGGTTCAATTAAGGTGGTTAGTAGTGGGTGCTGGACAAACATCGGCCACTACGGGAAGAGGGGCTACTGGACGTGCTCATATTAAATCCATAAAAATAGCCCCCACGGAAGCGATTCCGCAGAAACCAACCACTGATTTCACCGCGAGTAAAACGAATCCCGAAGTAGATGAGCCTTTCACTTTTACGAATTTATCTACAGGAGCCCCAGATTCTTATTTCTGGGATTTTGGTGATGGTAACACTTCAGCGGAGGCAAACCCATTCCATTCGTACGCTGCTGATGGATTTTATTCAGTAACACTTATTACTTCAAACGCAGCGGGTAGCGACACGCTTGTAAAACCAAAATTTATGGCCGTGGGTGATACCTCAAATATTGATACTACAACCTCTATAAACGTACTTACCAATTCTGTAAAACCGGTTAAAGTTTTTCCTAATCCATCATCAGGAAAAATTACACTTAACATTGATTTAAATGACCTTGAATCCATTTCCGTTTTTAATGGAATAGGCTCCTTAATTAAAGTTATACCCAATGTTGGAATAAACAACTCCCTTGATTTATCGTTTTTGCCAAATGGTCTATACCACCTGAAACTAATTGGAAGCGAAGGGATATCTTCATCATCAGTAATTATCCAGAAATAAAATTTTACTCAAGCTGCCAGGAGTTAATTCTTTTAACAAAAGAAGATTCAAAAAAGAAGTCCTTGGTAGGCTTCTTTTTTGTTGGATATACTATATTTGTTGTTTATTAACGTAAACAGGACTACATGCGAATTATACAATATAGAGAAGCATTAAATGAAGCCATGAGCGAGGAAATGCGCCGTGACGAAAACGTATTCTTAATGGGTGAAGAAGTAGCTCAATATAATGGAGCCTACAAAGTGAGCCAAGGAATGCTGGATGAGTTTGGTGCAAAACGCGTTATAGACACTCCTATTGCTGAACTTGGATTCGCTGGAATTGGCGTGGGAGCTGCAATGAATGGCTTACGCCCTATCATTGAGTTTATGACATTCAACTTCTCTCTGGTTGCCATAGATCAGATAATAAATAGTGCCGCTAAGGTGATGAGCATGAGTGGTGGACAGTTTAATGCACCTATCGTTTTCCGTGGTCCTACTGGAAATGCAGGTATGTTAAGCTCGCAGCACAGTCAGTGTTTTGAATCTTGGTTTGCAAACTGCCCTGGTTTAACCGTAGTAGTTCCTTCAAACCCTTACGATGCAAAAGGCTTATTGAAGTCTGCAATCCGAAATGAAGATCCTGTTATTTTCATGGAATCAGAAATGATGTACGGAGATAAAGGCGAAGTACCTGAGGAGGAATATTTAATCCCTATTGGAAAAGCCGACATAAAACGAGCTGGAAGTGATGTGACTATCGTTTCTTTTGGAAAAATAATAAAGACTGCCTACGCTGCCGCTGATGAGTTGGCAAAAGAAGGTATTGAGTGCGAAATCGTTGATTTACGCTCCGTTCGTCCAATTGATTATGATATGGTTATAGCGTCAGTTAAGAAGACAAACAGACTTGTCGTATTAGAAGAAAGTTGGCCGCTTGCATCAATTTCGACAGAAATCACGTATAAAGTGCAGAGAGAAGCATTTGATTATTTAGACGCACCTATTATAAGAATTTGTGGAAGTGACGTTCCAATGCCATATGCAGCAACACTTGTTGAAGCATATCTTCCAGACACTAAAAAAGTTATTGACGCTGTAAAGAGCGTGATGTATAAATAAAAAATTAAGGTTTAATTACTTAATCAAAGTATTAAAAGCTCCCGTTCTTGCGAATCGGGGGCTTTTTTATTTAGGTCTTTTGTACACCGGGACGGTACTACAAGGCTCACCATACATAATAGATTGTACGATGGGCATCAATTGCCTTGTCATTTCAGCGTAAGCAGAAACAGGCACAGGTAGATCACCGCAACCTTTTAAAATCACGCGCTGATCTTTAAACTCATTTAAGTCTTCTTCCGCGAAAGCGTCTAAATACAAAACCGCCTCAAGAGTTTCTAAATCACCGTAAACAACCCTGTTTGCAAAAGGCGAAATAGCGGCAATTAAAAGCATATAAGCCCATTTGGCAATAATAGCGTCATTACTGCAATGAACGGCTACATTCATGCCCTTATAGACACTCCAGTCATTCTCTTTCACGAATGCTCTGAAATCTTTTTCTTTCAACATTAATTCATGAAAAAGATTCTGCTTAATATCATACGTCACTCTTTCCCCAGGATGATAAAACTTCCCAAGATCGATTGTGATTAAGCCACTTTGGGCAATTTTATTAACTAATTCGGCCATAAATTCAATTTACAAAAAAGGGCAGTTGTTACCAACTGCCCTTTTAATACTATTATCTAACGTGAATTGTTTTTCTTTTTAGAAGAAATTTACACGGTTGTCTTTAATCTCAGAGCGGTCTTTAAGTGCATCGTACACTTGGAAGTCAACCTTTTGTTTGATTGGGCCTGCTAAACGCGGACGGGCAATATCTAGGTTTTCAGAACCGGTAGGAGTATTTACTTTGTTCATCTTTACGATAAACACACCAAACTCACCTGCCATTGGTTGTGAAACAGAACCTTCAGTCATTTTGAAAGCTGCTCCAACCACATTTGGCTCACGACCTACACCTGTTAGGATAGAGAATCCAAAGGAAAGATTAGCACCTTGTTGAACTGGCACATTTAAAGTAGATGCCAATGCATTTAAATCTGTTCCAGATGCAGTAGCCATTTTTGCTTTAATTACTTCGGCTTTCTTTTGCTTTTTTACTTGAGCTTCAATTTGAGTTTTTACTAGGTCAAAAGGCGCATTACCTTCTTCTTTTATGTCAGAAAGCTTTGCAACTACAAATTTGTTCTCCAACTCAAACACATTACTTACATCGCCAGTATTAGCTTTGTATGCCCAACGAATAATCTCACGTGGGTTAGACAATCCAATAATTGAACGGTCATTTGGTTTGATATTAGAAGCCAAGCGTTTGTTTAATCCTTGATTAGCTACCGTTGCGTCGAAATCGTTTTGAGCTTCAGCAAGGAAGGCAATTGATTTTTTATAACCAGCCTCAATTGTTTCGTCAGAAGAAACTAATTCTCTTTGAACCGTTGCTAATTTAACTGCCTTCTTAGGTTTAGTTAAATCAGTTACTTCAATTAAGTGAACTCCAAAACGCGATTTCACGATGTACATGTCGTCTTTTTTACCGTTGAAAACGGCATCGTTAAATGGGCGAACCATTGTACCTTTTGTGAACCACCCTAAGTCTCCTCCTTTTTGAGCGGATCCTTGGTCAGTTGAGAATTGAGTTGCTAGTTGAGCGAAGTTTCCACCACCTTTAAGCACTTTCTTTAGGCTATCGGCTTTAGCCATTACAGCTTCTTCATTATTTTGAATAGGAAGTAAAATGTGTCTTGCTTGCGCTGAATCTGGAAGCATTTTAACATCAACTACTTTAGTCATTAAATAATTTGGTGCAGAAAAAACAGGGCCGTAAACATCTCCTTTGTTCAAACCGAACACTGCCGTATCCATAACATCAGGTAATTCACCTGGGCTATTGTAACGACTGAAAAACCTCACATCACTATTTCTATTCACAAATACCGAATCTTCAGAAGTCGCTTTAAATTCAGCTTTTATTTCGTTCATTAAAGAAACAATCTCATTGCTGTCAGCAGCAGAAGGAGTAGCGTCGAATGCTACGTATTCAATTCCACGAGAGCGAGTTTGCTTGTATTTGGAAGCATTTTTGTTATAAAATGCTTTAAGGTCACTTTCTTCAACAGTGATTTGATCATCAGTAACGTCACTATAACGCATCATTACAAATTCAATGTCAACCGTCTTGTTTTTTGAAGCGTAATCTTCTTTTGCAACGAAATCAGGGATGTAAACACCACCTTTAATCATGTTGAAGTATTTTTCTTCTAGACGCTGTGCTTTTAGTTGAGTTTCGAAAGTTAACCACTGAGCTTTACCCTGACCTGTTGGATCTTGATCCATATTTCTAAGGAAGTTAGCTACTGTTTGAGCGTCGAATGCGCCAGTGTTAGGGTCGGTGAAGGCTTGGCGAACTTGAGGGTGAGGGTTTGGTCCTTGAACCATATTGAAAAGCTCATCTCCACCTACCTTAATTCCTAAGTTTTTGATTTGCTCTTTTAAAACCACATCTCTTACTAATTGATCCCAAGTTTGGTCAACTAATACATTGTTTATTTGCTGGTCTATTGTACCTTGATTAGCACGTGCCTTGTAGTCGTCAATGTTCTTTTGAAGAAGAACGTTAAACTCTTGATAAGAGATTGCTTTTCCTTCAATCTCTCCTACTTGATTAGCATCTGCAAAGAAAAATGAACTTCCAGAGGTGATCACGTCACCCGCTAGGAATGCTACCATTCCAATTCCAATAATTACTATTAATAGCGCACCTTGGTTGCGCATTTTAGTCAATACTCCCATAAATTTTTAATTAATCAGGCTAAATTCTGGTAATCTTAAATGAATTTAAGGTGCGAATTTACAAAATTCAACCAATAAAACCTTGTCGATTATTCTTCTTTTATCACTTTAAGTCGAATTTCTTCGATTCTGTTGTCGACAACACTTAAAACCGTGATTTTGAAGGGGGGAATATAGAGTTCTTCGTTTATTTCAGGAATGCTTTCATGTTTTGAGAAAATAAATCCGCCAAGGGTTTCATAATCGTCTTCAGGGAAACCTAAATGGTACTTTTCGTTTAGGTAATCTATCTCGTGCCGACCAGAAAATTCAAATTCCATTTCACCAATCTCCACTTCTTTAAGGTCTTGACCATCGTGCTCGTCATTAATTTCACCGAAAATCTCCTCGATTACATCCTCTAGAGTAACAATACCTGAAGTCCCACCATGCTCGTCAACCACAACCACGATACTTTTCCGCTTTTCCATGAATTCTGAAAGCAGCTCATTAGCCAACATTGTTTCTGGAACAATGCTCACCTCCATAAGTATGGATTTTATATCTGAAGGTTTTTTAAACAACTCTACGAAAGGCACGAAACCTATTATTTCGTCAATTGTTTCCTTATAGACTAGGATTTTTGACAATCCTGACTCCATAAATTTAACCTTGAGCTCCTCTAAATTACAATCGTTTATATCAATCGCAACAATGTCGATTCGTGGAATCATACATTCCCTAACCTTCACATTACTGAAGTCTAAGGCGTTTTTGAAAATAAGGATCTCAGTGTCCATATCTTCCTTCTTTTCTTTGTAAACCGTGCTTTCGCTGATATAGTGGTCCAAATCAACTATCCCAAAAACTGGAGTTTCTTCTGTTAATTGAATTCCGAAAAATAATTTTAAAAGCACTTCAGAAAGCTTAACCGTTAGGTAAGCAATTGGAAGTAGTACGTAAAAAAGAATCAGATTAAATGGAGCGAAGAAGCTCATTATTTTATCAGGATTTATCCTGAATAAAACTTTTGGAAGGAACTCCGCTGTTACCAAAACTAGTAAAGTTGCCAGAATCGTTTTCAGCGTAAACACTAAAAGTGGGGAATCGGGACCGAAAAAATTTGCTACAAATCCAGCCACTGGGTCTTCAAGCATGCGGGCTGAGGTTAATCCGTAAACTACCAATGCAATATTATTTCCAACCAAGGTTGTACCAATAAACGTGCTTGGCCTTTTTATGAAATAACTTAAAATCTTTGCAGAAAGGACTCCTTGCTTACTCTTAAGTTCGATACGAAGCTTATTTGCAGAAACAAATGCCATTTCAGTTCCTGAAAAATAGGCAGATGCAAGCAAGGAAAAAATAATTATGACGACAGAGCTATCCATTAAGGGAGTCTAAATTTCTAATATAAAGGTAGTTAAAAATAGCAATTACTTCTTGTCCTCTTTTTCGCTTCTTTTTCTTTGTCCGCGTCGCATGTTGTACATGAAACCAGCAAGAAAAGTGACTACCATAAAGATTAATGCATTTTTATCCCCAGCGCCATTTACGCTTACCAAATAGGTCACCATAATAACACTTAGGATGGCGACAATCAGCCAAGCATTTTCAATTATTTTTTGCATTTTCCTTTACGCTTATTATTCCTGTTATGTTAAATATACGGTATTCCGTAAAATTTTGGTTTGCCTCAAATCCTTTACCATAAAGAATTTCATCGGCAGTCGTGATTTTCACAAATTTATCTGTGTAGATTTTGTTAGTCCGCTCGTTCCAGATCAACCTATCAGTATTCATAGTTTCTCCTTTTTTATTAACCACAACAACATTGTCTTTAACCTCAGTTATCCCTTGCTGATCATACATTACCCCATAATTTGCGGTCAGAGTGCTTTCAAGCTTCATGGAATCTTGAAAGAAGTAAAGGGTTAGTCCATCAGGCATTTCGTAGTAAGGTTTAGCAATTTTAAAGTATTTTAAAATAGGGCTTAAAAGCCTCGCTTTTACTTTTGCCGAATCGGAATAAATTAATTCGATGTCCTTACTTGTTTCAACAGGCATGGATAAATCACGCTCAATTCCTCGCACTTGCTGAATATCTGTTTCGCAAGAGGTAAAGAAAAAGGACAATACCATCCCTAAAGATAGTATTGTCCTTAAAATTTTATGCTTTATCATTTTCCAGGGAAGGATTACTTCCTGATTTTTACTGAAGTCGATTCTCCAATCCAGCTAGAGCAACTAAAGGAAGCTCCACTATTTAAGGAGTTAAAAAACGCAGTTTCTTGATCTGGCAAATATGGAGAAACGCTATTAATTCTAGCTTGTGCATCACTTGCGATGCTTCCATCCATATTTTTCGCAGTCTGGTACTTGTCGATGGCAGCCCAATAAGCTCCCCATTTCTCAGTTTCTTCAGAAATAGTTTTAGCTCCATTGAAGTAAATATCACCGATAGTTAATGCAGGAACTCCCCAATTTGGACGAAGAGCTGCCGCTTCACGCGCATAACCTCTTGCTTGAGTATACTGGCCTAACTTACTGTAAGTAACAATTGCCATTTCAATATAGTATGCTGCTTTCTTCTCTGGGTCGGCCTCAATTTCTACGGCTTTCTCTAAGAAAGATTTAGCAGTAGAATAATCGTTTTTCTTCATCAAAGCCTTTGCAATGTTGTAAGCTAATCCAGCATCTTGGTCTTTTTTAAATTTCTTCGTTGCAACTTCACTGAACATTGGAAGGTCGTAACACGCTTTCCCTGCCATTAGATTATATACCGCATCGATTAACTTTTCGTCATTTGGGTTTGCTTTATACTTGGCAGAATAAAGATCTTGAATCTCTTGGCAGCTTTCAATAACCTCGGCAAGTTTAATGTCGATATTGTCTCCAGCAGTAGAGTAGTTGTTTGCATATTTACTTCCACCAGAAACATTGGCTTCAATAACTCCAGAAAGATTATTATAAACATCCATTACTTCTTGCTTGGTTAGTTTACCATCTTGTTGGGCATTTACAAACAATTGAAAGTATGGGAATAAAATAAAGTACGAGGATTTGTTTCCTTCTAATTCAATACTTTTCCCAAGAGTTGACCGGATGTCATCACTTGCTCTTGGGCGATATTGCAGCATTGCATACCCTTTACGCCCTAAAACAGAACCTTCCTTCCCGAAATACTGAATACGTTGGTCAAACACCATCATAAGCGTATCAATTCGGCTTTCTTTAAGTTCGTCAGTTGTTGCATTAGTGATTAGGTAAGGAAGGATTTTTGATGCACCATCGATGTAGACAAATTCTCTAGCTTCTGGTGCATTCAAAAACAACCATCTCCATGGCCCAATAGCATCAACAACATTGTTTTGCTTTAAGTAAGTTCTATATAGAGATAAGCTCTCTAATGTTTTTTGGCTGTCTGATGTAGTGTAGTAAGCTTCTGCTGCTTTTACATTAATGCTGCAAGCAAGAACTAGGAAACTTAAAACCGCTAAGGCAAATCTTTTCATGACTCTTTATTTTTAATTATTCGTATTTTCTTTTAATAAACCATTTGTCAAGTAAGGTAAATCCTACCTTCACATTTACAATTTGTTCTCTTACTAAGTTGTTTTCGATTGTTCCTCTATCCAAATACTGAACTGCTAAATTAATCATCGATCTTGATTTAATTAATGGCAATCCCATTCCAAAGGTCAATCCCTTTTCATCAATATTCGTTCCATTTATATCAATATGCGATTGGTTATAGAACAATCCGAACCTGTAAGTGATTAATTTACCATAACTATTAATCGCTGTTAAGTTTGGGTTATTTTGCACTCCAACACTTACTTTCATGCTATTTTCAATTCCACCGCCAATAAAAGCTTGGGTGTTTGACCAACCCTGGGTTGAAATATCAGCTCCGACTAAATAATCAGGGGTAACGTATGTAGCACCAATTCCTTGAGTAATTGGAAAAACTAAGTTATCATCGTTGCTTTTAAAATCTTCAAGCGTGTCTATAACCACTAAATTATTCTGAAGATCGTAATAGTATCTTTCAGAGAATTTTGTTCTTGTGCTATTTAAATTTGTTTCTGGACCAAAGCCATAACCAAAATTCAAACTTCTTTTATCCGATAAGTCAACAGTGTATTGTAATCCTGCATTAAACCTTAAATCACCCACCTGGTATTTATCGTTCGTGCGAACATTTAGCACATTGTCATTATTAAACTCAGTACTAACTGCGTTGGTAACACTTCCGAAATAGTAAGAACCTGTTATACCTGCACTTAACCCAGGCAGCACTTTATAAGACGCTGCAACAAAGAATTGGTTTAATCCACCATCACCTGTATTTACTGTAGTAGCATCTCCAAAACCGTCTATATTGTTGATTTCCTTAGTTTTATACCCTACCTGAGAAAATGGAAGCAATCCAAATGCCGCACCAATTTTCTTGTTAATTGGAAAGGCAAGGGCGAAATGGCTCAAAGAACCGTTTACAGTTTGTGCGCTAAAATCTGAGGTATTAATCTTCGAAAAAGTAGTATTTACCCCTGTCTCAAAGACAGTAAGATCAAGAGCCGTTAGACTTGCAGGATTTTCTGTGCTTATTACGTTGTTAAAACGTAAACCATAGTTTAATCCCCCCAATCCTTGACCCTGAATAAACGGGCTTCCTACTAATTCTCCTAAACCAAATCTTGAATAAGGGCTACTTGTGTTACTTTGGGCTTCCGCCGAAAGGCAACCAAAAAATATCAAGACAAAAGGTATTAACTTAATTAATCTCATTTAGACAAAGTATTGCATTTAAACCCTTAACAACTAAATCAGGGTCGGCAAAGATGTTGTTTTTCAAGTTATTCTCAAAAATTTGAGCATCTCCCCCAGTAATTATCACCTTTCCGCTTGGAAATTGGCTAAAAAATCGGCTTGAAGCCGAAGTAAATTCATCAATTGAACCTTGGACCGCTCCCGAAAGCAGAGACAATGTAGTGTCATTTCCCCAGGGGATGTCGGTAAATTGTTCTTTATCCACCAACGGCAATCCAGCAGTAAAAGTATTCATGGCCATAAGCCTCATTTTCACACCTGGGCTTATCCTGCCGCCTTTATGGATCTTTGTTGAGGAAATGACGTCAAAGGTAATACAAGTCCCGGCATCCACTATAAATAAATCACAATCATGGAATTTGGTTAATCCCCCTGCCATTGCGGCAATTCGGTCTAACCCCAGCGTGTGAGGGGTTAAATATAATGTGTCAAAAGGAAGCTTGAGGGTATGAGATAAGGTTTTTACATTATCGAATTTCTCAAGTAAACCTGAAAGAACACTGTTAATAAAACCTGAATTCCCAACCATTACGGCATCAAAATCCTTTGGGTTAGCCATCAATAATTCTTGAGGGTCGGCATCATTTATAAACGACCATTTTTTGATTAAAACGTCATTTTCAAAAATCGCACATTTTGTGGCGGTATTGCCTACGTCAACCACAAGATTCATTGGTGAATTATTTTACAAGTTGTAAAACCGATTCGAATAGAATTTTCCCATCGGTATTTCCAAGGATATCGTCGGCCGCTCTTTCAGGATGAGGCATCATTCCAAAAATGTTTCTTCCTACGTTGCAAACTCCAGCAATGTTTTCAAGGGATCCATTTGGATTGCTTTCAGCTGATATGTTTCCTTGAGAGTCACAGTAACGGAAAAGGACTTGATCGTTGTCGTTGATTCTTTTTATCTCTTGGTCGCTTGCAAAGAATTTTCCTTCTCCATGAGCGATAGGAATTTTTAACGCCTTTGCAGGGTCAATTTCGCGTGTAATTATTGAATTTGTAGTTTGGGCTTTAAGATGAATATTTTCACAGATAAATTTACGTGAATCGTTATGAAGTAAGCCTCCAGGAACTAATCCAGCCTCAGTTAACACTTGGAAACCATTACAGATTCCCATTACATAGCCACCTTTATTTGCAAATTCAATAACCTCTTGCATGATTGGTGAAAAACGTGCTATTGCACCTGAGCGTAAGTAATCTCCATAACTGAATCCACCAGGAAGTACAATAAAATCACACCCTTTTAAATCGTGGTCCTTATGCCAAAGGCGTTCTACCTTTTGATTTAATGTAGATTCCAAAACATAAATCATGTCTTGATCACAGTTAGACCCTGGAAAAATTACAACACCGAATTTCATAATCAATACTATTTGCGTTAAAATATTTGCCGCAAAGATACAGAAATCCTACTTAGGAATCAGAATAACTGCAAACTTATTAGAGCCACAGTCACCACCATTAATAAGGATTCACTAAGCCACAACTTGGTCGATCTTTGAAAATAATTAGTGAGAATAAATGCTATTGGGATTGCCACCCAACTAAAGTGATAAAGGCTATTATCCTTGGAAAGAAAAAACGATAACAATCCAACCACAAACATAACCATAAGGACTTGGAAATATTTACGGACAACGATTACCGTTTTGACGAAGGTTTTAAAGAAATTATTCACCGCCATCACAAGTAATAGTAAAATTGGGATAATCACCATCATGGAAAATTTATCCCAAGGAAACTCTCCCCTAAAAAAGGATTGATTAACTCCAAAAGAAGAAAATATAGTCCAAAACCCTTTTGCTTGATCAATCCAAAAGTAGATGAACCAACAAAAAACAAAAGCCAGTAAAAAGCCAAGGATTAAGCTTATCCATTCTCTCCATGCTGGAGGCCTCAAATAGCCTATTGCAATAATTGTTACCAACAGCATCCAAACTATGGGGAAATAAAATAGAGAGGCTATTCCTATCAAAAATCCAATATCAAAAAGTGCTTGAATAGGGGTGTTACTTTTATAAAGAGAGAAGATTTTTTGTAAAACTAGTAGTACGAAAAAATTTAATATTAGGAAGGGAGACAAAAACAAGTACTGCGGAAAAAGGCTTAACACTAATCCGTAAACTAAACCCGGTATATAGGTTGTTCTGGGATAAAAATTATATTCATTTGTGATTTTATTGAAAAACAAAGCTTGAAGTAGAAGAAGAAACAAGGCCAAAAGCAAGTTTATCCAACTGAAGTAAAACACAGAACCGTTCAATAAAAACATGAAATTCCCTAGTGGCTCAGCCATTGTTTCTATTGGCGGATTTATTCCAGCAAAAAACATCGGAATACGGATTAACAATAAAAATCCGAAAAGTATTAAAATAGTATAGGGCTGTGAATTATTAAAAAGCCTAGTTAACATTTGTGCAAGTTAAAAAGTAATTTTCACATAACCCGGTTGAGACTTATAAAGACAAGGAATTACAATCTCCGCGGAGGAAATCTGCCTAGCTCCAGCTGGCATAATTACTAAATCTTTCTTGGCTGGAATCACTGGCTCTTCAGAAAACAATCCTTTAAAATTTATTGCTGCCATTTGCACATCGGCTTTGCGCTTAATCGCTTCATTGTACAGAAATACTAAACGATCTTTATAAAGAAAGGGTGAGAAACTATTGTATATGCCGCCATCATTTTCTGAGATTTGCCTTTTCCTAACCACTTGTTCCCAATCAATTTTTCCATTTGGGGAAATTGAAAATACGATTACGTTATTATTATGATAGGTATAGCTCGTACTATACATTTGGGAATAAATATTGAAGGTTGAGCTCTCAGAGATAAAACTTGACTCAGCAATTAACACTGCACCTCCATCTCCTCTAACAATTAAACTCTTCACTTTATAATTAATTAAATTCCTTCCGGCATTCATACGATTGATGTCGGAAAAATCATTCAAAAACTTAGCGCTAAATTTTTTAAAGGTTTTGTTTGATAGACTTTGCGCACCTGGATCGAAATAAGCATAAAAAACTCCTGAACCTGGGTAATCTTTAGTTTCTGTAAAGAATCCAGAAACCACTAACCTATTATTAATATTGTCTATCCCAAAAACAAGTTCTTCAATTTGAAAGTTTGGTTCATTAAACTCAAAACTTATTAAATCATTGGAAATTGGAGTGCAAAAATATCCCACATACTTTCCAAAATCTAATCGTCTTTTATTTTCGGGAAACTTCCGTGATAGAAAATAAACGTTGTTATCTTTATCTACTTCGAAGTCGGTTAAAACCAATTCTTCACCGTCCCCAACTGCTAGATTATAACGCTGTGAGGCAAAGGGCTCAAGCGATTGAGTAAACCAATTAACTTTTACAGAATATTCCCCTGACTTTTCATTTGCCACAAAACCAAGTGCGACGATTTTCTTTTGGTCTCTATCATGGTTAATTCTATAGAAACTTCTAATCTTCCTTTTATCGTAGGGGATTTTATCTAACACTTTTGTCTCTCCAGCTGCTTCACCATTGGACGTGTTTAAAATTTTCAAGAGAAGCAAAGTGTTTTCTTTTTCATTATCAGGCGAGGTATAAAACAGGCGAATCAAATTCTGGGAAACAAAAATATTTACTACTTGAGAATTACTGGTGGGTAGTTGGATTTCCTTTTCCCACTTCAACTTCATCCCGTTATCATAAAATAAGATTTTTGGCTTATTCTCATTAGTTATGAATCCAAATGGATTATAATTAATTGGAGCATTCGTTTTTAAAACAAAAAAGCCTTCCTCATTTTCACCGAAAACATGGGAATTCAATCTTTTCAATGTCCGCTCAGTTTTACTGATTTGAACTTCTTGTGCAACCAAGTTTAAACTTAACCCAAGTAGAAAAAAGACAAGGAATACTTTATTTAATTTGTTCAACATTCACGTAATATTTTTCGGCCCTTATCAACAAGGCATCTTTTTGAGACTTTAATGGCAAATCAATTTGTTGCCATTCTTGGGTTGGCGTAATTTTGGTCCACGCACCATTCTTTTCATTCGTCACCTCAATTGGAAGGTTAAACTTATCGGCGGAAGCCTGCCACCGAACCATTATCAATTCCAATTCCCCTTGGCTAACAACTTTATATTGCAACACGGGAATCTCTGCATATTTAATGTACTGATAGAATATTGGTTTAACATCCATCGCCAGTTTTGATGAGAAGTAATCAATTACATCTTCTCCAGAAACGGTTTTATGAAAGAAATCCTTATTAATCGACTTAAATATAGGCATGAATTTCTCATCGTCACCTACCGCCGATCGCAAAGTATGAAGCATTAACGCCCCCTTAGCGTACATATCACTGGAGCCTTCATTGTTAACTCCAAAATCACCTTGAATGGGCTTCTTGTTTGCAACTTTGGTTTTTTGATAATTTATATAACCCAGGTAATCCTTTTCTCCATAGTGACACTCCACATAAAGTGCGTCAGAATAGCTACAAAATCCTTCGTGCACCCATAAATCGGCGACGTCTTTTACAGAGATATTATTCCCCCACCATTCGTGACCAGTTTCATGAATTATTAGGTAATCAAACTTTAACCCCACACCTGAAAAATCACGTCCCATGTACCCGGTTTTATATTTATTACCATAGGCAACGGCGCTTTGATGCTCCATACCTAAATAGGTTGTTTCAATGAGTTTATATCCGTCTTCATAAAATGGGTACGGTCCAAACAACTCCTCAAAACATACCATCATTGGCATAACTTGTTCAAAATGTTTCTTTGCTTTATCCAAGTTGTAATGAAGTACGTAATAATCCATTGGAAAGGAAACCTCACCTTCAAACCGCTCACTAAACTTTACATACTTTGCAATATTTAAGGTTACGTTGTAATTATTAATTGGATTACTCACAAACCAATGTGATTTTTCCCAGCCCTTTTTTACTTTTTCAATACCTCTAAATTGACCGTTGGAAATATTTTTCAACCCTTCAGGGTAGGTTATTGAAATAAGCATGCTATCTGGCTCATCAGAAAGATGATCTTTATTAGGCCACCAAACACTTGCTCCCAAACCTTGACAGGCAACCCCTACCCAAGGCTCACCGTTTCTATCTTTTCGCCATATTAAGCCACCATCCCAGGGCGGGAATTTGGCCGCTCTTGGCGTCCCTCCATAAAACACTTTAATCGAATGGGACTCTCCGTTTGCAAGGGGATTTGGAAAATCAATGAATATCGCATCAAATTCTCTTTGAAATTGAAGTTCCTTCCCCTGATGTGTGATTTTTCGTATTTCCAATTCCTCAAAAAGATCAATTTGAATCTTTTTTATTTCTTCAATAGCTAGAAAAACAATCTCATTGCTTCCTTCAAGGGTTTTCTCTTCAGGATCAACCTTTACATCTAAATGATAATAAGTCACATCAAAATTGGATCTGACCTCACTTAATGCCCCTCTTAATGAATCCTTTTTCGAATAGTTTATTCGCTTATTATCAAGTAATTGTGCCTGAGAAAGGCCGCAGATAAATGAAAAAACTACAACGATAAAAATTGATTTAAACATGCTTTATTCTTTTTAGTAATGCCAAATTAATAATTATTTGGCTTGAAGACCTTGAAAAAGGATTAATTCACTTTATTTTTACCTTCACTTTTCATCAAACAAATTTAAATTCATTGATTTTCCTCGGACATAAGCATTGGGACACCAGCATTTCATACCTGAAAGGCGTTGGTCCGCAACGCGGGGAGGTTTTACAGAAGGAACTCCGGATATTCAGTCTTGGTGACCTCGTTAGTCATTACCCGTTCAGATATGTAGATAAAAGTAAGTTTTACAAAGTAAGTGAGATTCTCCCAGAGATGCCAATGATTCAATTGGTGGGGAAAATCGGATTTCCACAAACAACGGGTCAGGCACGAGGAAAAAGGCTGACATGCAATTTCACCGATGATACTGGAACAATTGAATTAATTTGGTTTAAGGGAATCAAGTTCATCGAAAAGGTTTTAAAGCCAGGGAATCAATATGTAATCTTTGGGAAGCCGTCGACGTTCAATCAAAAAATAAATATTGTCCATCCCGAACTTGAGTTATTAAGCGACCACGAGCAGAAAAAAGGAAAGTTAAGTCCAGTTTACGCAAGCACTGAGAAGCTTAAAAATTTTCGGCTCGACAGTAAGGGAATTCAAAAGTTAACGTATCAAAGCTTAAAGGATGGCCACCAATTTATTCCGGAAATACTTCCCCTTGAAATTAGAGACCGATATAGGTTTATCAACCGTAGAAATGCAATTATTTCAGCTCACTTTCCAAGTGACGAAAAAATTCTAAGTAAAGCTCTTGCAAGATTAAAATTTGAGGAATTATTATTAATTCAACTAAGTATTCTTCAATTAAAAAAGGAAAGGGAGAATAAGTTTAAGGGGTTCATTATGGACCAAGTAGGGGATTCCTTCAATACGTTTTTCCATGAAATACTAGCTTTTGACTTAACCGGCGCACAGAAAAGAGTGGTTAAAGAAATCAGAAAAGACCTAGTCTCTGGAATTCAAATGAATCGCCTGCTTCAAGGCGATGTTGGAAGTGGTAAAACTGTGGTTGCATTAATGTCAATGCTATTGGCAATAGACAATGGCTTTCAGGCGTGCATTATGGCTCCTACAGAAATTCTGGCAATTCAACATTACAATGGTATTGAAGAATTAACTAGAAATCTCCCCGTAAAAGTTGAATTACTAACCGGAAGCTCGAAAACAGCGAAAAGAAAAGAAATCCACTCGGGAATTGAGGATGGGACAATCCACTTGTTAATTGGAACCCATGCCTTAATTGAGGACAAAGTAAAGTTCAAGAATCTAGGGATGGCAATTATTGATGAGCAACATCGATTTGGAGTTGAGCAACGTAGTAAGCTTTGGCGGAAGAATAATCCGCCACCACACATCCTAGTGATGACAGCCACACCTATTCCCCGAACCCTTGCGATGACCCTTTACGGAGACCTAGAGGTAAGCGTTATCGATGAATTGCCTTCCGGCAGAAAGCCAATTATCACTAAGCACATGTTCGATAGCCAGCGATTGCGTGTTTTTGGTTTCATGAAAGAACAAATTGAACTTGGCCGACAAGTTTATATTGTTTATCCGCTTATTGAGGAAAGCGAAAAAATGGACTATAAAGATTTGATGGACGGTTATGAGAGTATTACCAGAGCTTTTCCAAATCCACAATATAATATCTCCATTGTCCATGGAAAAATGAAACCCGCCGACAAAGAATTTGAAATGAATCGATTTGCCAAGGGAGAAACGCAAATTATGGTCGCTACAACCGTGATTGAAGTCGGCGTTAACGTGCCCAATGCTAGTGTAATGGTTATTGAAAGTGCTGAACGTTTTGGACTTTCTCAGTTACACCAATTAAGAGGTCGTGTTGGTCGTGGAGCCGAGCAATCTTATTGCCTTTTGATGTCTGGATATAAACTAAGTGACGACGCAAAAACTCGAATGGAGACTATGGTTCGCACAAACGATGGTTTTGACATTGCCGAAACCGACCTAAAACTACGTGGCCCTGGTGACATTACCGGGACACAACAAAGCGGTGCGATGGAATTGAAAATCGCCGATTTAGCCAAAGATCAAAGAATTCTAGCAGAGGCCAGAGAATGTGCCAAGCAAATTTTAAGCACTGACCCCAAACTCGAAAAAGAAGAGCATTATGGCCTTTCACTTGCAATTCGCGCAACACAGGGCAAAAAATGGCTTTGGAGCAGGATTTCGTAGAAAACATTCCCCACAAAAAAAAATAGCACCCATTTCTAGA
>JBLIKP010000035.1:0-21473 GCA_047635375.1 Sphingobacteriales bacterium | reverse complement strand
TTATCACTGCTTTTAATTCTACAATAACTTCATCTTCCACAATGAAATCGGCGCGGCGGGTGCCAACTTTATAGCCGTCGTAATAAATTATTTGTTCTTTTTCTCGTTTGAATCTAAGTCCGGCTATTTTTAGCTCAATGGCTAAACAACGTTGGTAGATGACTTCTTGGAAGCCATTTCCTAGGGTATTGTGCACTTTCATAGCACAGCCGTTAATTTTGTATGTTATATCATCTAGTGTCATCCTGTAAATCTTTCAATCGTGGGAAATCGTGGTACATACAATTTACGGAATATTTAATTTATCCCCTCAACCTTCAATATTTCGCGGACTTCTATTTTCCATTGCCCGTCTTCGAAACGTGGGTCGGATTGGGCGATTTTGACGGTGCTTCATTGTGCGATTCCTGATTGCTCCGATTTATTCTCTTGCAAAATTAATTAAGGGCTGGATGTTTCCTTTATCGGCTTCGTGAAGGGAGTTAATGTAGTTTCTTCTTATTTCATTTGCATTTACCATGTTTGAGCCGTTCCAGCTGAAAAATTCTTTATTAAAGATGTTTTCGATGATAATGTCGGCCATAAGTCTAGAGTGCCTTCCATTCCCGTTTGGGAAGCAGTGAATTGCAACTAGCCGGTGTTTAAACCTTATGGCAATTTCATCTGGGGAATGAGTTTGGTTGGCTATCCAAAATTTGGTGTCGTCTAGGAGGATTTTCAACTCAATTCCAATTAATGTCCAATTGATTCCAATGTTTTTATCGGACTGGCGGAACTCACCCGCCCATCTCCAAACGTCGTTATACATTCTTTTATGAAGGTTTTTGATGAACTTTTCATTCAAGATTTTTTCTGTTGTAAACTTATTGCTTAGTGTCCATCCTACGGCTTTTTCAATGTTTAACTGCTCGAATTCATCCAATTCTTTTTGAGTTGTTAGTGACTTTATTTTAAGGCCATCGTTCTCATCCTCATTTATGGGAGTTTGCCCTTCAGAATAATTTAGGTTTAATCCCATAATGATTTTTTCATTTCCCTTTTCAATTCCTCAGTTAATTCTTTAATCGATGCAGCGATTTTGGCATCACTAATCCCTTGGTCCTCTAGTCTCATGTTTTGATGGGTTCTTAAGACAATATTTGTTGCAATTTTTTCGGCTCGTTGGTTTACAAGGTTTTCTAGGGAACCATTTTTTGGTGCGAATCCATAAACGAACTTCATTTCTAAAGCATTTCCGACTTCTATTATTTTATTCAGACTTATCTGCCTGCTTGCCTCACGCGCTTCGATTTTTTGAATTGCCCCTTTGCTTATTTTCAGCCTAGTGGCCAACTGGCCCATGGTCATGTTCAGGGATGTCCTAATTGCATTAATCCAGCCCCTGGCAGGAACGTTAATATTGGAAGCTTCCCCAAATAGAGCTAGTTTTTGATCCAATTGTTCTAGAAGGAGCTTGTTTTTATTTCTCATTTCCTTATAAATTATACGTATATGTATTCATTTATTATTAAAAGTATACAAATATGTATAATAATAAAAATAAAAGTACACTTATTTGTATGAAAATGAATTTGACTAAGAAGTTATTAATTAAGGAGTCCACCTACTCAACGCTCAGTTCTCTTGCTAATTTATCCCCTCAACCTTCATGATTTCGCGGACTTCCATTTTCCAATGTCCGTCTTAGAAAGGAGGGTCTGATTGGGCGATTTTAAGGGCCTCCTTCATGTTTTCTGCCTGTAAAAAATATGTCGCACAAAAAAGCCCAAACCGAAATTCGGAATGGGCTTCTTAAGGGTAATGGCCTTTAGCCATAGTGATATTTTTTTATTCTATGCCTTTGGATGCTTTCCGTGGGTGAGCTTGACCATTTTCTACATAATGCTTTAGTTCTTCCGCAATTTCCTGTGCCGACTTAGCAATTTTAGTTTTTATTATTGGCGATAGTAGGTAGCCTACTAAATTTTTCACCTCCATGTCAAAGGCAATAATTAACATGGTTTCATTATTTGCGTTTCGTTTAAGGGACCAAGCTCCGCTGGCAGATTTCGCAATTCCTGGCATGCCTATGGTGATGTGATAAGAAAGGCTGTGGCTTTCTGAATCAAATTTATCAAGTACTTGGATTGTTTCTCCACGTTCGGTGGTAGTAATTCGTTCAGAATATTCAATCCCATCGAATTTCTTTTCCCCTCCAGGTTTGGAATCAGAAAAATTACTTGACCATAAGTGTACTTGCCCAAACTGAAGTCCCATGACATTCCAAACCTCATCAGATGTTTTGTTGATGAGTAATTCTTTTTCGACATGGATTTTCTTGGTTCCAAGAATGGCGAGTATAATAAGGGTAGTTGCGATAATAAGTGCAATTGCTATCATGATCTTTTTTGTTTTAGTGAGTGTTTTCACAATGTTTGGTCTTCGGAGATTAGATGCATGGATTAGCAATGTGTTACAAAACTTTCTGAAATCGACTTGTTTAAAATGAGAAAAGGCATTTCGATTTATCGAAATGCCTTTAAAATCAATGGTTTATGAGTTCGGGTTTATTTGAAATATTTATGCAGACTTTCATCATTAATGATTTCATTAATGACTGTTTCGGCGTTGAAATCTTCCTTGGTAGGATGTTGTTGGAAGAATTGGATGTATTTCTTGTCCACTAGGTCGGCAACTTCCTCCGCAACTCCTTCGGCGTAAGCGGCAATAGTTGAAGTGTATTTTGGATCAAATAATTTTTCGTCGACCTGCATCTTACCAGCAGCTTCCATAGCCTTTGCTTTTTTAGAACAGCGGCATGGATTGGATTTGTTTACTAATCCGCATTGTTGATTCATAAAAGCGTGGAATTCTTTTCGAGTGCGGGAAAGCTTGACGCGATAGTTCTGTGGGGTGATGCCGAATACCTCAGCTCCCATGTTGTGATCTAAATTAAATACGTCTCCAAGAATGTAGATTAGGCGTTGTTCGCGCGTAAGGCACATAAGCATTCCCGACATACATCGAGTGCGTGCGGTTCTGGTGCGGAGCTCTTTTTCGATTTCCTCGTCGGGGGATAAATCTGGGCTGGGAATAGAATTTAATTCCTTAGAAAAATGATCGAAACTTTCCCAACGGTCTTCCATGGGGCGGCGTTTGGTTTGAAGAAATTGATTGACAACAATCCGGTAAACCCAAGTTTTGAAAGAGCTATTGCCTTTAAAAGTAGAGAGTTTGGTGATGACCTTTATTAATACCTCTTGAGTTAGATCTTTAGCTTCTTCGGGGTTGTTGGTGTATTTCCAAGCTACGTTGTAGATGAAGGGTTCATGTAAGGCAATAAGGTTATTGAGGGACTTTTTGTCGCCCTTCAATGCATTTGTTAAAAGTTCCTGTTGCTCTTCTTCAGAATATGTTTTTGTGTTCATAAAAGCCCGCTTTATTATTTAGATACAAGATTGGGGGAGGTGCGACATGTTTTCTTGGGAACAAGATAAAAATTTATTAATCCAGATTAAATCTCAAATCTCCTGATTTAGTAAGTACTTTTGTAATGAACCCGAAAAGTTAGTAAATGTTGGATTTTGTTGTAATTGGATGCGCCCAAGCTGGATTGTCTATGGCTTACCATTTGAAACAAATGGATAAAAAGTTTATAGTGGTTGATGGGGAAGCTGAAATTGGTGCCTCTTGGTTAAATAGATGGGATTCCCTAAAACTATTTACCCCAACGGAATACAACCATTTGCCCGGTTTGCAGTTCGAAGCGCCACAGGGACATTATCCCACGAAGTTTGAAGTAGCTAATTATTTCAAAGCCTACACACAAAAATTTAACATTCCCATTCAGCTAAATACTTTAATTACCTCTGTCCGTAAGACCGAAAAAGGTTTTCATATCACTCACAAAGACGGAGAAATGGAAGCAGAAAACGTAATTGTAGCGACAGGGCCTTTCCACACACCATATACGCCTCCGTGCCACTCCAAATTGTCCAAAGACGTTTTGCAGATGCATAGTAATTTTTACAAGGGTTTAAATCAGCTTCAGAAGGGTGATGCGCTTGTTGTGGGAGGAGGGGACTCAGGATACCAAATTCTAAATGAGATTTCTAAAAATAAATCAAGAACGGTTTATTTTTCTGGGGACACCACAGTAAAATCTTTGCCACAGCTTTTCTTAGGTAAAACAATATGGTGGTGGTTTACGATAACTGGTTTTTTAAGTTATAGCAAGTATAGCTGGGTTGGGAAGAAAATCAGCGGATTTACTCAGCCAATTATCGGGACAGATGCTAAGGAAATTCTATCGAGGGAAAACGTGATTTCTATGGGTAGGACCAAGGACGCTTTAAATAATCAGGTAATATTTGAAGCTAAAAAAGTGTCCACCATTAAAAATATAGTTTGGGCAACGGGTTATCGCCCTAATTTTCAGTGGATTGAAGGGTTAGAGCTTGGCGCCGATAATTACCCCAAAAATCATCGAGGAGTTAGCAATATCGAAGGCCTTTATTTTATTGGGTTGCCTTGGATGTACACCCGTGGATCAGCAACCTTGGGAGGTGTGTCAAAGGATGCTAATTATTTGGCTGATTTTATTTCCAATAAAATTCAAGATTAAATTAAAAATTCAAGAAAGCTATTAGGTTAATTTGGTCCCTTCCAGAAAATTCAAAGAATTGGTTCATATAGCCCAATTCAACACGCAGATATTTATTCACGTGGTAGCCTAAGCCTCCGTACAGTCGGTTTCTATCAAATACTGAGGGCTCAGTGCTAAGGAAAATCTCGTTGTAAGCCGACAAATAAAAGCTAACCTCATTATTTTCATTTTTCGTTAATGGTGCGTTTAGGGTAAGAAAATAGCGGAAACGCATTTTGAAGTTTTCCTCAACAAAGCGTTGCTCGAATCGGTACCTATGGCCAATTTTAACGTCTCCGATTGTGTTTTTTGCGGTGAATTGTTGGTATAGGCGGTGTTCGTTTACAGAAGCCTTTACATTTATTAGGGGAACATAATTCTCGGATAGTATATATCCGTAACCCACCAAGAAATTATTTTGACCGTTATTGAAAGTGCGGCCTAATCCAGTGCGGAGAAGAAGCTGCTCTAAATCGCCAATAGTATTGTAATTTCTATATTGAACCTCATGGTGTATATCCCACTTTTGGTCAACCTTTTTATTCCCAATATAGATTAGCCAATTTCCCAGATCGCTTTCTTGTGCCGAAGCAAAAAGTGGTAGCAATAAGCCTAAACTTATCGCTACCACTTTCAACTTAATAATAAACCTTAAATTAAGCATGAAAAGTATTTCTAGTTATAAAAATTGACAGCTCCAGTACTGATATCGTACATCGCTCCAATTATTTTTATTTCTCCTTTTTCTTCCATTTCAGCTAGAACGCTGCTTTCTTTTTTGATTCTATCAATGGTTAAATGAACGTTCTTTTTCGAAACATTATCTACAAATTCCATGTTTTTCGAATTTCGTAAACTTTCGTCCTTTGGTTCGGTAACAGCGGCTACTGCAGGTTTTATTTTAGCAAGCATGGCGGTTAAATTTCCAAGTTTTGCATCGTCACAAGCTCCTTTTATTGCGCCACAAGCAGTGTGACCTAAAACTACGATTAGCTTAGTTCCTGCTAATTTGCAGCCAAACTCCATGCTTCCAAGAATGTCTTCGTTAACAAAGTTTCCTGCGATACGCACACTAAAAACATCTCCCAAACCTTGGTCGAATACCAATTCAGCCGAAACTCTTGAATCTATGCAGCTAAGAATTGTCGCGAAAGGGAATTGTCCGTCACTTGTATCGTTAACTTGCTCAAGCAGGTTTCTGTTCGCCTTTAAATTATTTTGGAATCTTTGGTTTCCTTCTTTTAAAAACTCCAATGCTTTCACCGGAATCATAGTGGCTTGTGTTTCTTTAGTATGTGCTTTCATGCCTTATTATATATTAAAAATGGTTCATGTCTATTTTGCTTTGGGTCTGAAAATATCGATGTAGCTCGTCGGGTTTTCTACAGTTCCGTCTTCAGTGATTAACTTAATATTAATTTTTCTTTCCTTTGCTTTAATGGCAAAGTCCTCGAGTATTTCTATAATATCATAGTCTAAGTAAGTTGTTCGGGTTACATCTAACTCTAGGTTAGTATTGCCGGGAAGTTGATCTAATTCTTTTAGGATTGTTCCTTTATTAATAAAAGTCACTTCCTCAGCTAGTCTCATTTTAATTTTCCCACCTTCTTTAGCCGTGTCTTCCTTGTGAAGAAAGTGTGAGTTTTGGAAACTCTTTATCAAAATTACCACTACACCAATAGCAAGTCCTAATCCTATTCCGTAAAGTAAATCGATAAATACAATTCCTATTACCGTAACTGCAAATGGAATAGATTGTTTCCAGCCCAAGTTGTACATATGCTTGAATAAAGCTGGCTTAGCCAATTTATAACCTACAATCAGCAAGATTGCGGCTAAAACTGAAAGCGGAATTTTATTCAGTAAGGTTGGAATCAACATCACTGAAATTAAAATAAGGAAACCGTGGATAATGGCTGACACCTTAGTTCTTCCACCCGATTGGATGTTCGCAGAGCTTCTTACAATTACCTGAGTAATTGGTAGTCCTCCC
The DNA here is from genome assembly GCA_047635375.1 of Sphingobacteriales bacterium. Lineage (GTDB taxonomy): Bacteria > Bacteroidota > Bacteroidia > Sphingobacteriales > Sphingobacteriaceae > JBLIKP01. The sequence continues at coordinate 14,856 of JBLIKP010000035.1, read as the reverse complement.
ACAAGTCCTGAAAGAATATTTCCGGTTCCTTGAGCTAATAATTCTCTGTTTGTAGGCGTTACATTTTTGTGCGGATCAAGCTTATCGGTTGCTTCAACACATAGTAATGTTTCTAAACTCGCCACAAGTGCTATGGTAAATGCCACAACCCAAATCTGTGGATTTCCAATCGCACCAAAATTAGGCATACTGAACTGTCCTATGAAGGAATCTAAATCCTTTGGAACTGGAACGCTTACTAAATGAGATTGAGCAATTGCAATGTCGCTATCTTTTGTAAAAATATAGAAGATAATTCCAGCAGCAACCGCTACTAGGGGTCCTTGAATTACTTGAAAAACTTTAGATTTTTTGGTTAGCACCTTATCCCATAGAATTAAAATAGCCAAACCAATCATTCCAATAATGGCAGAGCCAGGGGTGATGTAGTTCACCATCTTAAACAACTCCGAAAATGTATTCTCACCGTCTATTTGAAAGAAGGCGAAATCCCCTTGAGGATCGGCATCGTAGCCAAAGAAATGCGGAATTTGCTTTAATATAATGATGATTCCAATTCCGGTTAGCATCCCCTTAATTACTGAGGAGGGGAAATAATAACCAATAATTCCGGCTTTTAAGACTCCGAAGAGAAGTTGGATAGCACCACCTAATACAACGGCTAGCAGGAAGTTTTCATACCCCCCCAAGGTGCCAATTGCGGTTAAGACAATGGCTGCTAATCCTGCGGCAGGACCACTAACTCCAATGTTGGAGCCACTTAAACTGCCCACAATAATACCACCAATAATTCCGGAAATTAGGCCTGAAAATAATGGTGCTCCACTTGCTAAAGCTATACCTAAACATAGGGGTAGTGCTACGAAAAACACTACAATACTGGCAGGGATATCCTTTTTTAAATGCGAAAAAACGTTAATTTTCATTGTCTGATATTATTTTTTATTATCAATTTTCAATCACAAATATATAAATTACTTCTTAAAATAATAGTAATACTATCATTAAAAACCGTTCAACTTCTTTATCTTTGATTTATATTTCTAATTTACGTTTGAAATCACAGCATTGGATTTTATTTTTTGAACAAAAAATCATGAGTATAGGTATTAGAATTTCGTTGAACGAGGGTTTGTATTTAAAAGAGCCACAAGAATCAAAACTTGGCCGTAAAATCATTCAGCACAGTATTCTATTAATTGAGGAATTCGGTTTTGAATCGTTTAATTTTAAGAAGCTTGCAGCGGAAATTGCTTCCACCGAGGCTTCTATTTATAGATACTTTGAGAACAAACATCTGTTGTTGATTTTTCTGGTGAACTGGTATTGGGAGTGGGTGAATTACTTAATTACAATTAATACAAGAAATGTTAATGATCCACGCGAAAAGCTTCATATAATCATTAATTCATTTGTTTCGGCGCCAAAGGAAAATCCTGGTGTTGAGTATGTAAATGAAAGTAAACTACATAATATTGTAATTTCAGAAGGAGTTAAAGCTTATCATACTAAGGGGGTAGATGAAGATAATTCTAAAGGATTTTTCAAGAGTTATAAGAACCTTGCAAACGAACTTTCTAAGGTGATTTCTGAAATCAATCCCGATTTTAAATATCCTTTCGCTTTAGCGACCGACCTTTTTGAAATGTCAAACAATCATATTTATTACGCCAAGCATCTCCCAAGACTTACTGATATCTCCGTGAAAGGGAGCAATGTGGATGAGGTAGAGGGAATGCTCAATTACTTTGCCGATAAATTGTTGGCTGAGTAAATTGGTTAGGCTTTCGCCGAAAAATTTTAAACGATTAAATTTCTTTTTGAAACTCCCACTGCTTTTGATCGATGCTGAAAATGTTGGAATCGTCAATTCTCCTTTCAACTGTCATTCCATTTCTTTTAGCTACAATTTCAGACCCTATATTTTCGATATGTACCATAGAGATTAAGGATTCAGAAAAGCGGCTTTCAAACGCGAAGTTTTTACATTTAATGGCAGCCTCTGAGGCGTATCCCTTTCCCCAAAACTTAGGAAGGATTGAATACCCAATTTCTAGCCTATCAATATTTTCGATTTTTTGAATTAGTAATCCGCATTGTCCAATGAATTCGTTGGTGTTTTTGTCAATCATGACATTCATTCCACCTAGTTCATTTTCATACCTGTGCATTGATTTCTCAAACCACTTTTCACATAACTCATGCTCCGAAAGCCCTGGATCCATGGCTAAAAACTTGGCGACATCTTTTTCCTTAAATAAAGGTAGCCACGTTTCGAAATCCTGCATGGTCAAAATCCTGAATTTAAGCCTATTAGTTTCCTGGTCGGTTAATAGAAAGTTCATGTGCTTAGATTAAATTGGAATGTAATTTAAGCAGTTTCCAACAGAAATAATTTTTAAAAGAAACTCCACTTTACATTTTAATGAATTTTAACGTTTGGATTTCATATTCAAATTCTACCTGTTCAATAGTATGTCCTGAATTCTTGTCGACGTTGATGTGCTTTGCGGAAGGATTTCCTTTAAACTTTCTTACATCAAACAGATTGCTCTCCCAGAAATCGGATAGTTTACTAAGGTGTTCTGGTCATTTATCCTCAGGAATATGCTTATTGAAAATTGGCCCAAGCATTTCATCCTCCCTTATCTTGGAATAAAAGGTGTTTACCAATAGGCTAATGTCGTTTCGGGAAGAAATGGTTTGCATAATGATGTGAATTACTGTTTTCTTTGAACCGTTTCAATGGCTGCCATTTTTATCAAATCTCGTTTTAAAATAATATTCTCTTGAGTTTCTATAACGGGAATATCGGGTAAAACCCCTTTCGATAAATTCCCTAAATCAATTACATCTAAAATATAATGAATAGGAGGGATGGAAACCACAATTCCTGAGTTGGGTAATTTTTTTCGCAACATTCCACCACTATTGTTCCCATAATATCTGCCGCCATTTTAGTGAACTATTTTGCTCTCATTTTCGTCTGCAGAGCAGTTAAAAAATTCCTTAAATACTGATCCAAGAAAGTGCGGTACGATCTGTGGTCTCGTTTTCGTAAAAACGAGCTAAGCTCATGCTTGCTGATTTTGTGCTCTGTGGTGGAAAACAGATCTAGGATATCGTCTGAAGTTAAATTCAATGCAATTCTAAGCTTCATCAGAATTAAATTGTTGGTCAGCCAATCTTCTGGCTCTGGTTGAGGGCCTTCTCGTTTCCCACGCTTTTCAATGATTAATCCGTTTAGGAAAGTCGCTAAAATTTTATCGGGAATTTCGATCAATAATGGATCGTCTTCTTTTCGCATCCAGTTTTTTAGTTCGGTTTCTTTGACGTCGAGGTCGGCTAATTTAAAAACCGAAATCATCTTAGCGTCATTGAAGTCAAACATATATCGGACTCTTCTTATTATTTCATTATTGGTCATGCTCTGTCTTAATTTTTTAGAAATTCTTCAATATTTCTGTTGTCCCTGCGCCTAATTCGTGGGTTGAGCCGTTGCTTTTTAAGGCTGTCTCAATCGCTCCAACGGTGGCTAATAAATCGGCCTTGTTAACAGACCCCATATGACCGATTCGAAAGTATTTCGTCTTAAAATCGGGTAGGAGTCCGCCTGCTAAGATAACACCTTCTTGGTTGATTGCTTTCAAGAAAGAGGATGGATCTAAATTTTCGGGGTATAGCGGTGCTGATAATGTGTTTGCAGATATTTCCTCATTTTTAGAAAGCAACGCTAATCCTAAGGCTGTAAGGGCTGCACGCATGGCTTTCCCTGCCCTGAGGTGGCGAGCGAATCGGTTTCCCAAACCTTCATTTAAGATAAGTTGCAGACTTTTCTCCAAGGCCAATATTAGATTTACTGGAGGTGTACCGAAATAAGAGGGTTTCCTATTTTCGTAAGCCTGCATAATGGGTAACCAATTTGTCCAATCTCCATAATAATTAGCCACTGGGGTTTTTCGTTCATGAAAAACTTGCATTGCTTTTGGTGAGGCAACCAATAGTGCAAGTCCTGGAGGAACGCCCACCGCTTTTTGGGAGGCTGTAAGTACCACATCAAGCCCCCATTCCTCTTGTTTGATTTCTTCACCTCCAACTGAACATACTCCATCAAGCACCGTAAGTACGTCGTATTTTCTACCTAGAGCACCAATACCCTGAGCATCGTTAAGCACAGCTGTTGAAGTATCGACGTGAGTAAAAGTTAAAAGTTTATACGCGTTAGATTTTAGTCGCTGCTCTATTAATTCCAAAGGCACAATCTCACCAACTTCTGCCTCGAGCACATCGACTTGAGCGCCATAGCGTTTTAGGATTTCGGCGAATCGTGGGCCAAAATAGCCGGTGGAAATAACCAAAACTTTGTCTCCATTTTCAATTAAGTTTGCCGCGGCCATGTCCATCGCAAGCGTCCCTGACCCAGCAACAATAAATGGCTGACCATTTGGGGATTGACAAAGCGTTTTCAAAAGCTTTAAACTATTTCCGAAAACATCAATAAAATTCGGGGCGACATGACTGGGAGTGGGGACAGCCATGAGCTGCATCACGTCACTTTCAAATTCAATGGGTCCCGGAATCATTAATAATTTTCGTGCTTTCATGTGAAGTTTTTAAGTCGGTATCAAAGATTAAATTAAATATTGCCAATTTCCATTTCTTGTTTTTTAGAGATTTGTGGTCCCTTTAAAAACGTTAACTCCCCTTGGCTGCGGATTGCCAGAAATTCTGCGCCAAGATGTAATTTGGCCGACATGAGTCAGGGAGTCGGAGATGGGTCCGTTAAGCATAAGCCAAAAACTTGCTTTGGCACCATTTTCCATTCTTGATTTTTCAAGTTTTTCAAATTCGTTGTCGGTTAAGCTTTTCAGCCGATCATCAATGTCAGCATAGACCTTTAAAATTTCGCCCCTTAATTCCTCAAAGCTCCATTTGGGGTCTGCCATTTTTTTATTCCCACCTAGGTTGGAGTTTACAAAGATGGCCATTGAAAATAGGTGCTCCAAAAGCTCTCGAATATTCATGCTACTTTCTGTGGGCCTATACTCGTGTTCCTTGAGCGTCAGCCCTTCCGTGGCCCATCTAAAACGGAAGCCAAGCCCCTGAACGAAACGTGAAATTACATTCGTGCTGGAAAACTGATTGGGAGTCTGCTCGATGGAGCTAAAAGGAAGATTATTCATTAGATTATTTTTATTTCAATTTCGCCACTTCAATCGGGATGAACTTTGGTAGATAGCCTGGCACACATCCTTTATGAACAATTTCATCCTTAAATAGCCGAGTGTTTTCTCCAATAGCAATGCATCTATCGCGGTGTTTTTCCATCCATTTTCCAATTTGTCCAGCGGTGTAATTGATCGCCCATTGCACATCAGGATGTTCACCCATCATTTCTTTTGATGTAGAGGAGAGATTCATGGCGATTACTTTTTTTGACTATTGAGTTTTAGGTTTTAATTCAATTAAATTTTTACTAGTTTAAACTACAAATATTAATTTTATTTTACGTTTTGAGCGCTGATTGTTAAACATTTCCCCCCTTTTTATTTCCTGAAATTTTTGCAAAAATAATAGTTAGATGATTTATTGCAAGGTATGATTTTGGCAAGCTGCCATAAATGGCCTATAAAGGAGTACCTTTGCGGAAGAATTGTTTTTCCCTTATCGCCACTAGGTGAGCTTTTAGGGCTATCCTTAATGCCCTAATAATGATCAATGATACTCTAACAAACAGCTTGATGCCTGATTGTTAGTAAGCACTTATCTAATTGTAATAATAGCCTAAAATTTCATCCTCAACGTTGAATAAAAGGTTTACAAGTTTGAATAATTTCTCAATTACATAAGTTTAGGAATCCTTGGAAACGGTTCTTTTCCTATAAAGCAAGGCAAAACCAACAATGGAAAAAGATTTAAAAGTAAATAGGCCAAGTATTATTTCGGCAAGTAAATCAATAAAAGAATTTAACCCAAGTGATGAAGTTGGTGTGTCAATAAAATTGTTAGAATCTGGAAATCAGGTTTTAATCACTGAATTTTATAGCCATGGTTTAACCTTGTTGAAAGCCTTGCACGTGCACCTAAAAAAGAAGTTTCCGGGTAAATCGTTTCAAGAGAAACGGGAGTACCGTGGGGAGTTTCAAAAGCTTTCTAACCTAATTTTATTGGAATTTGTAGATCATAAATTTGTGGTTGGAAAAGCTCCAAATATTGGTTGGATTGAAAAATTATTTCCCGAAGAAACCGATTTCCACTTGGCATTGCCTCAAGTTCAAGGCTTGAATAGTTCTTGGCAATGGTATAAAAACGGGATTTCTATTCCGGTTTTACGGAATAAATTGCATCCTTATTATGGGGTATATTTCCCCACTCGTTTTGAGCATTTGACGCTTTTTGATAATTGGTTGAAACGTTATAAAGGAGAGAAAAAAACAGCTATTGATGTTGGTGTTGGATGTGGAGTGCTTTCCTTTCAATTGTTAAAACATGGATTCCAAACGGTGTATGGGACTGATAGTAATCCTAACGCTATAGTAGGTCTTTCTGAATTTATGGCCGATACTAAGCTATCAAGAAAGGTAGAGCTGGATTTCGGCGACCTTTTCGGAAAATGGGATAACCCCGCAGAATTAATTGTTTTTAATCCACCATGGCTGCCAGAATCAGTGGTAAACGACGGGATGGATGAAGCGATTTTTTATAACGACAAACTTTTTCCGGAATTTTTTGAAGGTGCTGCAGAAAGACTATTGCCAGATGGGAAAATAGTAGTGTTATTCTCAAATCTAGCTCAACTAACAAAACTTACCGAGGATCATCCAATAGAAAAGGAACTTGCCGAAGGGGGAAGATTTGTCCTTGAGAAGCATTTAAAGAAATCAGTGTTACCTGCATCAACAGCTACCAAAAGGGTGCAAAGCTGGAGAGCTGAGGAGAAAGTTGAAATTTGGGTGCTCGTCCAAAAGAAAATCTAATTTTTTTAGGGAAGGTTGATTGGTCTTTTTTTTTAAAATAAATGAGGTGACAGCATATTTACTTTGGTCCTGCTTAAATCGTCTTAGGCGAGGTTAATTCACGTAGCATTCCATTAAAGATTAATCCATGAAATGGAAGTACAGCATACCAATACAGTCTGCCCATCAAACCTAATGGTCTGAAGGTGGCAGTTTGAATCATTTTGTTATCTACTAATTTAAACTCCAGCCAGGCCTCACCGGGTAATTTCATCTCAGCAAATAATAAAAGTCTTCCTTCGGATTTGTTGGCGTACAGCACTCTCCAAAAGTCTAGGGCGTCACCCACATGGAGTGAATTTTCTGATGTTCTACCTCGGCGCAAGCCCACACCACCAGAGAATTTGTCTAATATCCCCCTTAATCGCCATAACCAATTGCCGTAGTACCAGCCATTTTCACCACCAATAGTCCAAATTTTTTCAATACAATCTTCTCGATGGGTAAAAAAATTTTCTCTTTGATCTAAAAAGCATCCATGGGTGGGGACTTGGATGAACTCCGACAGATTAAAATTTGAATCGCTGCTTACAAAAGCGTCCTTCCAACTTGAAACAACTTCGTTTCTTTCAATTTTACTGAATGCTTTTTTGATAGACTCCTGATAGCCGATTGGCGTTACATCAAGGATTTTATTTATTTCATCGTTCCGACAAATCACCTCAATCTTCATGCTATGGACTAGGGAAACTGCCAGTTTGTAGGATGTGGAAGTGACGTAATATAGCCAGTAGGAAGAAAGTTTGGGCGTCATTACGGGGACGATGTAAATCCATCGCTTAAGGTTACGCATCCGCCCCAGCGTAAGAAGCATTTCTTTGTAGGTTAACACGTCTGGTCCGCCAATGTCGAAATCTCTATTGAAGGTTTTTGGGTTTAGGATGGTTTTGGAAAGGAAGGCGATGACGTCAGATATTCCAATGGGCTGACATTTGGTATTAAGCCATTTTGGAGTTATCATTACAGGGATTTTTTCAACTAAGTCCCTCATAATTTCAAATGAAGAGCTTCCTGATCCGATTATTATTCCTGCTCTTAGCGTAGTTACATTAAAGTCACCCTTGCCCAATTCAATTTCCACATTTTTCCGAGACTCAAGATGTTTTGAAAGGGAGGATTCATTTATTATTCCGCTTAGGTAAACAATATGTTTAGCCGCTGTTTTTTGAATAGCCTCTCTAAAATTAATCGCTGATTTCTTCTCTAATTCTTGATAATCTTCTGATGCCGACATCGAATGCACTAGATAAAATCCGCCGTCAATATCTTTGGGAATATTTTCTAAGGAGGGTTTATCAAGTAGGTCTACTTGAATTACTTTTATCCTGGATTTTAAAGAATCGGGTGGTGAAAACCGTTTGATATCGCGAACACAGCAAACTACTTCGTGACCATTTTCTACCAAAACAGGTAGTAGTCGTTTACCAATGTATCCGGTAGCGCCTGTTAGTAGTAGTTTCATATTTAATTGGCTGTAATTTACAATTTTATTATTAAAGCCTGGGAGATGGCAATTTGTTTTAATGATCCTCATTTATTCTCCATGGAGGGTTGATTCTATTATCACCGCCATAAAACAATATCAATTGATTCCCGTCCAAATCTTTTAGTCGGGCTTCCCTCCAAAGCCATTTTTAGTCTGTAGGTTCTTGGTCAAACTGAATCCCCTTTTCTTTTAGCGATTTAACATGCTCGCCAAGATTCTGACACTCGAAATACACAAAAATGTCGTTTCCGGTGGGTAGATTCTCAACTAAATGAAGTGAAAAAGTTGAATCCCCATCAGGGCATTCAAACCTTGCATAATTGGGAAGTGATTTCACAATTAGCCTTAATCCAATTTTTTTATAAAAAGGGATGGATCGCTCTAGATCTATTGAGGGGACGGTAATTTGGTTTAAGTTCATTGAATGTTTTGGTCAAGACTTCTTTTTCTAAAATCGTTTCATCCCTTCGGGATTTCCCTTTGTTTATTGAGCTTTTGAAATCATTGCCAACAGCAGAAAACCCATCATTAATGTTGAACGATCACACTATTTATGCTAAAAAAGTCATGGGTAAGGTGTATCCTTAGGCCAACCTTTAATTCGTCTTTAGTGTCGATTAGAATTTCTTGCATCTGATGCAGGGGCAAGGTTTTTATTTGCTTTCCCTGAAATGCATTAAAAGATAAAATCACAGAGGTTAGATTTTCATTATTTGACCCTATAACCCCAAAGTAATAGCTTTATTCAACACAATAATCTTCGGATCAATTAGTTCTGCTCTGGTTTCTGCTTCGTTAAATTTTTCTCTTTTAGTCCCGAAGGGATGAAATTATTTTAGATGGATGTAAACCAAAAGTTTAATAAACCCCGAAGGGGTGATAGTATTTTTAATAGATCTAATGATCTTTAATACTTGAGTTTTTCTTTTTTTCTTGCCATTCCAATTGCTTGGCTTTGGATAAAAAAGTCCACACCACGATTCTGCTGGATTTATTTCCAGTGCCCATGGGGATGGTTTTTATGTGAGTGGCTTTGGTTTTATTCAATAATTGATTAATTCCTTCAAGGTTCGATTCCTTAGAAACTAAAGTGGAGAACCACAGGCAATTTTCACCGAATTCTGTGCTTTCTTCGATCATTTTTTTAATGAATTTATATTCCCCTCCCTCATAAATTAACTCCTTACTCACACCAGCAAAATTGAGTTTTGGTGATTTTGTTTCTTTGCCAGTAAGGTTTTTTATTTTTCTTCGGGTTCCTTTTATTGCTTCCTCTGCCGAAGAATGAAACGGAGGGTTGCAAATGGTCACGTCTATTTTTTCGCTTTCGTCGATAATTCCCTTGAAAATGTTTTTAGGATTTTCTTGAAGGCGACATTCTATTTTGTCTTTTATTGTTGGGTTAGCCTTAACTAATGTTTTGGCGCATGTAATGGATTTTGGCTCCACATCAGAACCTATGAAATTCCAATCGTATTCAGTTGCCCCAATAATCGGATAAATACAGCTTGCACCAACACCAATGTCTAGGCAGGTAATGTGCTTTCCCGTTGGAATGTTTCCATCATGGGTAGAGGCCAGTAGATCGGCGATATGGTGAAGGTAATCGGCACGGCCGGGGATTGGCGGACAAAGATTTTCGTCGGGGAAGTCCCAATGCTTTATTCCATAATAATGGTTTAACAAAGCCTGATTTAGAAGTTTTACCGCCCTAGGATTTTTAAAATCCACCGACTCAGCCCCGTATTTATTAAGCGAAATATGATTTTTCAACTCAGGGAATACTTTTTTTAAAGCATCTAGATCGTACCTGTCTCGGTTTTTATTTCGAGGATGGAGTCTTGCTTTTTCTGGGAGATTTTTTTTGAGAGCCATAATTTTTTGGGTGGAAGAATAAATCAAATGTCGCCTTTCTTTTCCTTAGTCACTATTTTATAAATAATAAAAATTGGGATTATTGTGAAAAAACCAAGGGTATTATGTGTGGCACTCCAAAAAACCACACCAATCATTATCCCAATAGTTAGGGCATTTATAATGGCTTTTGAGTTGTTTTTCTTTGGTTGATTAGACATTGCTGGGGAAATTCTATACTCTATTTTTCAGGCTAAGATTATTGAATTACTCATTCTGTTATGTTTTGTTAAAAAAAATGTTTTATCTGTTTCTTATAAACCTATTTTGAACTACTTGGTCAAGATAAATTTGAGTTTCTACGCACTTGAAACCCAGGCGGTTTTGTAGTTCCCCGAAAAGTGGAATCCCACCTCCAAGCAAATAGGGAATGATGGTGATGGTCATTTCATCTATCAGGTCTTCCTTCAAAAAACTTTGAATTGTTTGTCCGCCGTCAATATTTAAATTGTTATAGCCTAGGGTGTGAATTTCCGAAAGAATTTCTTTTAACGGTCCCTTTTTTAGAAATACCTTATCCTTGAGTTTCTCGGGAATACTAGTAAGTGTGTTACTGAGTACAAATACTGGTTTATTATATGGCCATTCGATATCGAATCCACAAACCGTTTCATAAGAAATTCGTCCAATAACCAGGGCATCTATCTCTGATGTGAACTCACAGTATCTCATGTCAATATTGTCGGGATTCGGGATGGAGTGTAACCAGTCCACACCTCCGTTTTTATCTGCGATAAAGCCATCCAGACTAGTGGCTATGAAAACCATATTTTTCCTTGTCATTTGATTTTAAATGTCCAATAAGCGTGCAAATTTAAAGTCATTTGAGTACAGATCCCGAGAGGTTTTAATTCTTAATTATCGTCTCAGAATGCACAGGATTTCCCTTTTGATCATAGAAATGGAAAACGTAATAACCGATTTGAAGATTGCTAATGTCCATCGTGTTTTGGTTTACCTTTTGCAATTTCACTAGCCTGCCGTTGTAATCGTAAACCAGTGCTCTGGCGATTTTGGACTTGTCGCTTCCGTCAATCGTGATGAAATCTTTCGCTGGATTAGGGAAGAAATTTAAATCAAGATTGATTTGTGCTTGAGCTTGGGTTGTGGTGGAGGTTGTTGAGTCGTAATGGAAAATAATTTCAACATCCTTTTCCATGGTATTGGAGCCATTAAAAATGCTATATGACTCATAACTGGAGGTGGCGGTTGGGTATTTTATGAGAAAACTTGAGGTGAAAATATCAGTGTCAGCAAAGGGGTCGAAACCTTCGAAATAATAATTTGGTTTTTTGGGTGTTAAATAATTCCCGTTAACATTCTCTACTAGGTTTCGTTGAATTATTTGGGTGATTTTAAAATCACCACCTTTTGAACGTCTGCTAGATACCTGAATAAATTCAAGCCCGTCCTTATTATATTTAACCTCAATTTTATCATCTGCTGGAGATGAGGTTGAAGCGCCTTTATATTCAAACAAGGTTAGACGATTTAAGGAGTCGTATTCGTACAAAGTAGTGTCTGAAAATTCTGAGTCTTGATTAAAGTTAATTCTGAGGGTTGGGATTAAATTTTCATTATGGTTAAAAAAATGACTTATATAGGTGATTTCATTTTCTTCATTTAGGTGAATTACACTGTCAATTTTTTGATTGTCTCCAACGAAGTAATTTGCAGTAAAAGTAATTATGCCATTTTCTTTTTCTTGGATTTTCTTAATTAATCCAGTCTTATTATATAAGATTGACATTCTCAAGGTTTCTTTAAATGTGCCAGTTTTTTCATCTTTTTTTTCATAGAGGTATGATTTAATTTTTCCTGATTCCGTAAATTTTAAGGTTTCACGGCTAACGGATTCAGAAGTGTCGAAAGAAAAGAATTTCTCCACAACATATTGGCTATCAGTTAAAATTTTTATTGTATCGTGAAACGTAAAATCGGTAATTAATCCAGCTTCAAAAAAGTAGGTTGATAAATTAAAATAAGAATTAATCGTATTGATATTATTCTGATATTGGTGCTTCGAACTCCCCACAACTTCGTCAAACTCATCAAAAACAGTTACGGAATCAAGAAAATAAACAGGGTCGGGTTTTTGGGCGAAACTTGAAAGGGCAATTGCCGATAAAGCAAGAGTAAGAAAGAAATTTTTCATAGTTAGTATGTTGGGTTTGAAAACCTAAGGTATTGATTTTTATTTAGTTGCTTGTAATCCTCGGACAACCCCTACTCAATAACAATCTCTACGCGTCTATTTTTGGCGCGATTTTCAGTGGAACTGTTTGGCACAAGTGGTTCTGTAGATCCTTTTCCAATTGTTTTAATGCGCCCAGGTTCTATGTTTAGCGAAACCAAAAATTCTTTGACGGCGCTACTCCTTTGTAAGGACAGCTGTTGGTTCCCAGAATCTTCCCCACTATTATCAGTATGGCCAATAATTGTTAGATCCTTTTGAGAATTGGCAGATAGGAAAATACTTAGTCTGATTAACTCTCTAGAGAAATCCTGCGTTATTTTTGTAGCGCCTGTTTCAAACAATACACCTTCGAAAGACATTTTATTGTCAATAATAATTGGTGGAGTGTCTGCATACACGAATTCCTCGTTAGACTCCACCAATACAAGATTATCAATTAGAATAGCCACCTTCCCAGTTTCTTTTTGGATTTAAGGGGTCAATACGTTTGTGCTGGGTTTTTTGATTATTGAAAAAATTGCCAATGGTTAGATGTTTAAATGTGTCGGTGGCGGTTAACCGAAATTCATGTAAAATCCACTCTCCATTTTCACTCATTATAAATGGAAAAATTAATTGTGGCGCTCGACTAATCCCACTATTTATTAATGCATTTTCTGAGTAAGTGGTTTCGTTAGTGAATAGAAATCCCAAGCTGTTTATTGCAAAAATGGCGGCGGCGTGGGGCGCTACATAGAGGGATAAAGCATAATTCTGACCTTTAATTAACGGTTGTTTTAACTCCACATGAAGATATTCTCGGTAGGGGTCTTCTGTTGGGTTTTCGTATTCATCTACGTTAAAAAGCCATAATCCAGCGGAGTAATCCCCATTGATTCTCATGCTGTCTGGAATGCGCATTGTACAACGCTTATCGAAATTTGGGCTTAAAATATCGGCATCACTAAATTGCCAAATTTTAGGTAGCGCTTTGCAAAATGGTCCAAGCTTTTTGGGAATAGTTACCTCCTCAAAATCCCCATTAGGAATAAGATTTAACGTATCTGCCTTTTGAGCGGAGATTTTTTGCGTAAAAAGAAGAATAAACCCAAGGGGGACAAGCCATTTCATGCCCAAATATACTCCTTTCAAAAAAAGAAATAAACAAAAAAAATCCCCGTCATTTCTGACGAGGATTTAACTCTGTATTGTTTCAATTTGCTTTACCTGAAATCACCCAGTTGGAGGACTAAATTTATTGAACTCAAGTATCCCCTGATAAAGCTTCTAAATTCTGGCTCTCTTGGGTTTAAATTAACTACACTGGTTCTAAGTCTAATCCCAGGCTTTAGAATGCCTTTCAAATTTTTGTAAAAAATCCCAGTTTCTATAAAGGGTAATAATTTACGGTATTGATAATGTTCGTAATCAGAAGCTTTAATTGGGAATTCAACATTTTCTTTGAAACTATAATAATAAGCATCTCGCCTAAAAATATAATGGCCATAGATTCCCCAGGTACTTTCCCAGTTTTTGCTCAAAGTTAAATTTGATTCCATTCCAAGTCCAAAAATGTAGTAATTCTCATTACTTCGGTTATCTACGATTTCGTTTGTAAATCCATAACCCTGGGAGAACCTTTCTACACTGGTTTTTAAAATTGTGGGATGTTTAAAAATTTTAATCCCTGTTAGACCTACGTTAATTTTGAAATTTGGGGTATAGTAAAACCTATAACCCTCGTTTTTATAATAATTGGAAGTTCTTACGTCATTTTCATCAATTCGAGATTTTTTTTGCATGAAAGTCAAATGACTAACTCCAGATTCAACTTCATAAAATAAATTGAATTTTTGGGCTTGCGCTTGGGAATTACTTCCAATAAAAAGAAAGACAATTAGGATGGAAAACGCGAGGAACTTCATCAGTATTAAGTTTTTGGGGAACACTAACTTAATCATTTTTTTTTTTTTGCAATATTTTTTCTGAAAAACAAAAAATATCGAATTGAATTTTTGGGAATAAAACAAAAAATCCTCGTCAGTTTTGACGAGGATTTAACGCTGTATTGTTTCAATTTGCTTTACCTGAAATCACCCAGTTGGAGGACTAAATTTATACTGCTTAGGTAGCCTCTGATAAAGCTGCTAGATTCTGGTTTTCTGGGGTTTAAATTAACTACACTGGTTCTAAGTCTAATCCCAGGCTTTAGAATGCCTTTCAAATTTTTGTAAAAAATCCCAGTTTCTATAAAGGGTAATAAT
>JBLIKP010000034.1:0-21641 GCA_047635375.1 Sphingobacteriales bacterium | reverse complement strand
AATAAACATGAGTTTTACCCCAAATTTGAGTGGGTGGAAGAGTTTGCCGTTACTTTAAACGAGGAATCGGCGTTCAACTTTGTGGAGGCATCGGCGAAAGCCAATAATTTTGAAATCTCCATAATGGAAACTCCCTTTAGGTGGTCTGAAGATTTCGGGCAATTTTCGGCGAAAGCGAATTGCTGCATGTTTGGATTGGGTAGTGGCATAAATCACCCGCAATTACACAACCCTGATTACGACTTTCCCGATTCAATAATCCCGATTGGGATTAACATGTTTCTAGGAATACTCGAAGAAATCAATCCATAAAAAAAGCGGCTACCTTTCGATAGCCGCTCCTTAAATTTTTCATTTAATTACTTCACTGTTAAGTGCCCGTAATCTTTTCCGTAACGTAACATTTGTTTAACGAAATCATTAGCAGTGTTCACTTTAACGTCGATCATTTCATCGCCATCCATTACTGGAGTGTAGATTGGTTGAACGAACCCGCTGTATGAAGCGCTGTTTAATTTAGCGTAACGTGCCAAAACCTCTTTGTGAAGCTCTTGGTCAACTTTTACTCCGTATCCTTCAACAAGTTCCTTTGCTGCAGCGTAGTCTCCAGTTGATTTTATACGTTGAATTTCTCTCATTAAATCACCGAAAAGGGTTCTTAATTTTGCATAATCATTAATCACAAAATACGTTTTTCCGTCTTTCATTTTCTTTTCGATTACATTTTCAGCCTTACCTTTTTCGTAAGCCCAAAGTGCATTAAGCTGACGGTTTCTCATGTGATCTTCCTCGATGTCCTCGCCCAATTCAAGTCTTCTTAATTGAGTTAATAATCCGTTTCTGATATAGCTATCGTACTCTGCTTTTCCAGCATCAGTGCTAGGCATTACCCCTAGGTCAACTAATTTTTGATCCATTGCATAGTAAAGAGCAACCAAATCGGCACGAGCCTCTTCAAGTGTGCTGCTATAATTCTTTAAAGTTTCTTGAGGAGTTCCTACTCCAGGTTCTAATTGCCCTGAAGCATGTCCAACAACTTCGTGAAGTGCTGTGTGAAGTTTGGATCCGATTTTGCCGTATTTTTTGGCAAGTTCAGCTTCCTCTTCTGTGTAAGCGAATTCAGAAATACTTCCGCCGCTGCTTGCAGCATTGTAAGCATCAGTAATGTTTCCAAGAGAAACCGATTTAGACCCGTGGTCTTTTCTAATCCAGTTGCTGTTAGGAAGGTTGATCCCAATTGGAGTAGAAGGAGCGGCATCACCAGCTTCCATTGCTACGCTAACTACTTTGTATGAAACGCCTTTCACTTCGGTCTTCTTGTGCTTGTCCAAGATTGGAGAATTATCTTCGAACCATTGAGCGTCAGTTGCAATAACTTTCATGATTTCAGTCATTTTGAAATCGTTTATTTGCACAACAGATTCAAAAGCTCCACGGTAACCCATTGGGTCTCCATAAACTTCAATAAAACCATTTATTACATCAATATCTCCTTTGGTTTCCTTAACCCATGCGATGTTGTATTCATCCCATTTCTTTAGGTCTCCAGTTTTGTAGTATTCGATTAGTAGTTCGAATGATTTAGCTTGTAGGTCGTTTTCGGCAACTTTAACGGCTTTTTCTAACCAAAAAACGATTCTTTCAATTGCTTCGCCATACATGCCACCAACTTTCCATGGCATTTCAACTAGCTTTCCGTCAACCTTTGTTAATTGGGAGTTAAGTCCATAAGAAACTGGGTTTACAGCTTTCTTGTCAATCATTTTTTTGTAGAAGCCTTCCACTTCTTTTTGTGTGATTTCGGCACCGTAATAGTTAGTTGCCGATGAAAGAACAAGGTCATTCTTTGGGTCTTTATTTACACGTTTTCCGTCAACAGCTGGGTCGAATAAGACAGGCTTAAGCATTGCGATGAAATCGGCTTTAGCCATTCCCAATAGAGGAAGTTTTTCTTCCGGAGTATTGTTAATTAATTCGTCAAGATATGATTGCTCGAATTTTGGGATCATTTTCTTTTCGGAGTAGTGATGATGAATTCCGTTAGAGAACCAAACGCGTTTAGAATAAGTCATAAAATTGTCCCAATTCTTTCCGCTTTTTTCCCCAGAATAATTTTCAATCACTCCTTCAATTGTCTTTCTGATTTTTAGGTTGTGACGGTAGTTTTGAGCGTATATAATATCTCGTCCAGAAAGAGCTGCTTGTGAAAGGTAATAAACAAGTTTTTTCTGGCGGTTATCTAGGCTTTTAAAAGCGTCGACATCATATTTTAAAATTTGAAGATCTTCAAATCTGTCAAGAATGACCGATGACTCAGCCATAACAGTTTCTTTTTTCTCTTTTGTTTCCGAAGGAGAGCAAGAGAAAAGGAATGCTGCAGCGCCAGCTGCAAGTAGAATTTTTTTCATGTTGTGATTTTTGATCGAAATAATGTTGTATTCGAACCGTAAATTTTGTTAAATAACTGCAAATAAGCAAATAGAGGTCTATTTACTTTTTAAAAGTAAATTTTCGGAAGCTAATTTTTATCGTATTTATATGCTTAATAACAGTTCCGACATTTTTTTTGCGCCCGCTTGACGCGTAAATTGAAAAATAAAATCCTTGTCTGATTTCACCTCATTTAGCCTATTAGTATACGCTAAAAGCAACTCCTTTTTAAGCTCATCTATAATGCTTGGGCTATTGTAAAAAACAATATGGCTGTCCACGGCCTTCTTTACCGCTTTACTAGCTACACCATCTTTCACATCAAACACCAGTATTGGTCGCTGTACAGCAAAATATTCGTAAATTTTCCCTGTTAAATAGCCCTTCCCTTCGTTGCCTTGATTTTTGTTGATGAGTAAAAGAAGCAGATTTGATTCGGCCATTTTTTTCACAACGTGGTCATGGCTTATATAGCCGTGAAAAATGGTTCTAGTTTTAAGTTCTGGGTATGATAAAATCTCGTTTTTCACCTCTAGCTCTACCTTCCCTCCTAAATTTATTTCCAATAAATCGGCGAACTCAGAATTCTCTTTGCATAATTCTGAAAGTGCTCTCCAAAGTTCAGAAGGATTTCTAAAGGGATATAATGTGCCGTAATGGCTGACGATGAATTTCTTGTTTGTGGGACCATCGAGATTTTGGAAATCGGCATGATCGAAACCATTTTCAATTACTGAAGTTTTTTGTGGAATGTGTAATACCAAATCGTCTAGCATTTGATCGGTAACCATCACCACGCGGTCTGCGTTTTGACACACCTCCATTTCAAGGTCTTTATGTCTGCTTTTAGCGAAATTCGAAAGGTAATAGCTATTTATAGAATCCATGGTTGACCATGGGTCTCGGAAGTCGGCAAGCCATTTGATTTGAGGTAATTTCTTTTTTATCCCAAGCCCAATAAGATGCATGCTATGTGGAGGTCCTGTTGAAATTACGTAGTCTATCTTATGGGATTTTATTAAATCACAAGCGGTTTTTATGGTAGGTTTCACCCAAAATTTTCGCGGGTCTGGAATGAATAAATTTCCCCTTGCCCAAACGGCAACCTTTGCTAAAAGCCCTTTTTTACCTTCTTTGCTCGGTGCGCCTGTATTGGCTGGCGCCGATTTTTTACCTCCTGCAATCTTTTGGTAAATACCATAAGGCTCCCAAATAGGAGTTTTTACCACCATTAATTTGGGGCTGACATCCTTCAAAAGGCTTTGGTCCTTTAAGTCAAAGTCTGGATTTTCTGGCGTTAAAATTATTGGGTCCCATCCAAATTCCTGAAGATACTTGGTGGTTTTCAACCATCGCTGTACGCCCGCACCACCGCTTGGTGGCCAGTAATATGTGATAATTAATACTTTCTTACGCAATCTCCTCTTCCTTTCTTTCGAATTTAAATATTCCAAAAAGCATCACCGCTAAAAATACAAGGAAACCAATCGACGATGCATAGTCCACCTTTTCCCCAAGGGCAAAGCTAGCGGGCTCAAATTTGAATACAAGGGAGTGATCACCTTTAGGTAATTTCATTCCACGAAGGATGTAGTTTACTCTAATATGGTCCATTTTTTCGCCATCTAAGTATGCGTTCCAGTCCTTACCATGGTTATAGTAGATTTCGGAGAAAACGGCAAATCCGTCACTATCGTTGCTGTAATTATAAACCAATTTATTAGGCTTATAATCTATTAGTTCAATTGATCCTTCATTGAATAAAGAATCTGACAGGCCGGTTAAATCAGTTTTAAAACGCTGATCGATTACCACTTCTTGGGAAGGATTAAATCCGTTTAACGCATCAATTTCAGCCTGCGCGTTTGCCGCCCATTTGACATTTGAAACAAACCAAGCATTTCCTAAAGCCCGATTATTCTTTTGAGTTGTAGGTTGTTTGTTAGAGCCTTCAACAATATAGTATCTGGTGTTAAGCATGTTTAATACGGCATTATTTCCACGGCCAATATGCCTTGAAATCATATCGTTGTAGTAGGTTAGTTTGGCGGCGTGATACCCACCAACCGATTTATGGAAATAAGATGTCAAAGCATCACTAAACGGATCTTGTTTGGTGACGTTAAATACGCGATAATTGGAATTTAACTGAAGGATTCTTCGCTTTACATCAAACTCTTCTGTAGCTGAAAGTCTTTTATTTGCAGCGCGTTCGGATTGTAATGCGCTATCAACTTTGGCTTTTACTTTTGGTGATTGGGCGATTTCGCTTTCTATTATTTGTCTGTCGGCAACGGATGGTTGGAAGTTTTGCTCGTAATTTTTTGGTTTAACAAACTTGCTATCGTTAAAATATCGCTTCCCTACTCCCCATAAATCAACCAATGAAATGAGAGCTAATGCAAAAATAACAACATTGGTTTTTAGTTTTTTGGCAAGTAGCGCCCAAATCAAACCAATAGTCAATCCTGCAAATAAAATTGATCTAAGGGTGTCCATTCTTAGCATTGATGCCCGGTCCTCTCTCATTGGTCCAACTAGCCATTCTGGGTTTATCCTGGAATCAACAGTACCTACAAAGTCCATTACAAAACTTCCTATTAATCCAAAAACCAATAATAAACCTCCTGTTATATATGCCGATTTTTTTATAGGGCCGGTCCAGTAGTTTTTATCAGGATTTTTGAATATTCTTTTCAATGTTATTAGCGCCAATACAACCATTGAAAGTTGGCTGATTACCAACGCCATGGCTGGAGTCCTGAATTTGTTGTACATAGGTAAATTGTAAAACAAGAATTCGTTTACCACTCCAAAATTCCTTCCCCAGGCAAGAATGAATGAGACAAGTGTTACCGCAATAAAGAGGACTTTATATTTCTTTTCAATAATTAGTAATCCTAGAATAAACAGGAAACACAGACCAGCACCGTAGTAGACAGGTCCGGATGTGAAAGGCTGGTCTCCCCAATAGGTATATTGTTGTGTTATGTATTGTTTGGCATTCTGTTTGGGAACACCTTTTTTGATTAATTCTTTATAAGTGGCTGAGTTTTCTGATAAAGACGCCCCGGTTGCTCCACCTTTTAAATTTGGAATAAGCACAGTAAAAGATTCAGCTATACCATAGCTCCAGCGATAAGCATACTCAATATCCAGTCCAGTTGATTTTTTTTCTTCCTTGGTAGCTAATTCGGAGTTACCTCCACGAATTGTTTCTTTTGAATAATCTAACGTGGTATAAAGTCTCCCGAAATTTGGACCTACCGCGAAAATCAATCCAATCACCAATACTAAACCAGCCTTTAAATAACTTTTTACATCAAACGGTTTAGTAGTTAAGAGATGGTGAATTAATACCAAAACACAGATTATCATTAAATAATAGGTGATTTGTAAGTGATTGGCCCTGAGTTCTAGCCCTAAAAATAGCGAGAACAATAAACCCCCAGTGAAATACTTTTTATTAAGAGCTAAATAAAGACCTCCAACAATAGGGCCCATGAGTGCCATAGCCATGATTTTGGAGTTATGGCCGGCCTCAATCGAAACTAAGTTAAAAGTTGAAAATCCGAACATTATGGCTCCAATTATGGATAGCCACGGACTTAACCCAAAGCATAAAAGCAAAATATAAACCCCGGCGCATAAAACCATTACCTGGCTCGCAGGACGAGGAATTCCAAGTTTAAAAATTTTAGTTAGTGTAGAAAAAACATTTCCATCATAAGCTCCAACCGTTTGATAGGTGGGCATTCCGCCAAACATATTATTGGACCAATTTGTGGTTTCTCCAGTGGTTTCTTTAAAATCTAGCGCTTCAGCGGCTTGGCCTCTCCATTGAACAATGTCATTTTGAACAAGTCTTTTTCCCTGTAATATTGGGGAGCAATAAGCAACGCTTAGGACAATAAAAATTCCCACAGCGGCAATATGGGGCCATGCTTTTTTTAGAAGTACCTTAAAATCCATAGAGGTTGTTTTTTTAAGCTTTTGAATAAGAAGTTAAAAGTAATGAGGTTTTTTCAGTAGGACAATTAATTGGAGTTTTCTTTCGGTGGTTCCCAGGATATATTTACTTTTTTCTTCCCCCATTTTAGCGCCTTATTTCTATCAAGTCCCATATAAATGTCAATTTTTTTTATCCATCGAGCGTTCATTTTATCCTTAACCAAAAAAGGCTCATCGAAACCTTTGATGTATACACGGGTGTTATGAACCAGTCCAGAGTCAATAAGGTCCCTAGAAACGGCAATAACCTTCATTCCAGGCTTAAGGGAGTCGCCCCATGCTCCAATGGCGAAATGCTCAGAGTTTGTTTGAGCGGGTAGGTTATTATACGCCGTTGCGGTAACTTTTAGTTTTTTTGTGCGACCGGTCTGCTCCGGTGTACATGAAGCTAGGTTGATAAATATTAATATTAGGATTAAATTAGGTGTAAGTGACATCTTCCAGTAATTTTAAAGTTTAAGTCAAGCGTATGGAATCCAAGGTATATTTACTGTCAGTATTTTTTTTACTAGCAAGCTGTGCAAATGAAAAAAAGATTTCCGTTTGGGAGGATTTGGCAACACCAGAAATGACTAACGGTCAAATTCCGAACATTTCAGTTTCTCCAAACGGGACTCCCGTTATTAGCTGGGTTGAAAATAACGAAAAAGTTTCGACACTTTTTTCTTCCAAGTTTATTAATGAAAAATGGACTGAACCTACGGTGGTTGCCAAAGGTTCCGATTGGTTTATTAATTGGGCTGATTTCCCCAAAGTTTGTCCGTTAAGTAATGATACTTATTCTGCTCATTTCTTGAAAAAAACTCCCGGAGATTGGCATTCTTATTCAATTTATCAGACTTTTTCCAAAGATTCAGGGAAGACTTGGATGGAGCCAAAGAGGTTACATAACGATTCTACTGAAACGGAACATGGATTTGTGTCCTCGGTTTATGGAAATGGTGAGTTTGTTTTAGCGTGGTTGGATGGGAGAAATTATGGTGATTCAACAAAGGAAGATGCTATGTCATTTAGAACTGCAACCTTTGATAATAAAGGTGTTAAAACCGAGGATTACCTTCTTGACGACCGTACTTGTGATTGTTGTCAAACTACTGGGGTAATGGCAGATAATGGCCCTGTATTCTTTTATCGGGATAGGAGCGAAAGTGAACTGCGAGATATTTCATACGTCCGTAAAGTTGATGGGGTATGGGAATCTCCCAAGAAATTAGCCTTTGACGGCTGGGTAATTGAAGGTTGCCCGGTTAATGGTCCATCGGCTGCAGCCAGAGGGAATAATATTACTGTAGCATGGTTTACCGCACCAGATGGAATGGGAGCTGTAAAAACTGCATTTAGTTCTGATGGGGGCGAAACATTCACTAAGCCTATGGAGGTCTCAACAGACGAAACTCATGGGAGGGTCGGGACAATTTTAACCAAAGAAAACGTTTCTTGGATTATTTGGTTGCAAATGGTTGGAGATCAAACAAAGTGGGTCGTAAGAGGAGTGAATAAAGAAGGAAAGATGACTAAAATAATTCCAGTAGGAAATGCCGTTACTTCACGTACAGGAGGTTTTCCATCTTTAATAGAAAAGGGTAATGAAATTTGGGCCTGTTTTTACTTACCAGATGAAGGAATAAATATTCTAAAAATGAAAAAGCCGCTTCTTTAAGAAACGGCTTTTTATTATTTAATCTCTTCGTACTTTACGTACTCCCCGACTTTTGATTCTTTATCTGAGGGCTTTTTTGTAAAATCAATATTCACTTTATTATCCTTAGGGTTTGAGTCATTTTGGCGACTTCCCGTTCCCCACATTCTGTCGGCAATGGGTCCTAAGAAGCGTGCAATTAGCTTGAACACCAAATAAGAGAAAATCATCATTAAAAGAAATCGGATCATAGTTTATTATTTACTTAGGTACATTGACTTCATCTTGTAAAGATGACGGAAGAATGGATCGTCTAGATCTTTAATAAATCTAATTGCCTCTCCAGTCGATTTCATCTCAGGTCCCAACTCCTTATTTACATTAGGGAATTTGTCGAAAGAGAATACAGGTTCTTTAATTGCAAAGCCTTTTAATTTCCTCTCGTATTTGAAGTCTGTTAGTTTTTTATCACCAAGGATTACTTTAGTGGCTATGTTCACAAAAGGAACGCCATAAGCCTTCGCTATAAAGGGAACAGTTCTAGATGCCCTAGGGTTTGCTTCAATCACATAAACTTTTCCATTTTTTATTGCAAACTGCATATTCATGAACCCTCGGATGTCCAACGCTAAGGCAATTTTCTTAGTGTATTCCTCCATTTTTTGGAGCACCGAATCTGGAAAGTTGAACGGTGGTAGAACAGCATTTGAATCTCCTGAGTGAATTCCAGCAGGCTCAATATGCTCCATTAATCCAATTATTTCAACGTTCTCACCATCACAAATACAATCTGATTCAGACTCTTCTGCTCGGTCAAGGAAATGATCAACCAGGATTTTATTTCCAGGAAGGTCGCGTAACAATCGGATAACTTTTTCTTCAAGCTCTTCGTCATTAATTACGATGCTCATGTTCTGTCCACCTAGTACATAAGATGGTCTAATAAGAACTGGATATCCAACTACGTTAGCAACACGAATGGCCTCGTCTACATTTTCGGCAACGCCATATTCTGGATAAGGGATACCCAGGCTTTTCAACATATCTGAAAACTTACCACGATCTTCAGCAAGGTCCATGTTTTCGTAAGACGTACCTATGATTTTAATCCCGTGATTTTTTAAGTTTTCAGCAAGTTTAAGTGCGGTTTGCCCACCAAGTTGAACAATTACTCCCTCAGGTTTTTCTAAGTCTATAATCTCCCTTAAATGCTCCCAGTAAACAGGTTCAAAGTAAAGTTTGTCGGCTACGTTGAAGTCAGTAGAAACAGTTTCAGGATTACAGTTAATCATGATTGATTCGTAACCTGCTTCATTCGCTGCGATTAATCCGTGAACACAACTGTAATCGAATTCGATTCCTTGCCCAATTCTGTTTGGCCCTGAGCCAATGACTAAGATTTTCTTCTTATCAGAAGCGATGCTTTCGTTTTCACCGTCGTAGGTGCTGTAATAATATGGAGTTTTTGCTTCAAATTCGCCAGCACAAGTATCCACCATTTTGTAAACCCGGCGGATTCCATATTCTATGCGTTTGGAGTAAACTTCTTCTTCAGTACAATCAAGTAGGTAAGCGATTTGAACATCGCCATAACCGTTTTGCTTAAGTGTTCTTAGGAATTTTGAAGGAATATTATTTAATGAATAACGCTTTGCCTCTTTTTCAAGGAAAACTAGGTCTTGAATTTGGCTTAAGAACCATTTGTCTATCTGCGTAAGCTTAAAGATTGACGACATAGGCATCCCAAGAGCAAAAGCATCTTTAATTAGGAATAGCCGGTCCCATGATGGATGTTCTAAACCTTCAACAAGGTCTTCTAATTTACTTACCGACTGTCCATCGGCGCCAAGCCCATCTCTGTCTATCTCTAAAGACTGAACCGCTTTTTGTAATGCTTCATTGAAACTACGGCCAATTCCCATTACCTCACCTACAGATTTCATTTGAAGTCCTAAGGTTTTGTCGGCACCTGGGAATTTATTGAAATTCCAACGTGGTATTTTTACGATTACATAATCCAATGTCGGCTCGAAATACGCCGAGGTTGTTTTAGTAATTTGATTGTCAATTTCGTCAAGGTTGTATCCGATTGCTAATTTACTTGCAACACGAGCAATTGGGTAGCCTGTCGCTTTTGAGGCTAAAGCCGATGAACGAGAAACCCTAGGGTTGATTTCAATGGCGATAATCTCTTCAGTGTCTGGGTTTGTTGAAAACTGCACGTTACAACCTCCTGCAAACTTCCCGATGGCGCGCATCATTTTGATTGCCATGTTACGCATGTTTTGGTAACAAGTATCGCTTAAAGTCATCGCTGGAGCTACTGTGATTGAATCTCCAGTATGAACGCCCATCGGGTCAAAGTTCTCGATAGAACAAATGATAATTACATTGTCGTTGTTGTCACGAAGAATCTCTAACTCGTATTCTTTCCATCCGAAAACCGCTTTTTCAATAAGAACCTCGTGAGTTGGTGAGGCATGAAGTCCGCGAGTAAGTGCAGCTTCAAATTCTTCTTTTTTGTGGCAGAAACCACCACCTGAGCCACCAAGTGTGTAGCTCGGGCGGATTACAAGAGGGAAGCCTATGATTTGAGCTACTTCTTTTCCTTCAAGAAAAGAGTTGGCAATTTTTGATGGAGCTACCGGAATGTCAATATCGATCATCAATTGTCTGAATTTCTCACGATTTTCAGTTTTTTCAATTGCATCAATTTCAACGCCAATTATTTTAATCCCGTATTTTTCCCAAATCCCACGTTCGTCAGCCTCAATCGCAAGATTTAACGCAGTTTGGCCCCCCATTGTTGGCAGAACGGCATCAATTTTTCTTTCTTCAAGAATCTCGATTAAAGATTCACAGGTTAATGGGAGGAGGTAAATGTGATCGGCGGTAACCGGATCAGTCATGATTGTTGCTGGATTGCTGTTGATAAGCGAAACTTCAATCCCTTCTTCACGAAGAGATCTTGAAGCTTGTGAGCCAGCATAGTCAAACTCACAGGCTTGTCCAATGACAATTGGACCACTTCCAATAATTAGAACGGATTTAATACTATTGTCTCTCGGCATGGATAGATTTTTTCCTTTATTTTCTGATTTGAGCTTCTCGCAAAACGCAAAGATTTACCCCTTAAAAATTGTGCAAAGTTATTATTTTTCGTGAGAATCCCACCTAAATTTTCATTAGAATCATGGAATAAAAATAAATTCAATCAATTTTCTATGAAATTGGTTAGGTTAGAAAAATCGAAGTACAAAATATGGAAATCCGAAAAACTTCTTCAATAGAAATAAGCCGATCGGCACTGGAGCATAACTACAAGTTTATCCGCAAAAGGATTGGTAAAAACACAATATTATGCTCGGTGGTGAAGGGTAATGCTTACGGGCATAGTATCGAAAAATTCGTCCCTTTGGCAGAGTCCTGTGGGGTCAAATTTTTCGCTGTTTTTAGTAGCCATGAGGCTGAGCAGGTGATGGATGTGAAAAGTCCAGACGCCCGGTTAATGGTTATGGGTATGATAAGGAATGAAGATATTCCGTGGGCAATAAAAAACGACGTTGAATTTTATGTGTTTGATTTTAATCGGCTTGAAAGTGCAGTTTCACATGCTAAAGAAATGTCCAAAAAATCAAGAATTCATATTGAGATTGAAACGGGAATGAACAGAACGGGATTTCCCAAGGACCAGTGGGAACGTGTTGCTGAAATTTTAACAAAAAATGCTGATCACCTTGAAATTGAAGGTATGTGCACGCATTTTGCCGGAGCCGAGTCTATTGCAAATTTTGTCCGTATTCA
Source organism: Sphingobacteriales bacterium (assembly GCA_047635375.1). Taxonomy (GTDB): domain Bacteria; phylum Bacteroidota; class Bacteroidia; order Sphingobacteriales; family Sphingobacteriaceae; genus JBLIKP01. The sequence continues at coordinate 9,757 of JBLIKP010000034.1, read as the reverse complement.
GAATCAGTTGTTGGTTTTTACGGAAGCAAAAAAATATTTCAGCGACTTAAATATTACTCCTAAACTGTATCATTCTGCCTGTTCTGCCGCAATGTTGCGCTATCCTGAAACAACCATGGATTTAGTCCGGGTAGGAATCGTTCAATATGGATATTGGCCAACCACTGAAACCTATATTCAACACCTAATGGAGACGGGGAAAAGCACAAGTCGTGCTTTGCGCGGATTGATTACTTGGAAAACCGAGGTGATGGATATTAAATCTGTAAATAGTGGTGAATTTATAAGCTATGGAACTTCGTTTCTCGCCAGTAAAAGAATGAAAATCGCCACAGTGCCCGTGGGCTACGCAAATGGGTTTGCTAGGTCCTTAAGTAATCGTGGTAGGGTTTTGATAAATGGTCAGCGATGTTCCGTAATAGGTATGGTAAATATGAACATGATTATCATTGACGTTACCGATATGAAAAATATTGAAATTTCTGATGAGGTGGTGCTTATTGGTCAGCAGAAAAAACTGAAAATTAAGGTTAGCAGTTTTGAAGACATGGATAGTTTTGTGAATTACGAGTTGCTTACCCGAATGCCCAAAGACATTAAAAGAACTATAGTAGATTAGTCAAACAATTCTTCGCCAATACTCAAAAATTCACTTAGAATCATTGCCGTAGCCCCCCAGATCTTGTGTTTTTCAAATTGGTAGTAGGGTGCTTGAATTTGAAATTTCGAATCCCGACGGAAAATATCAACTCCTTGAATCGCTGGATTTAATAGATGTGAAATGGGGATTTCAATTATCTCTGCTACTTCTAGTGGGTCGGGAATAAATTCCAGACGTTTTTCTGCTAAACACACTAAAGGGTGGACTTCAAAGTTACTTGGAGGAATGTACAGGGCAGATAATTTCCCCAATATTTCCACCTCATTTTTTTTTACACCTACCTCCTCTTCCATTTCACGCAATGCCGTTTCTGATAGATCGGCGTCTGAATCCTCATATTTACCGCCGGGAAAACTTACTTGCCCACCATGAGTGCCTTCATAATCAGTCCGAAGCATAAAATTTAAATGCCAAGCCCCGTTTTTTGGGTAAATTAATACAACCACGCCTCCCAATCTAGGTTTTGGGAATTTAGCCTGCATAATTTGCGCTTGGAGCTTCCGGCTGTCAGGTTGCATATTGGTATGAGCAGCATCCCCCGGTAACGTATGAGTTAATTTTTCCTTAAGTATTTCTTTCCAAGTAGTGTCCATTTGGGTGTAAAACTAACCAATAATTGAAAAATCGGATTTATTAGAGTACATTTTTGCCCTTAACCCAAATTGAAATTTATGTGGATTGAAGAAAATAACTCTCTCGTTAAAAAGTTTTCCTTTAAAAACTTTGTAGAAGCCTTTGGCTTCATGAGTAAGGTAGCGCTTATCGCGGAAAAAATGGACCATCATCCCACTTGGACCAATACTTACAACCAAGTGAAAATTGTTTTAAACACCCATTCGGCGGGAAGTATTGTTACAGAAAAGGATAGAGCGTTAGCTGAGGCTATCGATAAAATTCAATAAAAAAGCGGCTAACCCAAAGGACTAGCCGCTTATAATGTTTTATGAAATGATTAAACGTTTACTTCTACTTTAGGAGCTGCGTCTAAAATTTCTTGGCTTGTTCCTTCTTCAAATTGTTTGAAATTATTAACAAAGGCTGCTGCCAATTCATTTGCCTTACGGTCGTATTTTGCTTGATCAGTCCAAGTGTTTCTTGGATTTAATATTTTAGCATCAACTTCTGGGCACTCAGTCGGCATTTGTAAGCCAAATACTGGGTGCTCCTCGTAATTCACGTTTGTTAATTCGCCAGTTAAGGCAGCTTTAATCATCGCGCGAGTATGGCTTAATTTCATTCTGTGGCCAACACCAAATGGACCTGCAGTCCAACCTGTGTTAACCAACCAAACGTTAACGTCGTGTTTCTTCATTTTTTCACCTAATAACTCAGCATACTTTGCTGGGTGTAATGGTAAAAATGCTTTTCCGAAACATGCAGAAAAAGTTGTCTCTGGATCAACCACGCCAGCCTCAGTTCCCGCAACCTTTGCGGTATAACCAGAAATAAAGTGATACATCGCTTGTCCAGCATTCAATTTCGATATCGGAGGTAAAACTCCAAATGCGTCAGCCGTTAAAAAGAAAATATTCTTAGGAATACCTCCAACCGATGGGTTGACGGCATTGTCAATATGGTGAATAGGATAAGCAACACGAGTGTTTTGTGTTTTTGCTACGTTAGCAAAGTCAACAGTGCTTGTCCCTTCGTAAAAATTCGTATTCTCTAATAAGGCACCAAATTTAATGGCATTCCAAATTTGAGGCTCTTTTTCTTTTGTTAAATCGATACACTTCGCATAACAGCCACCTTCAAAGTTGAAGATTGATTTTTCTGCCCAGCCATGCTCGTCGTCACCAATTAAGTCGCGATCAGGATCTGCCGAAAGTGTAGTTTTTCCTGTACCAGAAAGGCCAAAGAAAATCGCACTATCACCGTGCTTACCAATGTTGGCTGAACAGTGCATGCTTAGAATATTTTTTTCGTGAGGAAGGATAAAGTTCAACACAGAGAAAATACCTTTTTTCAACTCACCAGTATAACCAGTTCCGCCGATTAAAATCATCTTTTTAGTAAAGTTGATGATAGCGAAGTTATGCTGACGTGTTTTGTCAATTTCAGGAACGGCCATGAAACCTGGAGCTGCAACAATAGACCAGTTAGGGATCATGTCTGCAATCTCATCTGCTTCTGGACGAAGGAAAAGATTGTTAGCGAAAAGATTTTGGTAAGCCGACTCAGTAACTACACGGATGTTTAATCTGTGCTCTGGATCTGCGCAAGCGTATGCATCTCGCACAAACACTTCTTTTCCACTTAAGTATGCAGCAACTCTTGCGTGTAGTCTATCAAAATCTGCAGAGTCAAACTTGAAGTTAACACCTCCCCACCATACTGCTTTTTCGGTTTTTTCATCGCAAACGATGAATCTGTCCTTTGGTGATCTTCCAGTGAATTCGCCTGTATCTGCAGCCAAAGCTCCAGAGTCAACTAACACACCTTCATTTCGAATTATTGCTTCTTCAACTAGCTCTGCTGGCGTTAAGTTCCAGTAAGCAGTAGCTACATTTTGAAGTCCCAAATCGGCTAGGTTTGCACCTTGAGCCTTGGTTCCGAATTCATTCATACTTGATATTTCTATTGGTTTGAATTTAGGGCAACAAAGTTAAACAAAATATATCTAAAACGTTTTTAGAATCGCTACACTTTTCTTTGTTTTTATAGCTTAAGGCAATGAAAAAAAGGCACTTGATTTTTTAACGTCCTTTAATTTTGGTGATAGGTGTGGGTTTGGTGATAGGAGGGTTGGCAAATACTGATTAATTGTTTTTTTGAAGATTATTTTACAACACCAGTTTTATTCCTTTTTCTTCAATTTTAATCATTCTATTTTTTGTGCAAAAGTTCTAAGGTTTTTTAAGAGTTTTTTTTGCAAATAATTTAAATAAGAAAGTTATTCGTGCTTACCGGATTTGCTGGCCCAGAAATGGCTTGAGATTAAGCCATTAATTAAAAAATGTTTAATTTATTAATTACTGTATCAAAACCCAAACCTTGAAACACTTTTTACTCATTTTTTTCATCTCCCTCCCTGGCACTTTGTTTGCCCAAAACGAACAATCCTCTCTTTTTCCTGATTCTTCCGCGGAGTGGGTTTCTGGTTAATGGCATAGGGATTATCCGCATCCTGCGACTGTTTGGTGTGTTTGCCACAGAATTTGAAAATGGCTATTATTTATGTAGCTATGGTGAAAGCCCATCGCTCACTTCCTGTCACCTATTCGACAACGCTTGTTTCACAAGCGTCTTATCCTTGGAGGCCTTAGGTATGGAAATTAACATTAGCCCGAATCCGTTAACTCAAAGCTCAACTATACAAATTAAAAACCCCTTAGGATTACCGGTTCAGATTGAATTTTTTGATCTACTTGGAAGAAATCTACTGCAATCAGCGGCATTTACAAATTTTGAAATACCGGTGGAGGCTTTACCCAAGGGAATTTTATTGGTGAATTTTAAGATTAATAATGAGCGTGTGCATTCCGTCAAACTAATAAATCATTAAAATCAGCACCCTTTTTGAAGTACCCAATCGAGTTTTGCCTTAAAAAGAAATGATTTTTAATAGATAATATTTATCCCTAATCCAGAAATATTAAACCAATTTTATTCCCTTTTCCTCTATCTCAATCATCCTGTTTTTATACAAAAGACCTAAAGCTTTTTTAAACGTCTTTTTGCTCATTCCTAACGACTCTTTAATGTCATCCGGATCGCTTTTGTCGTTTAATGCAAGCTTTCCACCACCTAGTTGAAGCTTTAGCATAATCTTATCGGCATTAGGTTCTATGTTTGAATAGCCTTTTTTCCCAAGTTTAATGTCCAGCTTATTGTCCTCACGAATTGCGTGAACATATCCATCAAAAGTGTCTCCAGGCCATACTTCCTCGAAAATCTCATTTTCATAGATCAATCCGATATGCTTATCGTCCACAATAACATTATACCCAAGGTCAGTAAGGTTCCAAATTTTAACCTTTACGGACTGACCTTCCTCAACGGTTAATTCTTCATTTGATATATGGCGTTTTAATCGGCTAGAGCCGACGAGCCTGTCGGTTTTTTCATCCACAAACATGGTAACCATGTAGGAAACGCCTTCGGCCATTTTTTTTCCTTGCTCCTTAAATGGAACAAAAAGTTGTTTTTCTAGGCCCATGTCTAAAAATGCGCCATGATCTGTGACCATTTCTGCTTTAAGTACTTTAAACTCGCCGACTTTAATTTTTGGATTTAGGTTGGTTGCGATGATTCTATCTTCACTGTCTTTGTAGATATAAACCTCGATTTCGTCATCGACTTCAGTGTTTTCAGGTATGTACTTTAAAGGTAAAAGCACATCGTTTCCCTCATCGTCACCCAAGAATAATCCAACTGAAGTTGAACGTAATACCGTTAGCGTATTATAGACACCTAAATTTATCATGCCACAAAATTACCAATTATTCACGTCTTCATATTACTTTGGCAACTTTCAAATGAAAATATAAATATATGCTACCTCCATTAAATAATATTCCTACAAAAACTGATCTGGAAGAAACGTTTTCCGCTTTAAGCGGAATGGTAACTAAAACACCAGTAATTACGAGTATGACCTTGGACTCCCTAACTGGTGCCAAGGTTTTTTTAAAGGCAGAGAATTTTCAAAAGGTTGGAGCTTTTAAATATAGAGGGGGTTGCAGCGCGATCCTTCGACTAACTGATGAGCAAAAGAAAAATGGAGTTGCTGCACATAGTTCAGGAAATCATGCGCAAGCGGTCGCCCTTGCGGCAAGAAATATGGGCGTGAAATCGTATATAGTAATGCCTAAGGACGCGCCATTGGTAAAAAAAGATGCCACTAGGGGTTACGGCGCCAAAATTATTGAATGTGAAAGCACCATTGAAGCTCGTGAAACCACACTGGCTGAGGTTGTCCGGAAAACTGGCGCTACCGAAATACATCCCTATAATTACTACCCCGTTATCGCAGGGCAGGCTACAGCGTCAATGGAATTGATGGACGAGGTTTCCGATTTAGATTTTATTCTCGCACCAATTGGTGGTGGTGGATTAATTAGTGGCACCTGCCTCGCTGCAAAATATTTTTCCCCAAAAACCAAGGTTATTGGTGCTGAGCCAACCGAGGTGAATGAGGCGTTGCTTAGTCTTAAGAAAGGTGAATTAGTAAAGAATAAATCGTTGAACACTTTGGCGGACGGGCTTCGAACCAATATTGGGGAAAAGAATTTCGAAATCGTAAAAAGCGAAATCCATGATATTCTTGAAGTTTCTGAGAAAGAAATGATGGATGCAATGAAATGGGTTTGGGAAAGAATGAAAATCATTATCGAACCTTCAAGTGCAGTTCCCGTTGCAGCGTTATTAAAATACGAGGAAATGTTTAATGGTAAAAGAGTTGGGATAATTATAACTGGAGGAAATGTAGAATTGAAGGAAATTGTCTCAAAACTATAAGCCATTTTCTTAGAATTAATCTAAATTCACAAACAAAATGCGTGATTAACTACTTAATCAATAGATTTGCGTAACTCAAAAAATTTAACCTTAAAATACCTATGAGCACAATAGCTAAGGCAATAAATAGTTCGGTGGGACGAAAATTAGTAATGTCCCTTACCGGTCTGTTTTTAATCTCCTTCTTGTTAGTCCACTTAAGTGGTAACCTACAGTTGTTTAAGTCCGACGGCGGACTTCAATTTAATGCATACGCCAAATTTATGGTGACAAACCCAATCATCCGAATTATGGAAATTGGTTTGTTATTAGGTTTCGTTTTGCACATTTATCAAGCCATTGTTCTTACCCGAGCAAACAACAAAGCAAAGGGAAAAGAAAATTCCAAGGCCGATGCAGCGTCAAGCACGTGGTATTCTAGAAATATGGGATTAACTGGAACAGTTATCTTGGTTTTCCTGATTATTCACCTTAAGAACTTCTATTTCCAGTATAAATTTGGTGAAGTTGGAATTGATGCTGGTGGGAATAAAGATCTTTATACCATCGTGGCAACCATGTTTGCAGAGGAATGGTGGTATTCTATACTTTACATTATTAGTATGGTGATTCTTGGATTCCACTTAAATCATGGTTTCCAAAGTGCATTCAGAAGTTTTGGATTGAGAAATTCAAAATACTCACCTATTGTTAATTCCGTGGGTACACTATATGCTATAGTGGTTCCAGCAGGTTATATTGCAATGCCACTTTACTTTTGGTTATTTGTTTAACACCAAAGGACACCTAATTTAGTAATAACGCAAAAATTTAATAAATGAAATTAGACGCCAAAATACCTGCCGGTTCAGTACAGGAAAAATGGGACAATCATAAGTTCAGCGTGAAGTTGGTTAATCCATCTAACAAAAGAAAATACGATATTATTGTTGTAGGAACAGGTCTTGCAGGAGCGTCGGCAGCAGCCACTCTTGGAGAGCTAGGCTACAACGTTAAAGCATTTTGCTTCCAAGATTCCCCTCGTCGTGCTCACTCTATTGCAGCGCAAGGCGGAATTAATGCTGCTAAAAACTATCAAAATGATGGGGATAGCACTTGGAGATTATTTTATGATACTGTTAAAGGTGGTGATTACCGTTCGCGTGAAGGGAATGTTTACCGTTTAGCTCAAGTATCAGTAAATATTATTGACCAATGTGTTGCTCAAGGTGTTCCTTTTGCACGAGAATATGGTGGGTTACTTGATAACCGCTCGTTTGGTGGAGCTCAAGTTTCAAGAACATTCTACGCACGTGGTCAAACCGGACAACAACTATTAATCGGTGCTTACAGCGCTCTTTCTCGTCAGATTGCCAAGGGAACAGTTAAAATGTATCCTAAAACGGAAATGCTTGACTTAGTTAAGATTGATGGTCATGCACGTGGTATTGTTGCTCGTAACCTTGTGACAGGAGAAATTGAATCGCATGCTGCTCACGCAGTACTTCTTTGTACAGGTGGTTACGGAAACGTTTTTTACCTGTCCACAAATGCGATGGGAAGTAATGTTACTGCCGCTTGGAGAGCACACAAAAAAGGTGCTTTGTTTGCAAATCCGTGTTTTACACAAATCCACCCAACTTGTATCCCCGTGAGTGGTGATCACCAATCAAAGCTTACGCTGATGAGTGAGTCACTTCGTAACGACGGACGTGTTTGGGTGCCAAAAAAAGCAGGTGATGATCGTTCTCCTGAGCAAATTACGGAAGATGAAAGAGATTATTACCTAGAACGTAAATATCCTTCTTTTGGAAACCTTGTGCCTCGTGACGTGGCTTCAAGGAATGCGAAAGAGGTTGTAGATGCTGGAAAAGGTGTTGGTCCCTCAAAAGTGGCTGTTTACCTTGACTTTGCCGATGCAATTAACCGCTTAGGTAAAGATGCAGTAGAAGAGAAATACGGAAACCTTTTCCAAATGTATGCTCAAATTACTGGCGAAGATCCTTACAAAACACCAATGAGAATATACCCTGCTGTTCATTATACAATGGGCGGACTTTGGGTTGATTATAACTTACAAACTTCAGTTCCTGGTTGCTACGCGCTAGGAGAAGCTAACTTCAGTGATCACGGTGCAAACCGACTTGGGGCTTCGGCTTTGATGCAGGGTCTAGCGGATGGTTATTTTGTAATCCCTTATACAATTGGAGATTACTTAGCTGAAATCGGACCTGCTCCGGTTACAACGCACCATGAGGAGTTCAGGAAAGCTGAGAAAGCAGTAAAAGATAAAGTAGATAAATTACTTAGCATCCGCGGAAACCGTACCCCTTCAGAGTTCCACCGTGAATTAGGGAAAATCATGTGGGAGTATTGCGGAATGGCTAGAAATGAGGAAGGACTTAAAAAGGCCAAGGGCTTAATTAAGAATCTTCGTGCCGAATTCTGGAAAGACGTTAACGTATTGGGAGAAACCAATGAGCTAAACCAATCTTTAGAAGTAGCAGGAAGAATCGCCGATTTCATGGAGCTTGCTGAACTTATGGTTGACGATGCATTAAGCAGAAAAGAATCCTGTGGAGGTCACTTCCGTGAAGAATCTCAAACGGATGAAAATGAAGCATTGCGTGATGATGATAACTTCAAATACGTAGCCGCTTGGGAAAACAATGGCGATGAAACAGAATCAACCCTTCATAAAGAAGACTTGAACTTTGAGAATGTTAAATTAACTCAACGTTCGTATAAATAATAATTGGTGATACCCTGGGAACATTCAAGTGTCCCAATTAAAAAATAAGAGAATGAATCTAACACTAAAAGTTTGGAGGCAAAAAAACTCCTCTTCCGAAGGAAAGTTGGAGAATTATAGTATTTCTGAAATCTCTCCTGACATGTCGTTTCTAGAGATGCTAGATGTGGTTAACGAAAAGCTAATCCACAACAACCAAGATCCAATTGCATTTGAACACGATTGCCGTGAAGGTATTTGTGGCTCATGTGGAGTAATGATCAACGGACGCGCCCATGGACCAGGTAAAGGAGTCGCAACGTGTCAATTACACATGAGAAGCTTTAAGGACGGTGACGCCATCGTAATTGAGCCTTGGAGAGCAGTAGCTTTCCCTGTGGTAAAGGATTTAGTTGTTAATAGAAGCGCAATGGATAGAATTATTCAATCAGGCGGTTACGTATCAGTAAATACTGGTGGTGTGCCTGATGCCAATGAGATTCCAATCCCAAAGGTTATCGCTGATGAGGCCTTTGAGGCGGCTACATGTATTGGCTGTGGTGCTTGTGTTGCGGCATGTAAAAATGCTTCCGCAGCATTATTTACTTCTGCCAAAGTGGCTCACCTTAACGCCCTTCCTCAAGGGAAGGCTGAAGCAGGAGCTCGTGTAATTAACATGCTTGATAAGATGGATGAAGAAGGTTTTGGTTCTTGTACCAATACAGGAGCATGTGAAGCTGTTTGTCCAAAGGAGATATCAGTGAAGTTTATTTCAAGAATGAATCGTCAGTATCTAGCGGCTTCTTTTAGCCCAACTGATAACTAAAATAAAAACTACTAAAATAAAAAAGCGACCTCAGTTTGGGGTCGCGTTTTTTTTTTTTGGGCCACAAAATAAATGTATTGGAATGTTTTATTGGGAAAAG
>JBLIKP010000033.1:0-21760 GCA_047635375.1 Sphingobacteriales bacterium | reverse complement strand
AGTTCCGTTGATTCCAGCAGCTCCGTCGTCTCCATCTATTCCGTTGGTTCCGTTAGTTCCGTTGATTCCTGCAGCTCCGTCGTCTCCATCGATTCCGTTGGTTCCGTTAGTTCCGTTGATTCCAGCAGCTCCATCGCCTCCATCTATTCCGTTGATTCCGTTAGTTCCGTTGATTCCTGCAGCTCCGTCGTCTCCATCGATTCCGTTGGTTCCGTTAGTTCCGTTGATTCCAGCAGCTCCATCGTCTCCATCTATTCCGTTGGTTCCGTTGATTCCTGCAGCTCCGTCGTCTCCATCTATTCCGTTGGTTCCGTTAGTTCCTGCGGCTCCGTCGGCTCCTGGGTTTCCTTGAGCTCCTGCAGCTCCTTGAATTCCGTCAGCTCCGTCAGTCCCTGCGGCTCCTGTATTTCCGTTGGTTCCGTTGATTCCTGCAGCTCCATCGTCTCCATCTATTCCATTAATTCCTGCGGCTCCGTTGGTTCCGGCTGTTCCTTTAGTTCCTGCGTCTCCGTCGGCTCCTTGAATTCCATCCCTTCCGGCTGCTCCGTTAGTTCCGTTGATTCCTGTGGCTCCGTCGTCTCCATCTATTCCGTTAGTTCCTGCGGCTCCGTTGTTTCCTGTTGCTCCAATTGGGCCGATAGGACCATCGGATCCATCAACACCATCGGTTCCAGCTGGACCTTCAGGACCTTCTTTGCCTTCAGGTGCTGCTCCTGGCGCAAAATTAAGTGCATAAGGGACACTTAATAGCTGTGAAGTTCCCATTACAATATATCCGCTTCCGAAGTCGGCTTCTATTTCAATCCATTTTGAATTTACCGCCCAGTTAATTGCGGAGAATACTCCGTTGACCATTGAACCATTTCCAATTTCAATATTTATCAACCCAAATTGAGATGTTGTTATGTCATGTATTTCCTGATACACAGAAGTTCCATTTGCGGAACCATCGTGAATCGTTGCTCTCACAATGATATCTTTATTCACCATTGGATCACCAAAAGTATTACGGACAATAGACTGATAATTAAATGCCTGTGGAGCTTGACCATAAGAAAATGTATGCATAAAGCAAAACATAACCACCATAAAACTCGCAGAACGGAATGTTTGTTTTTTCATTTTATTTTATCTATTAAGATATATAGTCCCTTTAATCGCAGCTGTATTGTCTCCCAAATCAAGAATATAGAAGTAAGTACCAATAGGTAGATCATCTCCACCAATTCTGATTCCGAAAGCTGATTTGCCATCCCATGAATTATTGTATGGATTGGCAAAGAATACTTTATTTCCCCAACGATTAAAGACTACAATTGAGTTATTAGGATGATTTTGAATCCCTTCGATTACAAATAAATCATTTATTTCATCGCCATTTGGAGAAAATCCTTCTGGAAGGACAAAACCCCTCATCTTTGACTCAATGACTGAATACGGCTGATGAAACCCTGAAGAGAAAGAAGAAGATGAATCTGTTAGGATCAGCGATTCTCCAACAGTCCACGCCATTGAACCATTCGGTGATGTACCAACAAATCCTGTCGAACCAATGACACTTTGAGAGAAAGTCTGTGCATGCAAATACCTTTCTGAGGAAGTAAGAAAAAGGAAGACTGAAATAATAATTATTTTCATTTTTAATTTTTTCCTCAATATACTTTGAGGTGTAAAAGCCAAAAATTAATAGCGTGCAAAAGTAGACATATTTTAATTAAAAAAGGCATCATAAACCACATATTTTATCCTTGTATGTAGAGGTTGTTTTTAAAAAAAAAATGCCTCCAAAAAGACAGGTTCTTTTTGGAGGCATTGCAAAAAAAAAGCCCCTTAAAAAAGGGGCTTTTGGTGGTGCCAGCTGGAATCGAACCAGCGACACAAGGATTTTCAGTCCTTTGCTCTACCGACTGAGCTATGGCACCGTGTGGACTGCAAATGTAAGGCGTTTTTTCAATTGTCAAAAGAAATAATGAAAAATATTTCATTTCTTTTTTCACGAAAAAGGCTCCTCAATAATTGAGGAGCCTTAATCCACTTAACTTCGTCAAACGTTTATGGTAAGAAAGTATCTTATTATCTTGATGTTACCGCCAAAAGTCCACGTTGAGACTTCTCACCGTTTGTTACTTTATAGGCATAAATTCCAGTCGGAATATTGGGCAAATTTAATTTCAAATTAGTGTTTCCGAGGGTTTGTTTCCCAAAATTCTTGCTTAAAAGCAGTTTTCCGTCATTTGAAAACAACTCAAATTGCACATCATTTTCATTTATAACGCGTAATTCTAGATTAACAATCGAACTTGTTGGGTTAGGGAAAAGCGAAAATCCTGGGATTTCAGTATCAAATCCAACCTTCGATTTAGTTTTATAGCACAGTTGATTGTTACTAGGAACAAAATCATTAGTCAAGTAACTTTTCACACATACCGAGTCAAACTTAGTTTTTGGTGCTGGTGGACGGGCAGTAGTGTTTTTAAAAGTATACTCGGCAGTTGCTCCTGCAGAAATCACGAAGGTCTCTGGGATTGTGTCAAAAACCTCTTGACGACTATTTACTGAGTAACTAATTTCAAAAGGTCCTGAAATATCCACGCCCGAAAGGTTAGACAACTCAACAGTCATTGGAACTGCCTCAGAGTAATCGGTTGCTGAATCAGGAGAAATAATTTTAGTAACTGCTAAATCCTCAACCAAGGTTACATCACCTTTTGAGATTACAATACCAATCATTGCATCCTCAGTGTTTCTATTTCTAAATGGAACAAACTCACCATTAATAACTTCAAAGGAAGTAAAAGAATGTGGCGCTGTATTATCTGTGCCAATATATACGGTGGTAGCCCCTTGAAGTGCTCCAATAAACACTCCACCACTATTTAGTTGAACACCCCCATCTGGGATTTCAATCCTGTTCTCGCCAGCAACTCCTGCAGCAATATCTCCTTGAAACAGGAGAGTTCCAGGGCTTCCATCTCTTTCACCTGCTAAGTTCAGACCGTCATCATCATAAACTTCTAATCTTGCCGGACCTCCTGGAGGCGCTGAAGCAGAAGCGGATGAAAGGTTAACAGTAACAGCTGTTATTTTTACTGGGTAATATGGCGGCTCTATGTAAGTTCCAATTCCTGCTGAGAAATTCGAAGCACCTACGAATGAAAGCCCACCGTTTCTTCCCTTATCATCATGACGCAGTTCTAATTCTGCAAGTGAAGTATCGACTACAGTAGTCATGTGAGTAATGGTGTTATTATTTTTCACATCATCATCTGGGTAATTTAATGTTGTTTTAAACGTAACAACTCCAGTTTCATCTAATGGAATTTTCACCCCATTAAATTTAAATAAATCATTTTGGCCAGGTTCAATAGGTCTTGTGAAAGTATTTACCTCACCAATTACCGTGTTTCCAATTTTAACTTCACCTTGAAGGATGGACTTTGGTCCTGGCTCTAAACCTTGGTTAAAAATATTGGTTACTGCATCTCTATCTTCACCACCCATGGCAGCAAAGACTCCTTGGGTACCTTTTTTAGAATTCCAAAGTACTCTCAAATCCTTTGTAGAATAATCTGAAGTTGCAGGTTTGTAAAATTTTATTGAAAATGGATTCGCACGACTCATTCCTACCGGGAACATTTGAATGGATTGTAAGTCTCTGGATTGTTGAATCCCAACACGTCCGCTTACATTTTCAATTCCAATACTAAGAAAATCTTCAGTTTGGCTGTTTGATGGCCCACCTGATTGACCACCATAATTAAAAGTAATACTGCTATCTGGACGGCTCAACACCACTTGAAAAGTATTTGCTCCTGTTGGGCCACCCCCTGGATTAAACCATGGAATATCCTCAAAGGAAATAATTACGGTGTCTTTAAAGTCGGTGTAGAATAAAAATTTTGATGCGTTTATATCACCTCCACCAGTTAAATCGGCAAGGAAGGGCGCTAAATAATCATCTCCTTTACCCCCTATTTGTGGAATGGAAGGGAAGCCTGCGGAAATATTTTGTGGGTTAAAACTTACATACCCATTTGACCCAATATAAAGTTCATTACGTGTGTACCAATAATAAGGGAACTCAAAACTAAAGTTCAAGGGTCCAAAGAAATTATCATCGTCAAACTTATCAGAGAAGTCTAAAACTCCTTTCCACTTTGTAGCATCCGTGAGGTCATGCCATTCTGCTGTGGGTCCATTTGTTGCAGCACTTGACCTCCAGCCATACCCGTAGGCATCTGGCCCGCCGCCATTCTGCGAAAAAACTGGAATCGTAAAAATTAGGAAAATGACAAAAAATCCGCTGAATCGCAGGAATTGCTTCGCAATAGTTCTCATGTTTTAAAAATTAATTGTGTGTAAGGGTAATACATTTGTTACTGCAATGTATATATTTCGCCTTTCATCTCATAATTTTTACAACAAAAAAGGTGTCATGACTACTCACAACACCCTTAATATCAGTTTAAAGCTTTCCTTATTATTTATATACCGACATTTTTATTGTAGACTGCTTTGTTACAGTACTTAAATTTACAATGTAAAGTCCGTTATTTAGATTGGACGTATTTAATTCAATTCTGTTGAAACCAAACTTTGTGTTTGGAACAAAATAATTCGCAACCACTTTCCCGGTAACATCAGAAATTGAAATACTTAACGGTTCATTATTATTTGACAAAAAGCTTACAAAGGCAATTTCATTTGACGGATTTGGGAATAGGTTAATATTATCAAAATCGCGTATTGAAACTCCAGTGGCGGCATCGTTTCTGCATAATTTATCGTTCCCAGGGACAAAATCATTTGAAAGATTTACCTCGGCACACACATTTTCAAACTTGGTTTTTGGCGCAGATGGACGTGGAGTCTTCTTTTTGAAAGTATATTCATAGGAAGTTCCTGCGACAATGGTTTCAGAAGCAGGGATGGTATCCACAACTTCTTCACGGCTATTTACTTTGTAAATAACTTCAAACGGACCAGAAACATCCTTCGGGCCTACGTTCTTAATTTCAATAGTCACCGAAACAGAATCCTCATAATTCACTGAAGAGTCTGGAGAGATGATTTTAGAAATCATTAAATCCTCCACGCTGTCCTTGCTCGCCTGACCAATTACCATACCTATTAAAGGATCCTGACTGCTTCTGTTTCTAAACGGCACAAACTCCCCATTTATAACTTCAAAACTTATTCCTGAGTGAGGAGCTGTATTGTCATACTCTATTCCCACGGCATTTCCACCTTGAAGTACACCAATATAAATCCCTCCACTGTTTACTTGGATCGCTTCGGGTAATTCAAACCTATTTTCTCCAGCTACTAATTCTGCTACTAAAGGATCTAATTGAGTCAATAAAGTCCCTGGACTGCCATCACGCTCACCTTGACGGTTTACACCATCGTCATCCATTACCAAAATTCTAACAGCGCTGCCGGGCTGAGTTCCGCTAGTAGCGTTACTTGATAACCCTGCCGTTATTGCGGTAATGTTGATTGGATAAAACGGAGGTTCTATGAAGGTACCTGTTCCTGAATTATAATTGGCCCCCGTAAAAGCCGTAGTGCCGTTAGCGTCCTTATCGTCGTATCTCAATTCTATTTCTTCCAAAGTAGTATCAACCACAATTACCATTTGGCTTCTTTGATTATTTCCTTTGATTTTATCGTCGTCATAAGTAACTTTCGATGTAAAAGTATATGTTCCTGTTTCCTCCACAGGCATTCCTGCACCGGTGTACTTAAACAATTTCCCTTCCCCTGGTTCTAATGCTGTTGAAAAAATATTAATGTCATCCACCGGATCTGGACCAGTAACTTTTCCCGTTAATACGCTTTTTGGGCCTAAATCTAATCCTTGATTAAAAAGGTAAGTTGTCAATGGAATATTTTCACCAAACTGAGGGACAAAAGCCCCTTTGTTTAAAGGGTTATTATTCCATGATATGATAAGGTCTTGAGTTTTGTAGGTGCTTTGCGCAGGATGCTTTAGCTTTATAGTATAAGGTGCAGCAGCAGAAGCACTCTTAAAGGGATCTGTTGGAGCTGGATCACGATAAATACTTAATCCAACACCACCACTCACATTTTCAATTCCTATTTGAACTTTCCCATCGGTTGCAGTGGATGTTGACTCCCCTGTTTGCTCAATATAATTGAATGTTACTCCAGAATCTGGCCTGCTTAAAACAACTTGGAAGGTATTTGAACCCGCTCCGGTTTCTGGCGCGAAAAAAGGGACCGCTAAATAGGAAACTATAACCGTATCCTTAAAATCAGTATAAAATAACACTCTACCAGCATTCTGATCGCCACCCATTGTTAAATCACTCATATACATGGCTAAGTAATCGTCTCCACTTCCTCCAGGTATAGGAATTGAAGGAAAGCCTCCTGAACTAGAAATATTATTAGGATTGAATCCTACATACCCGTTTGAACCCACATACAAAGCACTTCGATTGTACCAGTAGTAAGGGAAATCAAAACTGAAATTTATTGGTCCGAAAAAATTATCGTCATCCAACTTATCACTTATATCAATGACACCTTGAAACTTTGCTTCATCGGTTAAATCAAACCATTCCGCGGCTGGACCATTGGCAGCACGATTGTCTTTCCATGTATATCCGTATGCATCTGGTCCACCAGATTGGGCCATTGCCGACAATCCAAAAAATCCAAATGCTACAATTATTATTAAATTTGTTAATCTCATATCTTATTTAATTTGCACAAAAAAGCCCCGATAAATCGAGGCTTTAATTTTTAATTTAATTACTTAACTGTAACAGGGAAGACATTTTGTCCTCTATCACCAGCCATTCTTACCAGGTAAATACCCTTAGAATAACCTTTAAAGTTTATTTCAACTTTATTTTTTCCAGCAGGAACGTCTTTTAACATTCTATTGGAAATCACCTTTCCTTGCATGTCTATTACTTCTAAAGTAACATCCATTGCATTATTCAATGTGTAGGAAATCGTAGCGTTTTCAACAATTGGGTTTGGATAAACTGTAATATCAAATTTATCATTTACAGATACTGCCGTAGACGTTTCGTCTTCAGTAGTAACACATAAGGTGTCATTTGACTTTACAAAATCGTTATCCAAATAGGTAACCGCACAAACCGACTCAAACTTAGTTTTTGGAGCAGGTGGACGAGCAGCTTTTTGAGCAAACTTATAGGTTGTTGTCTCGCCTGCAGCTAGTGTAAACTCAGCTGGAACAATTTCAAAAATCGCTTCCTTTTGGTTTATTTGGTAAGAAATTTCAAATGGACCAGCAATTGCGGCCTTCTCACTTAGGTTTGTCAATTCAACTTCAACCTCTACAGAATCAGTAATATCAAGCGCTGTATCTGGAGAAATCAACTTAGTAACCGCTAAATCTGCAGTTTCAGTTAAGTCACCTTTTTCAATATGAAGACGAATAACAGGGTCTTCAGTTTTTCTATCTCTAAAGGGAACATAAAATCCACGAACAACTTCAAATGCAGTAAAAGAAGTAGGAGCTGCATTATTAGTCCCAATACCAACAGAAGTCCCACCTTGCATTGCTGCAATGTATAAACCACCACTGTTAATTTGGATAGGCTCAGCGAGGGTTATTGTTGTTTCCCCTTCGGCACCTGGAAGAATATCCTGGGTTTCTAAAGTATCACCTGGGCTACCATCACGTTCTCCTGAAAGACTTATTCCGTTATCGTCTTGGATAATAACACGAACTCCTTCAGTTGTCGGGCCAGTTCCAGCTGTGTTTGCAACACCAACAGTAACCTTTGTGATTTTAGCAGGGAAAAATGGAGGAATAATGTACGTTCCTAATCCAACACTATAATCAACGGCACCTGTAAAACTTACTTCACCATTTATTGCATCTTCATACCCTAAAATGATTTCATCAACTGTGGTGTCTACTACCGTAATCATTTGAGTAAGTTGATTGTTTCCTTTAATTCTATCGTCATCGTAAGAAATTGTGTTTCTAAAAGTATAAACACCCTCCTCAGTTAATGGTACATCCATTCCTTTAAACTCAATGACTCTCTCTTCACCCGGCTCCAATGCTTTTAGGAAAATATTTTTGTCCTCAACTGCAACTGGGCCAGCTAATTTCCCGGTCATAACAACCTGTGGAGAAGTAGTAAGTCCTTGATTGAAAATGCTAGACTTCATTACAACTTCTTTTTTTCCATCCTTATTCACGAAAATACCACGGTTAAATGAATTGTTATTCCATTTAACTTTTAAATCGTTGGTTTTAAACTCTGAATCTTTTGGGTATTTAAAGTTTATAGAATACGGAAAGGTTTTTGCTACGAACTGAGGCAGATCATCATGAGAGTGTAAGTTACCTACACCACCACTCACGTTTTCAATTCCAATGGTCATATGACCTGCAAGACCTGAAAAAGGGTGACCTTGGTCAATTGCCATGTAGTTAAAGGTAATGCTACTATCAGCACGACTTAAAACCACTTGGAAAGTATTGCTTGAATTAGGTTCAGCACCGAAATAAGGAACAGCAAGCCAAGAAACAATTACAGTATCTTTAAAGTCGGTATAGTAGAATATTCTACCTGCATTTACCTCGCCACCTAATGAAAGGTCACTCATAAATGGAGCCATGTAATCGTCACTTTTTCCACCTACAACTGGGATTGAAGGAAATGCTGCAGAAATGTTATCTGGCAAAAACCCAATGTAGCCGTTTGATGCTACGTAAACTTGAGACCTTGTGTACCAGTAGTATTGAAAATCAAAAGAGAAATTTAATGGTCCAAAGAAACTGTCATCATCAAACTTGTCGGTGATTTCAAGAGCATTTGGATACTTTTCGGCATCAGTCAAGTCAAACCATTCGCCCGCAGGACCAGTGGGGTCGTCACTTGTTTTAAATTTATAGCCATATGCATCTCCACTTGCTTGTGAATACGCTGAAACCGAAATGGCCATTAATAAAAGAATGGATAAAATTCTCATCATTTTTTTGAGTGTTTAAATTATTTTAATTTTTGTTTAAGTAGATTCAATTATGCAATTTACCCCTAGGTCAATTAATTGTGAAATATTTATTGAGGCTTTGCCTTATTACACGATTATGACCCGAAGTAAAATAAAAAGTTGCTTCAATCCAATGGTGAATTGTTAAAAAGAATAAAATTTAGCAAATAAAACTTTGGTCGCTTTTAAAGCGTAACGTCAAATATTTACTTTATGTTTCGAAAAATATTTTTTTTGGAGGAGCAAAAGTAAAAAAATACTAACACTTTCCTATTTCATTTGGGGAACCGCAAAAGTTTTTAAAAATTTGTAAACTTTCCTTTTCATAATAAATCCCCACAAATACGTGAGCAATCTAGACGAATTAAACCCACCCCAGCGCGCTGCCGTTGAACAAATTGATGGCCCCATGATGATTATCGCGGGTGCTGGCTCTGGAAAGACCCGAGTGCTTACGTACAGGATTGGCCATATGATAAAAAAGGGAATTGAACCTTTTAACATTCTTTCGCTAACCTTTACAAATAAAGCAGCCAAAGAAATGCGGGAAAGAATTGAGGCTACCGCTGGAGCTGAGGCAAAAAATGTATGGATGGGGACGTTTCACTCTGTATTTGCAAGAATCCTCAGGTCTGAAGCTGCCCACCTTGGTTATCCCTCCAATTTCACTATTTACGACACCACAGACGCCAAGAGTCTTCTGAAAACCATTATAAAAGAAATGGGATTGGATGTTAAGTATTACAACCCAAACTTCGTTTACAACCGCATTTCTCTATGTAAAAACAATCTTATCACCTCAAGAAGGTATATGGCCGATGCAGAAATCATTGCTGAAGACCGCTCCTCTGGCCGACCAAAAATTGGTGACATCTATTTAAGATACACCCAACGCTGCCATAAATCTGGTGCAATGGATTTTGATGATTTGCTTTTAAACACTTTCAGGCTTTTTCAAGAGCAACCTGATGTCCTACATAAATACCAACATCGCTTTAAATACATCATGGTGGATGAGTTTCAAGACACCAACCATTGCCAGTATTTAATCGTGAAAAGAATGGCCGCTGTATTCCAAAACCTATGCGTGGTAGGTGACGACGCACAATCTATCTATGCTTTTCGTGGCGCGACCATTGAAAACATCCTAAACTTTCAAAAGGATTACCCCGAAATGAAGGTTTACAAGCTGGAGCAGAATTATCGAAGCACTCAAAATATTGTTGATGCTGCTAACAGCATTATCCGCCATAACGACAACCAAATTCCTAAAGACACTTTTAGTGAAAAGGAGGTGGGTGAAAAAATCAAGGTGCTTATGTCACTTTCCGATAATGAGGAAGGCTACAAGGTGGTTGAATCCATAAAATCACGAGTTTATCAGGAGAATTTTAGATACGAATCATTCGCAATCCTTTATAGAACAAACGCACAATCTCGGTCTATAGAGGAAGGTTTGCGTAAGCAGAATATTCCCTATAAAATTTACGGAGGTCTATCCTTCTATCAAAGAAAAGAAATTAAAGACCTTATTGCATACTTCCGCTTGACGGTAAACCCAAACGACGAAGAGGCCTTAAAGCGGGTGATTAATTATCCCAAAAGAGGAATTGGACAAACAAGCATTGACCATGCTTTGGTTACGGCCAATGAAAACAACATGAGCCTTTGGGAGGTGATCTCAAATCCGGCGAACTTTTTGGACGGTAACCGAGCGGCGGCAAAAATGCGCGAATTTGCAACACTAATTAAGAGCTTTGCTATAGTTTCGGCTAATGGGAATGCTTTTGATTCGGCCTCACATATTGCTAAGCACTCTGGTCTGAACCTTGAACTCTATACCGACAAGTCAGTGGAAGGGGTTGCTCGTTACGAAAACATTCAGGAACTTTTAAACGGTGTTAAGGAATTCAGCGAAAGCTTAGAAAAAGAAGACCTTAGCTTGGGGATGTTTTTACAAGAAGTATCGCTACTTACGGGTTCTGAACAGGAGATTGAAGATCCTAATCACGTAAAGCTTATGACAATTCATAGCTCCAAGGGGCTTGAGTTTGATGAAGTTTTTATTGTTGGCCTTGAGGAAAACCTTTTCCCTTCTCAAATGTCAGTAAGCGACAGAAACGATCTAGAGGAGGAACGAAGGCTGTTTTATGTTGCCGTTACTCGTGCTAGGACGTACTTAACTCTAAGTTATGCACGTTCAAGATATAGGTTTGGAAATTTAATTACTTGTGAGCCTAGTCGTTTTATCAATGAAATTGACCGAAAATTCTTAGATTTACCAGAAATTAAGACGAGCTACGACGAACATGACGATTGGGAGTCTGTGCCAGTTGGGCGAAAACCCAATTATTCAGGGGGTAGCTCAGGGCAGTCAGCAAGCTCACAACCTAAGGCTAGACCTAAACCTTCAAGGCCAGTAGCTTCGTACAATCACAAACCTACACCAGGCTTTGCCGCAGACAATCCAAATGGAATTGAAGTAGGAACTCAGGTTGAACATCAAAAATTTGGCTTTGGTAAAGTGGTGGATCTTGAAGGCCCGTTACCAAATAGCAAAGCAACAATTCTATTTAATGAAGTTGGGCAAAAGCAAATCCTATTAAGATTTGCCAAACTAAGAATCGTTAAGTAATATTACAGAACTATAGCGTGGTACCACGCTTTTAATAAATTTAGAATGGATTATAATACTACACGTCCGAGATTAATTTTCTCGGAATATGGACGCAATATTCAGGAGATGGTGAATCACATCAACACCCTGGAAACAATGGAAGACCGCACGCAGCTTGCCAACATTATTGTTGACATGATGGCGCAGTTCTACCCACAGATGAAAGATTTAGCCGATTTCAAATTAAAAATTTGGGATCATCTTTATATCATGGCCGACTTCAACCTTAACGTTGACGCGCCTTATCCGCCACCATCAAGAGAAAGTCTTGAGAAAAAGCCTAACATTGTCCCTTACCCTTCGAACGATATCAAATTCAAACACTACGGAAAAAACGTAGAGTTAATGATTGCTGAAGCAAAGCTTATTGAGGAGCAGGACAAGAAAGAAGCTTACTTAAAGGCAATCGCTAACTTCATGAAAATGGCTTATGTAACTTGGAATCAAGATTCAGTAAATGATTCTTTGATTTATAGGGACCTAACAACCCTAATGGGTGAGCCTTTAACCATCGACACTACGGTAGAACTTACCAGTGTAGATTTAAGAAAATCCCCTAAGCGTCAGCAAGGTGGAGCGAAAAGAAGCTACTCAAGTACTAACCGCAGTAAAGGCGGAAAAAAACCATACAAAAGAAATTAATCTTAAAACCTTCTCATAACCAATGGGTGCATTTGAAATTCAGGGTGGCCATTCCCTAAAGGGTGAAATCATCCCTCAAGGCGCAAAAAACGAAGCTTTACAAGTAATTAGTGCAGTTTTAATCACTCCTGAAGAGGTTGTGATTGAAAACATCCCGGATATTAAGGATGTAAATCTGCTTATTCAGCTTATCGCCGATTTGGGTGCTGAGGTGAAAAAAATAGGCGATCATGCTTATTCTTTCAAGGCGGCAAACATTGACCTTGACTACCTTCAAACTGAAAAATTCAAAGTTCAAAGCACGGGATTACGCGGATCTATTATGATCGTCGGTCCACTTTTAGCGCGTTTTGGAGAAGCATTTATACATAAACCAGGAGGGGATAAAATCGGGCGTCGTAGACTAGATACCCACTTTATTGGGTTACAAAAACTAGGTGCCAACTTTGAGTACGATGCCATAAATCATCACTACAAAATTGAGGCAAAGAAATTAAAAGGCACCCACCTTCTTTTAGAAGAAGCATCAGTAACGGGAACAGCAAACATTGTAATGGGCGCTGTTATGGCCGAAGGAATTACTACCATCTACAATGCCGCTTGCGAGCCATATCTACAACAGCTTTGCAAAATGCTTAATAGCATGGGCGCTAAGATCACAGGCGTTGGATCAAATCTATTGACCATTGAAGGAGTTACAAGCTTAAGCGGATGCAAACACCGCATTCTTCCTGATATGATTGAAATTGGCTCTTTCATTGGCTTGGCAGCAATGACCAAGAGTGAAATCACCATCAAAGACGCTGCGGTTAAGGAATTAGGGATTATCCCTACAATCTTTAGAAAACTTGGAATAAAATTAGAAATCAGAGGTGATGATATTTTCATCCCAGCTCAGGAGGAATACGAGATTGAAAACTTTATCGATGGAAGTATTCTAACTATCGCTGATGCACCTTGGCCGGGCTTCACTCCTGACCTATTGAGTATTGTTTTGGTAACGGCTACCCAAGCAAAAGGCTCAGTCCTTATCCACCAAAAAATGTTTGAAAGTAGGCTTTTCTTTACTGATAAGCTTATTGATATGGGTGCGCAGATTATACTTTGCGATCCACACCGTGCTACCGTAATTGGACTAAACCGACAACACCCACTTCGTGGAATTAGCATGACTTCCCCTGATATTAGAGCTGGAGTTTCATTACTTATCGCTGCCTTATCGGCGGAAGGGAATAGTACTATTTACAACATCGAGCAAATTGATAGAGGCTACCAAGACATTGAGAATCGCTTAAAGAAACTTGGCGCAAAAATCACCCGTACCGACAAAAACTAATCCAAATGACTTACGAGTTTAACGGCTTTAAACCTGTTGTTCATCCATCGTCTTACATTCACCCACAGGCTTCGGTGACTGGGAATGTGATTATTGGCGAAAACGTGTACATAGGTCCTGGAGCTGCTATTCGTGGAGATTGGGGTGGAATTATCATAAAAGACGGTTGTAATGTGCAAGAAAACTGCACAATTCACATGTTTCCAGGAGTTACCGTCACCCTGCATGAAGGAGCACATATCGGCCATGGAGCAATAATTCACGGAGCCACCATCGGAAAAAATTGCCTTGTTGGTATGAATGCCGTAGTGATGGACGATGTGGTAATCGAGGATGAGTGTATAGTGGGGGCCTTATGTTTTGTTCCCGCCAAAATGCATATCGCTAAGAGAAAATTGGTGGTTGGAAATCCCGCGAAGGTGATTAAAGACGTTTCCGACGAGATGATTGGTTGGAAAACCAAAGGAACAGCCCTCTACCAGCAATTACCTTCGGAAATGTACGCTACCTGGAAACCCTGCGAGCCCTTAACTGAAATCGAACCCGACCGCCCATCTCAAGAAACTCTTTTCAAAACCTGGGAAGAGATTAAGGCTAAGAAATAAGCCCTTATTCTTTATTTCACCAGCTTAAATACTTTTTGATTCCCGTTCCCTGCGCTAATTACAATGGAATACACGCCTGAGGACAAGGATTGGATGTCAAGTTGGATTTTTCCGCTTTCGCTGAAATTAAATTGGTGAATTAACCTGCCTTGAACCGAGTAAAGTGTACCACTAAGTTGATTCCTAAGGTTAGGTGTAACTTCAATATTAACCACGTTTCTAGCTGGATTGGGATATATTCTTGCCTCAATAATTTGAGCATTTTCTTTTCCCTCAATCCCCACAAAGGTGCTATCCAAAATAAGGGTAAGCTGCTCATTGGTACACGCATTAAATTCATCACATACGGTATAATCTACCGTTTGAACATCCCAAAATGAATTGCCGCTGTTAAAGCTTAATAAGGTGCCTGAATTTATGATTTCTAATTCTCCAAAATTGGATGAGGAAACCGTGGTTAGTAAAAAGTCATCATCTTCTAAATCTTGGTCATTGGCAAGTACATCTATTTGGTAAGTTTCGTTCAATCTACCAAGCCGTACAGTGTCAATTGTTGTAATTGGCGCGCTGTTTTCTTCAATAACCGTAAGAGCTACTGTGGCACTATCACACAACCCTCCCCTATCACATATCCTATATTCAAGCTCATCAGTCCCAGTAAAGGTGCGGTCTGCCCGATACTCGACCTCGTCCATTGAATTGACCGTAGCCGTTCCGTTGGAAGGTTGTCTTATGATACTTACCAATAAATAATCCTGGTTCATATCAGTATCGTTAGCGGTTACTTTTAGGGTTTTCATTGTGCCATTTCCAATCGTGAAATTGTCTGGATTAGCAGTTGGATTTAAGTTAACATCGTTTAAAAGGGGGAGGCTCGCCATATTATAAAGGGTGTCTCCATTTGGGTTGACTAGACGTGCAAACTCAATAATTACTTCATCTTTTAGCACCACCATTTCAGTTCCAAACCTGTTGTTTGGTGCATCTATTAACCTCCAACCCAACACAGGGTTGTACCGCCAAATCTCATTGCTTAGATCAAAACCCGGGCTGCTCACATAAGCTATTAATTCATCTTTATGTTTCACTATTTTTTCAATCTCATGAAAACCAGGATGGCCAAAAGCTTCCCATACATTATCAACTAAACGGTAAATAGTGCCGCCTTCCTCTCCCAAGTAATTTTCCCCTGCAGCAACTAATTTTCCCTGATACAATAAAACATCATCCGGCAAACAGCCTAACTCATTATCTCCTAACTCTTTAAATCCACCAGCACCTAGCCATCTCAAAATTGGATATTTGGCTCTAATATCCGTACCTCGATCAATGTGATTATTTACTAAATAAATTTCATTTTCAATTTTTTTTAGATCTGGTGGATATTCGGAGGGATACTCAAATAATTCACGATTATCCATAAACTGAACGGATACAAATACCTTTCTGTTTTCAAATTCCTCACTGTCATCAAACAAAATATTATAAACCGTATCGCTACGCTGAGCAGGCACCTTATATCCATAATAATTTTCTGGAAAATTTTTATAATATTGAAACAAAACCCATTGTTTACCATCAAATTTGAAATAAGCCCATTTATCCTTTTGGTGGGATTCAATAATGGTTTTAAATGCAATTATGGATTCCCCATTCTCGAACTCTGAAATATATAATGGTTTTCTTGTAAAGCCAGAATCGGAAGCCACTGAATTATCCAAATATTCCCAGACTATTCCATTCCAAAATCCGAATTGCATAGTTGGCTTGAACTCTCTATGGTCTGATATTACTAATTTTCCTTTAAAAATAATTAAATTTTCAGGTGTAATGTATTCTTCTTGGCTTTGCTCGCCAAGGGGTTTCCAAAATACATCTTGGGCACACGCTTGATTTAGACCAAAAATCACCAAAAGAGGTGAAAGGAAAAGGTGTGAACCAATTTTCACCACAAGTCTTGAGTTTCCCATTATTTTATGATTATTATTTTTTCGGAGGCAACCGTCATTTCATCCGCGTCTTGCAATTTGATTTGGTACAGTCCACTTGGCAAATGAGAGATATTGGTTTTTTGGAAATTATTATTCAACGCCTCAAAAAGAGCCAAATTTCCCAAGGCATTGTATATCGCAATATTTAAATTATTATCCTTTTCGCCCTTCCAGTTTACGTTTAATTCTTGATTGGCTGGATTGGGGTATATTTGAAAAATAGCCTCCTCTTTTATTTGCCCAATATCTGTGGCTTTTTTCAAAGTCCCTAAACTTACTGGACAAGTTTCACATTTAAAGACCAAAGCACAATAAGTGTATGGAACATCACGAATGTGCGTAAATGGCCAATCACCTTGTCCATTTACCTCCTGAACATATTTTTTAAATTCGCCATCATTAATTGGAACTGAATTGTAATCTATCTCTGCCTTTTGACTATTTTCGCCACCGGAAAGGAAACCTGCTGTGGTATTCCATTGATATGCTGCCGTAACCACATTGCTGTCAACCACTGTCCCAATTTCAACATTTCCACCCGTATCACACAAGTAAACAACTTCACTCACGTCGCAGGAACCAATTAAATCAACCAAAGTTAATCCTGTATTATCTAAATAATCATTACAAGATATGGAATCTAACTTAAAAAGAGGGTTTTTAAACACATTAACGTCGTAGCCTGGAAGTTCGCAATTCTCGAAGTAAAAATCTTGGGTAAAACGGTCTTTATACTCTTCTTTTATTTCAACCGTCATATTAAAATCAAAATAACTGGTGTATCTCCTATGTCCTAAGTTGGTTGGAGGTAAGTCACTCCAACACACTCTGTCACTAACAGTATTAAAGGTTGGATCTTCATAATCATGATGATAAAATTGATAGGGTTCCCACACTGGCTTAATATCAATGCTAAAGTTTACTAAATTTAAATCATCATCAATCTCAGGGATAATTCCTAACAAGCTATCATACGCATTAAAAAGTAACTCATAACTTAAATCATAATAGGAACGCGGCTCTGTACAACCATTTTCAGTGGTTTTAGGTTCATCTAAATATACCGTAATATCATCGAAATCATCAAAACCTTGAATTATTTCCATGGGGTCGGGAAGGGTAACAATTTGAATTAAACCTTTAGGACCTACCCTACCATTGTTGAGAGCCTTATATTTGACTGTGATATTATAACGATCTTTTCGATTTTGGAAGTCTTCATAATTAAACCCTTTGGGCACACCATTTAAGGGGTTTTTATTAATGAAACCATTTGTAATAAATAGATTATTGACATGCGTTTCCCAAATGGCATCATCGTATCCATTAACTGGAATTTCAACTTGATCAAGTTTATTGCAAACAAAAACAACTTGACTTGGCGGGGCCTCAATCTCTTTACACACGGTAGTTTCTATTTGCGTTTTAATGGAACAATCTACTTTGGATTCTTGTACATCTTTGAATTGAGGTGCAGCCTCCTTTGGTCTAATTGTACCTTCAAAATTAATGTAGAAGGAATAATCTACGCAGCTTCCTTTTTCTGGTTTAAACGCATGTAAATCACTAAAGCAAACTCTGGCGTCAGTCCCTAAACTTTCTTCCGTGATATATTCACCACTTACACCAGTTTCAGAAATCCACTCACTCGTTACATTAAAATTACTAAAATTAAAACCAGGAGCAGTTGAATCCAAATTTGCCCTAATATCGTCTTGAATGTCCTTCAACTTTCGAGTTTGTAGTTCAAGGGCAGCGTAATCACCTGTTAACAATGGAGAGGTCCTTGTTTTACAACTTTGATTTGGAATATCTTTAATTTCTTGCATGTCAATATCAAAGTTTAAAAGATCTGAAAAATCTAATGTAAAAGCACTTACCAAACCTTGAATATTCAACAAAGCAATTGGAATACGAATAGGAGATTCCTTTACATTGCCACAATTTGGTTGATCCCAAAAAAATGTTGCGTATTTATTATAAACTTGGCTACTACCAATAGACCAGTCGTAAATTAACATTCCATCCTGTTCGCATTCAATTTTATCTCCTGCCCCACCAATCTCAGCATCGTAAATAAATAAACCGTCCGCCGAGGAAGGATTATCAAAATACATACGATAATTTCCTTCTCCACAAACTGTTTGAATTTGTGGTGCAACATTAATAATTGGAACCAATGGTTCGGTGCGCACCCAAGTATAAATGGTACAATGATCCCTTCCAGTAAGTTCTGGATCCGAACCACGTACTTCAATTAAATAGATTCCCAAGGAATCGCACGGAACATCAAAATTATATTCTCTATCTAAATGATATCCGTTGGACAATCCATCTGGATCTGATTCTCCATATCTTTTATTTCTAATGGGATTAGCCAATGGGTTCGACGGAATATATCCATTTTCATCTAAACCAACGTAATAAATAATAATTTCATAAAAATCAGCCACATCGTTTTGGGCATCGTTTCTGTAAAGTGACCATTTAATAGTTAACTCGGAGCCTGGTTTTACTGTAGTATTTACAGAGGGCTGGTGAAATTCAAAGGTTGTGTAGCTATCACACGCATCACCAGTGTTTGGGAATTCGTTTAACGCAATATTAATTGCAGAATTAGAAAGCGTTAACACTCTTCCAAGCTCAGTAGGCTTGTTTAAAGGGACGCTTGTAGTGTCTACACATCCAGCATTAATTAATACTGGAGGGGGGGGGTAAATCCGAAGCTAACGGCTGTAAACAATGTAATTAGAGAGGTTAACACTCGTTTTCCAGTATTAATTACTGTGGGATTTTTAAAAAATAATTTATTCATGATAATTATGTTAGGTGCCCTAATATTGTAATTATTTTTTAATATCCCCTATAAATTGACTATTAAAAAAATTTAAATACTACAAACCACAGTTAATTGTAATCACCTATCTCCTAATTAATTATGGAATAACTCCCTATTTACCCCTCGATTTTGCGGATAATGGTTGAGGGATATTAGTAACCATTTTAGATTTAATTTTTTATTCTAGGCGTGTGAATTTTTCACGCCCCTAATAGTTGTTATATTTGCCTTCCCTAAGAAATAAATAAAATTTTAATAGCGATGGATATCAAACAATATATAAGCGAAAATAAAGAGCGCATGTTAGAGGAATTGGTTGATTTACTGAAAATGCCTTCAGTAAGCGCCGATCCAAAATACAAGCAAGATGTTCTTGATACCGCAGATTTTATTAAAGACAAACTAATTGAGGCTGGAGCCGATAAGGTTGAAGTATGCAGCACTGCTGGATATCCGATTGTTTACGGCGAGAAAATGATTGACCCTTCTCTTCCTACAGTTTTGGTTTACGGTCACTATGATGTTCAGCCAGCTGATCCTTTTGAGCTTTGGGATTCACCTCCTTTCGAGCCTGTTATTAAGGACGAGAAAATATACGCTCGTGGTGCTTGTGACGATAAAGGTCAGATGTACATGCACATTAAAGCTTTCGAATACATGATGAAGCACGATGCACTAACGTGCAATGTGAAGTTCATGATTGAAGGTGAAGAAGAAGTTGGTTCTGAAAACCTTGGAATCTTCGTAAAAGAAAACAAAGAAAGATTATCTGCCGATGTAGTTTTAATCTCAGACACGGGAATGATCGCCAACGACATCCCTTCTATAACTACCGGTCTTCGCGGACTTAGCTACGTTGAAGTTGAAGTAACGGGTCCAAACCGTGACCTTCACTCAGGAATTTACGGTGGAGCTGTTGGAAATCCAATCAACGTACTTGCCGAAATGATTGCTTCTCTATTAGACGAAAACAATCACATCACAATTCCTGGTTTCTACGATGATGTTGAAGTTGTAAGCGAAGAAGAAAGAGCGGCCATGGGTCGTGCCCCATTCTCACAAGATGCTTTTAACAAGTCAATCGGAATCAAAGAAGAAAGAGGAGAAAAGGGATATACTACGCTTGAAAGAACCAGTATTAGACCTACAATGGATGTAAATGGTATTTGGGGTGGTTACATTGGTGAAGGTGCCAAAACGGTGCTTGCTTCAAAGGCATTCGCTAAAATCTCGATGCGTCTTGTTCCTAACCAAGATTCAAATACTATCACAAATTTATTCCAAAAACACTTCGAGTCAATCGCTCCAAAGTCTGTTACGGTTAAAGTAACTCCTCACCACGGTGGTGAAGCGGCAGTAACTCCAGTTGATTCTCTTGCCTACCAGGCGGCAAGCAACGCAATGGAAGAAACTTTCGGGAAAACACCTATTCCATTAAGAAGCGGTGGATCTATTCCCATCGTTGCCTTATTTGAGAAAGAATTAGATGTTAAATCGATTCTACTAGGATTTGGATTAGACAGTGATGCAATTCACTCACCCAATGAACATTTTGGATTGTTCAATTACTTTAAGGGAATTGAAACCATTCCAGGATTTTATAAGCATTTTGCTCAACTAAATAAGTAATGAAAAAGCCCCGATAAATCGGGGCTTTTTTTATTTAACAATTTCTATAGAGGTCTTGAAAAGGTGATTTCCAAGGCCTTTTATTTTTTGCTTGGCTTCTACCGAATATTTTCCTGAAGGGTAAAAACTGAGTACTTGCCCGCTTTTATAAAGAATATTTTTCTCCCCTCGCTCCACATAAATTTGCTGTACTGAATCATCAACAAAACAGACCTTAAGCAAGCGTGTGTTTAATGACGAATCCAAGGCGGTATACCTAAGACAATCAATTAAGGAGTCTACCTTGTATTTGTCTTTATAGGCTGACTTGTTAATATCGCTTTCCGTGAGGAGAGCGAGTTCTTTTTCCCAATTTACACTGTCCAGTGTTAAAGTTTGGGATTCACTATTATCCTTATTTACAATTTTGGTTACCCTTGAATTTTCCGATTCCTTTTGAGCTACGTAATCTGCTACATAACCTTTAAGGTCGAAAAAAATTTTAGGTGGGCCCTCGGCATTTTTATTGTCTGATGAACAGCTTGCCAATGAAACACTGGCAGCAAGAATTAGCAAAATATTTTTTATCACGTTTTTTCAATTAAGGATTTTCCGGTCATTTCAGTTGGCTTTTCAACTTCCAACAACTCAAGAATTGTAGGGGCAACATCGCCCAACACGCCTGACTTAATTAGATTACCAGGTTTAGAGTTTAACAAAATAATCGGCACTAAGTTTAACGAATGTGCCGTATTAGGTGAACCATCTTGATTCATCATATAATCAGCGTTACCGTGATCAGCGATAATAATAAATTCGTAGCCTTTTTCTACTCCAGCCTCAACAACCTCCTTTAAGCATTTATCAACGATTTCACACGCTTTTTTTACCGCATCAAAAACACCGGTATGGCCAACCATATCAGGGTTAGCAAAGTTCAAGCAAATGAAGTCCGGAGTGTTTTCCTTAATTTCTTTACAGATAGATGCTGTTATTTCTGGTGCACTCATCTCCGGCTGCAGGTCATAAGTCGCCACTTTAGGGCTATTG